>JBATMZ010000197.1:0-11859 GCA_049290115.1 Saprospiraceae bacterium | reverse complement strand
TAGGATATTTATATTCTGCTATGCTGTCTCCTGAAGCAGTCATCATACCAAAATACCAGTAAAATATAGAGTCCGTGGCAGATATACTTCTTCCACTATAAAATATAGTATCGTTGCGGATTTTCATAGAATGACGATTGCCGTTCATATAATCTTTGACACTTTCTTTACCTTCTATTCCCTGAATATTTAAATGCTTGATTCCAAAACAACCTTTGTTATTTGGGCAAATGTACATGTTATTACCTACTATATTATTTTCTTTTGTAGGAAAGGCATTTATAAAAAACGATCCTTTTTCACTATCTTCCCAAATACGATAAGTTTTTGAAAAAAATTGTGAATAAATATTGGTGGTGGTCATAAAAACCACCACCAATAAAGTGATATATTTTAGCATATCTTAGCTATTATTAATGTAAAAGTATCGTTCTTAAAGTTTCCTGTTGTGTATTATTTTTATGCATTTGAATAAAATACATACCTTCAGAAAGCTCAAGCACTGGAATTTCTGATCTTTCTTTCAATGCTCCACTTTTTACCATATTACCCATGATATCATACATTTTGAAAGTGTACTCAAAATCCTCAAGATAATTTTCTATATAAATATAAATGATATCCTGTGCCGGGTTGGGAGAAGTAAGATATTTTTCTGATAAATTGTTATCCGTGGTTTTCCTTGTTCTTGGTATCACGATGGTTGTATCCGGTTCTATCCTTTCTCCGGTGATTTTATAGAGCAATGCTCTTGCATATCCGGCATAAGGATCTGACTTAGCAGCCACTGTTTTGAGGGTAAGAATATCTGTGCTATTTAAAGGAGACCTGTTGAGAGAATCTCTATATAGCAAGTTTAGCTTCAAACCTTGGAGTACGAGGCTGTCCCCTCCATGAATATTCCAGGCGGTATCAAGGCTTAAAAGAGCATCAGATACTAAACCCATATCAAAAAGTACACCGGAAGCAGCTATGTCAAAATCCTTTTCATTTTGTGCTTTATAAAAAGTGTAGAGCTCCTGTTTTAATCCTTGTCTTCTGAGACATCGGGCTAATCGTTGTTGTGCATAACGAAGATGTCTTGATAACCATGATAGGTTTGCCTTATCTAAATCACTTATCTGCTGAGGTTGAATTAAAATAGCGTTAATTTGACTTCTTAAAGAATTAATATGGTTGTTTAATAATGTAAGGTTGCAGCCAAGAGAGCGGATATAACTGTACTCCCCTGGTGATGGAGGCAAAAAACTTGTTCCACAATCACCTGAATCTTCTCCAGCAGAGTTATCCTTTACCTCATAATTACCTGCAAAATCCGGATCCAAACACGGCGGATGGGACACTGAAACATCTGGCGTAAAATATAAAATGATTGAAGGAGTACCACACGCAAAATCCGGAACAGTGCCTCCGGTAAAACAATTGGAAGCGGCTAAAGAGCTTGTCCCCTGAGCTTTAGCTATATCCCCGTTAACAGCTAATACGTCCCAAGCACTGGTTTGGAAACAATTTGACAAAAAGGTATAATCTGTGTTGTCAAATAGGGCAGTGATACCTGTACCGGTATTATATTCATTATACTGTGAATAACTGGAATTATTTCCTGTTCCGGAATATCTCTCACCGTTTGTTCCGCTAAAATTATTTCTCTCTGTTTCAATTGATGAAAATCCTGAATAAAATCCTCCGTACACATTATTAGAAAATATATTATTTTCTATATTTATATCGGAACCATTGATATATACCGCATTCCGATTATTTTCAAAAAGATTATACCCCTCATTATTCAAAGCTTCCTTTAAACCCAAATAACTCTGTTCATTTGAGGCAAATAGATTTCTGAGTGCTATGCCATCATAACAATACGAAAACTCATTCCCATCCTCTACTTGTATCGGCGTATTGTAAGAGAGGATGCCTTCCCTGGACATAAAAGCAAATTCATTACCTCGGAAATATACACCGTTTGGTGCAGTCCCTCCGGTTACATTGTCAAGGAGTACCCCGGTTAGTCCTTCTGTAAAATAGGATAATTCTACCACAGGTATTGCACTTTTTAGAGCGTGTAGGCCTACTGTATTATTAATAAAATGCGCTCTTGATAAGGTAATGGTTGAAGCACCATCCCCTTTTGCAAATATTCCGGTCTTAGCAAATGAAATTGAACCATTGTTATTTACGATTATTTTTGCATTGCCTTCTGCAATGACACCATCCCACCGGTTATCACAAGCAGTCAAATGACCTAAACCTTCCACAACCAAAGAAGCACCTGGCTTCACTATGAGTTTTGTATTATCTGCAAAATAGGCAAAATCTTTGACAGTGAGTGTTGCCGGGCTATTCACCACAATATCTCTTGGTACATAAATTGGAGAATCAAAAGTGGTGTTTTCATTTATTTCATACTGGCTAATCGGTTGATGAGTATATGATTTCACTAAAAAGGACTGTAAATTGCTGACCTTGATATTATAGCCTGTATTGGTGTTATATTCAATGGAAACCTGATACTCCCCATGAGGTATTATCGATAAATCCAGTTGAGTATACTGTCCTTGGCCGTCAAAATAATACGTTTGGTTTGTCGCAACATTGGTAAATCTGAACCGATGTGGAAAATTGGCAAAGGCAACATTGGTACAGTTGGTTGTGAGCTCCAAACAAGTCATAGGGTTCGTACAAGTTGTCATTTGATTTAAAGCACAGGCATGGATGTTAAAATCGAAAAAAATATTTTTATTATCGCAATCAAGTTCAAATTCATCTGCCAAAATAATATAGGATGAGGGGGGAGGAAGGTTCAACGTCAATCCGATTTGACAATAATAGTCTGCTGAAGAAAAAGGAGGTTCGAAAATATCAAAGTCAAATTCGACATATTCGTTATCCTTATTATACACACTCATTGTCCTCTTTTGATTTTGGACTATGCTTTGACTGATTGGATTTCCCTGGAGCCAGGGTTCAAATGGGATGTTTGGTTCCTCAAAATCTGTGTTTACACCTAAGGTCATCGTAGAAGCCTCTGTAAGGTTTTCTTCTGACACAACATTCATCTTAAACGTGTAAAAAACATTCTTTTTATGGTGTTCTACTGGAAAGTTAAAATAAAAATCTTTTCCCCCATAATCCAAAACATATTCAGGATTATTGGTTGGAAAGGTAGGCCAACCATTTTCATCATTACTCAATACCTGAGCTTTTCCTATGACCATGAAGTTCTTCTGATCACCCCAATTGCCATGCGTCAAGTAGTCAATGATTTCATAGGTGTTATTAAGATTTGTTCTGAATACCCCATAGTGCCAATCGCAAATATTTTTCGCCAGCAAAACATTTTCCGTACCCCAAAATATACTGTTTCCAATGGAAGTCTGCATGGAACCAAATGTTTGTTCTCCTTCGTGGTACACATCAGGCAATGCACAGTCATTCGGTTCCAAACCCGGTTGAATTTCGTCTGCATCCCAACGGTAGATCTGACTACCTAAAATCAATGGAAAACACATCAATAAAATAAAATACCCCCCCCCCCGATTAGCTTACATAATTTAATTTTGTTTTTCATAATAATATATAATTTAATTGTTAATTAATACACGCCTTATGATTATATTTTTTCCAATTATGACACCAATTACTATTTTATTTTGTAAATATAATTATTTAAATCATCCGATATGTTTTTATTGCCTGAATTTTTAAAAAATGATTCCATTGCGACAATTTCACCCTTGATTATTTGCTATACTCTCCCCTACACCGCACATGCTATCGTCAATACGGAAATACTCGCCGGTGATGCTTGACACAATAACAAACCACAAGCTTCCAGGGTAGCACCCGTCGTCACGACATCATCGACCAGCAATACATGTTTGCCCCGAATATAATCCATAGAATTTAGCGCATAAGTTTCACTGACGTTTTTCACCCGGGCCACCCTATTTTTTCCCGTTTGCGACTCGTTTTTTTTAGGTTTTGTCAGGACTTTGGCCAAAGTTGGTATTTTTGTGACCGTCGAAATACCCTCTGCAAAAACCAAACTCTGATTATATCCCCTCACATATTCCTTGTCGGGATGGAGTGGTACAGGAATGATGACGTCGATATGCCTGAAGTGTGCTGAAAGTAGTAATTTTTCTCCGGCCAATTGACCCATCACCCTGCCTACATTTTTATTGCCTTTGTATTTGAAACTATGTAATATATCCTGAACAAATCCTCCTTCCTGAAAATACAATAATCCTGCCGCAGATCGAAGTGGTAAACGACCATAAAAATGGGCAGCCACTTTGTTTTCAGCTATGTCAAAATGATCGGTGAAAGGCAGTTGCATCAAACATTCTGTACACAACAACCTAGATTTAGGTAGAATATTTTCTTCACAACCCGGGCAAATGTCGGGAAACATCACATTTTTTAAATCCCATAACAAGGAATTCAGTAGTTCCATAGTAGCAGTTTTTATTAAAACAAACTATATGGCAAAAAGTTATCCTAAAAACGAAATCAATACACCAGCAGCCACAGCACTACCAATGACACCGGAAATATTGCTCGACATCGCATATTGCAATATGTGGTTTTCAGGATCGTATTTAAGGGCAATCTCATTGGCTACCCTAGACGACATCGGGACAGCACTTAGACCCGTTGCCCCAATCAAAGGATTGATTTTTTTCTTAGAAAAAAGATTGTATATTTTTACGGCGTATATACCGCCAGCTACCGAAATCACAAACGCCAAAAATCCACCTAAAACGATTAATAAAGTTTGTGGTTTCAAAAAAGTATCTGCCTGCATCGTAGCACCTACCGTCAAACCTAAAAAGATGGTAGCGGCATTCATAATCGATTCCGAAACAGCGGAATACAATCGGTGGGTATCTGTTCCTATTTCTTTGACAAGATTTCCAAACAACAACATTCCAATCAAAGGAGTTGCAGAAGGAATTAGCAAAGATACTATCAAACAAAGGGCAATAGGAAAAATAATTTTTAGCTTTTTCATATCCTTAATTTTATGTTCCGAAGGATATAATTTGTCTTGAAGTTTCATATTGATTTTTAATTCGCTTTCCTTCATAGTGAATTTTACGACCAATGGAATAATGACAGGTACTAGCGCCATATAAGAATAAGCGGCAATGGCAATCGGCCCTAGTAAATGAGGTGCCAATTTTATCGCTGTGTAAATGGCGGTAGGACCATCAGCACCACCAATAATCCCTAATGCTGCTGCTTCTTTTATATCCATTCCAAATAAAACAGCCAACATAAGCATAGAAAAAATACCAATCTGAGCCGCAGCACCAAAGTAGGCCAGTCTCAAATTTCGAAGCATGGGACCAAAATCTGTTAAAGCACCAACACCCATAAAAATCAAAGGTGGCAACAAGCCTGTTTTTATCAAAGCATAATACAACATATTCATGATGCCATGTTCTTTGGCTATGTCGAGAAGTCCCGACGACTTGACAAATTCTTCAGGGACTACGCCCATATTGCCTCCCGGGATATTGGCCAAAAGCACACCAAAAGCAATAGGAATTAACAATAAAGGTTCAAATCTTTTGACAATACCTAAATAAAGTAATAACAAAGAAATGGCTAACATGAGTAAACTCATCGGTTCCGATAAAAACCCTTGAAGGGCAGTCATTTCATACAGCTTTTGTAAAATCTCCATGTCAGACTATCTTGATGAGTTGATCATCCTCTTCAACTTCCGTTCCATGAGAAACCAAAATTTCGGCCACCGTACCACTATATGTCGAAGTGATGACATTGATGACTTTCATCGCTTCAATATAGGCTATTGGGTCTCCTTGTTTGACAATGTCGCCTACCTTAACACCTTTTTCGCCCACTTCTTTGGTAAGATAAAATTTACCTTCAAGAGGAGAGGTCACATACATTTCTTTACCATTTTCAGAAGGTTCGATGACTTTGGATAAAATTTCAACTTCTTTTTTAGATGAATTTTTATCACCAGGATAAGAAATGGTAACCCTATATTTTTCACCATTGACATCGACGTTTAATTCTTTTGGCCCTAAGTTCTCTTTACTAGCAGAAACTGTTTTTGCAGATTGTCCTAAGGGCACTGTTTCAAGAGTGTGAGCCCTTTCTCTTTTTGCAGCGAGTTCCTCTTCAAATTTTTGTTTTGCCGCACCTGATTTGTATGCCTCGTATTGAGCAGGGTGCATAGCATATTCAAACAACTCTTCATCATCTTGTCCAAAGTCCCAATTTTTTTCGTTCATTTTTCCTCGGTATAAATCTAGTTGGTCTTTGAGCAATTCATTAGGGTCGCCTTCAAAAAAAGTACGACCTTGTTTTTCTGCCAAAGATTTCACTTCCTCAGACACATTCCCCAATAATTCTCCTTGTTGACCTAGAATCATCTCCCACGTATTTTCATCTATCATAGACCACCTATCCTGACCCTTTTCCATTTGAACTACGTTCATCAAAGCAACATTTTTGACATATTGACTATAAGGTGTGACCAAGGGAGGAAAACCCAATTTAGGTAACACGTATTCCACTTCATCAAACAATTTAATGAGCAAATTATCTTGTGAAAGCGGATTTTTGCCATTTTTCTGGCGCCAGTTATTTAAACTTTTCAAATTAGTTTCGAGGTCCGCCATCAAACTTCCCATCATACCTCCTGGCAAACCAGAACCGATGAGTAATGAATTCATTTCCCTATTTTTATGGCTGATGAAGTAACCCAAAAAATCATCGATAAATGATTGAGTCAACCGTCTCACTTCCATGTAGGCTTTCATATTGATGTCCTTGACCAAAAAACCAGCGTCTTTCAGCATGGCGTGAATAGTCAATAAATCGGCATGACCTGTTCCCCAAGAAAGTGGATCCATGCCGACGTCAATAATATCGGCACCATTGTACACCGCTTCTAGCGAAGAAGCTACAGAAAATCCAGGTGTTGAATGTCCATGATATTGAATGATTATTTTGGGATGGCGCGCTCTAATACCTTTGACTATTTTACCTACAGAAGCAGGTCTTGCTATCCCTGCCATATCTTTAAGGCAAATTTCTTCCGCACCTAAATCGATAAATTTGTCAGCAAGTTTGATCCAATAGTCTACCGTGTGAAGCGGTGAGACGGTCAAACTAAGTGCAGCCTGTGCGACCATACCACCTTCTTTCGCATATTGAAATGAATAGGCCAAATTGCGAGGATCGTTTAAACCATCAAAAGACCTAGAAATATCTGTCCCTTGTTTTTTCTTCAAGGCGAACATTAATTTTCGCACGTCTTTAGGCACAGGACTCATCCGTAAACCGTTAAGTCCCCTTTCCAACATTTGTGTTTGAATACCCTGCTTTCGAAAAGCGGCCGTCCACTTTCGAACAGATATATTGGGGTTTTCTCCAAATAGAAGATTAATTTGTTCAAAACCACCTCCGTTGGTCTCAACTCGGTCAAAACAACCCATTTCGACGATAGGGTCTGCCACTTGGACTAGTTGATCCACTCTTGGCATATACTTGCCGGAAGATTGCCACATATCCCGGTACATGAGTGCCAATTTTATTTCTTTGCCCATCTTGTATTAGATTAAAATCAATGTTTAGAAATTTGGTCAATTTGGCCAGTCCCTTGAGTTATTTCCTCAACTACCGCTGACAAAATTGCAACATGTTCGACTGGAATTCTATCCCCCTGAAGATGAACAGAATGTTTGGAACTTATTTGAACATCTTGAAAAGTATTGACCCACTTTATGAGAAGTCTTCCACAAACTCCAATTAGAAAAAGAACAAAAAATACCGTTCCCATTCCCACAATCATCAACCAAAAAGCTTCTACAAGACTACTTTCCATCGAACAATTTTTAAAAAAGGTCGCTAAATTACAGGTTTTTTTATTGATTTAAAAACTATAAAAGAAGAAATTGTATAAATGACACAAATAAAGAAGTATTCTATATTAAAAGATCTTACTCAATATTATCGCTCATCATCCTTTTTGCTTTTTAATCTATCTTTAAATATCAAAGTGGACTAAGTCTTTAAATCTCTGAATTCTTTCGTTGATTTCTGTTTTGTCTAATGTTTTCAATCTGTTTAGACTAAAATCTTCTACACAAAAAGAGGCCATGGCCGAACCAACGATGATGGCTTTTTTAATATTTTGAAAAGACAGGTCTTCAGTGGCTGCTAAGTACCCAATAAATCCTCCTGCAAAGGTATCTCCTGCCCCTGTAGGATCAAACACTTCTGCTAAAGGAAGCGCCGGAGCAAAAAATATGTCCTCTTCTTGAAAAAGCAAAGCTCCATGCTCTCCCTTTTTGACAATTAATATTTTAGGTCCCATATCTAAAATGACTTTAGCCGCTTTTACGAGAGAATGTTCACCAGACAATTGCCTAGCTTCTTCGTCATTAATCGTTAGTACGTGAACCCTTGAAATCACTTTTTTAAGTTCCTCCAAAGCCACATCCATCCAGAAATTCATCGTATCCAAAACGACCAATTTCTGACTACCGTCCAATTGATCCAGCACCTGATTTTGTATAGCAGGCGTAAGATTACCTAACATAATAAAAGGAGCAGATTTGGCTTTTTCTGGTACTACAGGATTAAAATCAGCTAATACGTTCAAGTCGGTAACTAAAGTGTCTCTGGAATTCATATTATTATGATACCGACCTGCCCAGAAAAAAGACTTTTCTCCTTTTTTTATATCTAATCCTGTCAAATCTACACCTCTTTCTTCCAGCGCTTTTAATTCAGATGACGGAAAATCATCTCCCACAACTGAGACTAGGTGAATATTTTTAGTAAAATACGAAGCTGCCCAACTAATGTAAGTACATGCTCCGCCAATTACCTTTTCGGCTTTTCCATATGGTGTTTCTATCGTATCAAATGCTACGGTTCCAATCGTCAATAAACTCATAATATATTTCTTTAAGCCCGCAAAGGTAAAAGTATTTTTGAAGTTGGCAGCAAAATTCACAATTCACCTTATTCAAGACTTTTAACTCATAGTTTTTTTATACTTTTGTACATTCTAAATATTATAAAAATAGAGATATTATCAAATTAAATATGACACAAACACCCTTTTCAGATAGTGAATTCAGTATTAACAATATACCCTTTGGCATAGGAGTTATAGAAGACAAACAACAGGTTTGTACACGGTTTGGAGACCATATTATTCCTTTATCATCTTTCACTTCAAAAAATGTTTTTGATTTAAATACTATACCTGGAAATGTTTTATTTTCACCGTTCCTCAATGAATTTATAGCATTAGGAAAAAAAATTACGGTTCCACTTCGATTAAAAATTCAATCGTATTTAAGAGAAATAGGTCATCAATCGTTAAAAACTTATCCTGCTAGTTCGGTAACAATGACGTTGCCAATAAAGATTGGAGACTACACCGATTTTTATTCAAGTCGAGAACATGCCACCAACGTAGGAACAATGTTTAGAGACCCTGCAAATGCACTTCTTCCCAATTGGTTGCATTTACCAGTTGGTTACCACGGTAGATCATCTTCCATTGTCGTTTCTGGCACACCTGTGCGCCGACCAAATGGCCAAACCATTCCACTGAATGCCGAACAACCAATTTTTGGACCTTGTAAACAGTTGGATTTTGAATTAGAAATGGCCTTTGTCGTGGGAAAAGGAAACGAACTTGGTCAATGTATCACCACTAATGAAGCTGAGTCCCATATCTTTGGTTTAGCTTTATTTAATGATTGGTCTGCACGAGATATCCAAAAATGGGAATACGTGCCCCTAGGGCCTTTTTTAGCCAAAAATTTCGCCTCCACCCTTTCGCCATGGATAGTGACTTTAGAAGCACTTAATCCGTTTCGAATAGAAGGACCCGCCCAAGATCCCGAAGTACTACCCTATCTGCAATACGAGGGAAACCATCACTACGACATCCAATTAGAGGTAAGTATTCAGCCTCATGGTGGAAAAGGTTCTACCATATGTCATTCAAATTTTAAATATATGTATTGGAATATATTACAGCAACTTACACATCATACAGTGAATGGTTGTAACATGAATGTCGGTGATTTATTGGCTTCTGGCACCATTAGCGGTCCTACGCCAGATTCCTATGGATCTATGCTCGAACTCGCTTGGAAAGGTACTAAACCAATTACACTTTCGGATGGGACTCAAAGAACATTTATTCAAGACGGAGATACGGTTATGATGAAAGGATTTGCTGAAAAGGATGGCATTAAAATAGGATTTGGTGAATGTGTTTCTACGATATTACCAGCACAATAAATGAGTATCCCATGAAAGAAAATAAGCCAAGTATTGTGTTACTCGTCGGAGGTCCTTCCACCGAACATAAAATTTCATTGCTTTCGGGAAGTAGTATTTTTAAAGCCATCGACAAAAATAAATATCGAGTTTTTGTGGTAGGTATTGACCATGAAACAAGGTGGTGGTTATATACGGATGAAAATTTTGTCAATTTTCCTGGGGATGCCCATAATATAGCCCTTAATACAAGTGGAAGGCAGGTAAGGTTAACTTCCTCAAATGACAATGTTTGGCTTGAAGACGTAATAAATAACAACCAAACCATGGTTCATTTAGTTTTCCCAGTTTTACATGGTCATTATGGTGAAGATGGCATTTTACAAGGAATTTTAAGTTCGGTCAAGGTTCCTTATTCAGGTGCAAATTTGATGGCTTCCTCCATTGGAATGGATAAAGATATTGCGAAGAGATTATGGAGAGATGCTGGAATTCCTATTGCGAACTTCATTTGTATCCACCGTCATCAAATGGATGAATTGACATTCGAAGAAGCTAAAAATCAATTAGGTATTCCCATGTTTATCAAACCAGTCAACGCAGGTTCTTCTGTCGGTGTAAACAAAGTAAAAACTAAAGCAGCATTTTTGGAGTCCGTACAACATGCTTTTTTGTACGATACCAAAATTCTCATTGAAGAAGCCGTCATCGGCAAAGAATTGGAATGTGCCGTCCTAGGCAATGAACAACCTAAAGCTTCGGTCATTGGAGAAATCATTCCCAAAACCACTTTTTATTCCTACGAAGCTAAATATCTAGATGACAAAGGTGCTACAATGGCTATACCTGCCAATATTGATAAAGCCACTAGCGACAATCTCAGACAATTAGCGGTCAAAGCCTTTAAAGTTATAGGCGCAGAGGGTTTGTCTAGGGTTGATTTTTTTCTAACCAGTAATGGAAAAATGGTCATTAACGAAATCAATACGTTGCCTGGATTTACGTCAATAAGTATGTACCCAAAACTGTGGGAAGCAACGGGACTACCCTATACCGAATTAATAGACCAAATCATTCAGCTTGGATTTGATCGCTACGAACGGGATAAAAAACTTCTAAAGAGTATCTAGCATTTTATAATTCTAATAAGACTTTTATCATGAAAAATTTAAACCATCTTGTCATTTGTGCCTTTTTATTGTTTTCATTTTGTTTTTATGGAAACAGTCAGCAAACCATTTCGGGTACGCTACAACATGGCAATATTCAAAGGAATTATTTGTTGAGATTACCAAAAAATTTTTCTGCCAATGAATCAATTCCTCTAGTTTTTAATTTTCATGGTTATTCGTCCAATGCCCAACAGCAAGAGTTTTATTCTGGCATGAATGTAGTAGCCGACCGGGAACGATTTGCAGTCTGCTATCCGAATGGCGTTAATAGTGCTTGGAATGTAGGAGCGTTTTTTGGCAGCTCAATAGACGATGTTGGATTCACTAGTGCCATGATCGAGAAGTTTATTGTAGAATACGGTTTTAATAAAGATCGAATGTATGCTTGTGG
>JBATMZ010000196.1:0-2421 GCA_049290115.1 Saprospiraceae bacterium | reverse complement strand
CCTTGAAGGAGCTAAGAAAACAGGAAACAAAGAACAGTTCGACCGTTATAAAGCTTCATTAAACAACCTAATTTTTACCGACTATTTAGACTTCCATTTATACATTGATGGAACTTTTATTACAAAGATTGCCATTGCTGAAATAATAAACGGAACTATAGTTCCATTGCATAACAACTATGCAGCTTTCACCAACCTAATAAAAGACTTTGCCTCTCATGTTGGACAGACTATAAAAAGTTCAAAAAAATTAGCAGAAATGATGGCGGGTAAAGCCAGATTACTTTCTGATGTAATTGGCAAAGCTTTGACCAGTGATGAGGCCAACCACGAAGACAGTACATTGAAAGACCAAATGTTGGCCTTCAAACAAATATTGATCCACGATATTACACCACAAGGCTTTGCAGATGTTTACGCTCAAACCATTGCTTATGGCATGTTTGCAGCTCGTTTACACGACCCTACTTTGCCAACTTTTAGCCGACAGGAAGCCGCGGAATTAATTCCAAAATCAAATCCATTTTTACGCAAACTATTTGGTTACATTGCCGGGCCCGACATTGACGACCGTATTAAATGGATAGTGGATAGTTTAGTAGATATATTTTTGGCTTGTAATGTGGAAGAAATATTAAAGAACTATGGAAAGTCAACAAAAATGGAAGACCCAATCATCCATTTTTATGAAACATTTTTAAGTGAGTACGACCCGAAGCTGAGAAAGGCTCGTGGCGTGTGGTACACACCTGCACCCGTTGTAAGTTTTATTGTTCGGGCAGTTGATGATATTTTAAAAACCGAATTTGATTTACCGCAAGGAATTGCAGATAATAGCAAAACAAAAATAAAAGTTGATGTACAGGGTAAAAAAGTGGAACAAGAAGTTCACAAAGTTCAAATACTTGACCCAGCCACAGGCACAGGAACTTTTCTTGCTGAAACCATAAAACACATTCACAAAAAGTTTGTAGGACAACAAGGCATTTGGAGCAATTATGTAGAAACACATTTATTGCCTCGCCTCAATGGTTTTGAGTTGCTAATGGCAAGTTATGCAATGGCACATTTAAAATTAGATTTGCTTTTAACGGAAACAGGCTACAAACCAACAACAAACCAAAGGTTTAGAGTTTATCTTACCAATAGTTTAGAAGAACATCACCAAGACACAGGAACTTTGTTTGCCAATTGGTTAAGCACGGAAGCCAACGAAGCCAACCACATTAAAAGAGATACGCCAGTAATGTGTGTAATTGGTAATCCACCATATTTTGGATTCAAATCAAACGATGGTGAATGGATAACAAATTTAACCAATGACTATAAATTTATTGATGGCCAAAATATTAATGAGAAAAAACATAGACTCGGAAATGATTATGTAAAATTCATTAGGTTCGGGCAGTATTTTATTGAAAAGAATCAATCAGGTATATTATCATATATCAATGACCATGGATTTCTTTTTAATCCAACCTTTAAGGGGATGCGATGGAATCTAATGAAGTCATTCGATAAAATTTATATACTTGACTTACACGGTAATTCTAAAAAGAAAGAAAAAGGTAGTGATGGGTCAAAAGATGAAAATGTTTTTGATATACAGCAAGGTGTTAGTATCAATATATTCGTAAAAACGGGTAAGAAAAAGAAAAATGAACTAGCAAAAATATTTTATTACGATATCTTGGGTTTAAGAAATATGAAATATGATTTTTTATCTGAAAATAGTCTCAGTAAAATACAATTTAAAGAAATATTTCCAAATGAGCCATTTTATTTCTTTTTACCTAATAAGCTAACCAATGTTAAAGATTATGAGGTTGGTTTTTCTATGTCTGAGTTTTTTAATATTGGTGTATCAGGAACAGTTACAGGAGATGACAACCAACTAATAGCATTAAATCGGGATGACCTTAAGCAAAGACTCAGTGGTGTCGTTAACGCTCAAATCGATAGTAATTATGTGAAATCTATCGAATATAGACCTTTTGATAAAAGGGCAATGTATTTTTTAGAAACCTTTAATAAGAATCCATACTCAGAGATTAATGTGCCCGCTTCATATAGAAGTAGATATAAGGTTATGCAACATCTTACTAAAAAAGATAATTATTGCTTAGTAATTGGTCGTCAAGGTCAAGTAGTTGGCGATATGCCATGGAACATAATCTTCGTCTCAAATAGTATCGTTGATTTAAATATGTTTTACAGAGGTGGTGGGGTTGTTAGTCCACTCTATCTCTACCACGAAACCAACGGACAACAAACAATCGGGCAAACAGAAGAAAGAACACCAAACCTAAACGCAGAAATAGTAAAGCTAATTGCAGAGAAATTGGGTTTAACTTTTACCAACGAAAAAGAAACAACCAAAAACACTTTTGCACCCATTGACATTTTAGATTACATCTATGC
>JBATMZ010000195.1:0-5096 GCA_049290115.1 Saprospiraceae bacterium | reverse complement strand
AAGCTGAATAAATTAAAATCTACAAGACCCAAATTCTCAGCAGGTATTACTAATAGGCTGTACACACCTCTAACTAACATCAAAAGTGAACTAAGACAAACCTTATTATATAAAGGGGAAAAGCTTGTTGAAATTGATATTGTTAACTCATTACCATTTATTTTATCCTGTTTATTGAAAGGGGATTTATTAATGAATATTAGTGTAAAAGAGATATTAATTAAGTATATTAATAATATATATATAAATGTCGGCCAAATTTCAGAAAAACCTGATGTATTAAAATTCCATAGCCTTATTGCTGATGGTACCTTATATGACTTTTTATCTGTCAAGTTTAATCAAATCAAGGGAAAAACCTATACACGAAAACAAAGTAAAATACGTTTTAATGCTGTAACAAATCAGTTAGTTAGGCATAAGGACAGCAGAGAAAAAGCAGTCCTTAGGGACCAGTTCCCTAGCATTATTAGCCTGATTGATAATCTTTACCATAATAGACTTCCGAATGTCAAGGGTCAACCCCTGCCATTGATTTTGCAATCCATTGAGAGCATGTTTGTTCTTGATATTGTTTCCAGAAAGATTGTAATAGAGTTACCTGATATGCCATACTATACAGTTCATGATTCTTGGATGGTTCCGAAAGATAAAGTTTACCAAGTGTTAGATATCATAAAGGATGAAGCAAGAAAGTTTTTTAATGCTGAGATTGGGCTGAAATGGGATATTTGCAATATTTGACATATAAAATTGCTCATTTGTATGGAATAGTTATGATATCATAATTATTATCCAATTTCTAAATTATAAAAGGGTCAGAGTCAATCTCTGAGATTTTATATCGTTTACCATGAATTCCTGCAACTCCGTAGCAATTATTAGTATAAAAATTAAATCTCTTAAGTTTATCAGATTGTAATAATCCTGAAATCCTCTTTTCGTTTGTTTCTCTGTATTTTTGTATCTCAATGGTTATTTCAGAAAGATTTTTTGGAGTTGGTTGAATACTTAGATAATTAAAAATCAATTGTAAAATTGTTCCTCCCCTGTATTTCCCATCATCTTCCCATTTTTTTAAGCCATAAGTGCTTCTGCCTGTCAGGATAAATAAATTTTTATTGTTTATAAGAATACTTCGAAGACTTTCAATCGACTTATTTGTCAACTCAGATAAAGTTTTAAGATGTATGGGTTTGCCTTCTTTTTGAAAAATTTCAATGATTTTTTTGGATTCTGTTTGTCTAACATTTTGCTCAAATAAAAGCTCTCCTTTAGCTGTGGTTTTTATTCCATATTTAATTATGATGTATTCTACTATTTCTTCCTTTATTATTTCTATTTTATTTACATCGTATTTATTTATTAGAAATCTGGATATTAGTTCCGAAGGGTCAATGGTAAAGGAGTTATCTGGTTTTCTGATTTCTTCATCAATGTATAAAAACAAATCCTTCAAATGAACATTTTCATTTGATTGCATTGAAAATTCTGGAAATGAATTATTTCCAAATATAATTTCATAATAAAGGTTAGGAAAATTTAAATTAGCATTTTGAAAAAAAATTTTCAAGGATACGTTTGGAAATTTTTCCCAGGGTTTTTCAATATGAATGCCTGAATTGATTATAATTTCTTCAAACTTCCTATAAGATTTTTTTAATTTTTCTTTGCTTCTTTTAACAATTTCCATTATTCTTTGTCGTGATAAATTATATCTATCACCAACATCTTGAAGGGTAATATCATAGCCAGTTAGATATTTCTCTGTAATTTTTAGGCTTCTAAAATCAATGTTTTTTTGCAAATATTCGTCTAACATTTTAAAGTAGTCAATATCAATTGATTTATTTTCATTTACAGTATTAATTTTATTAAAGTCATCACTCAAGTCCAATTGTGTTTTTAATTTTTGTATTTCAATGACTTTTAAGATCCTTGATATTTCCGTTGGTTGTTTAGAAATCAATTCCTGCAAATCAATCACTACATCCTTAAATATTGAATGTAAGTCATTGACCATTTTTGATCTGATATTTTTTAATTTTGAAATATTTTTTTTATCTGCATATCTGAATAATTGTTCATGATTTAATTGTATTTCTTTAAGAATGGTATTTAAATACGTTATCCCCCGTATGGGTAAATTTAAAGACTTTAATTTTACAAAATATTCAATGATTTCAAATCTGAAAATTTCGGAGTTTTTGATTTCGATGTTTAGGTGTTCATGATTTTCAATCGGATAGTCTTTTAAATTTATTAAGCATGATATTAATTTCGAAAATAACAAGTGTATCTCATTCGCTGACTTTAATCCAATATTTGGTAGTTTTAGTAGATAAGATATATTTTCGTATTTAAATAATTCTTCAGGATTTACCTTGATTTCTTCAAGTATATTAATTACACATTTTTGTGATCTGACAGATAAATTAATAAGGGATGAATTTATATAACTTTCTATAGCGTCATACTTTATGAAATCGGGATTAATAATATCTATATAAGGATTTATAGGATTTTCATCAGTACCGTAAATAATAACACTTTCTGTTTCTTCAAGACATGAATTATATAAATCTTTTATTTTAACAATGATACCATTTAACTTTCTATAATGAATATAGTCTTTGGGATTTAATATATTATGTATATGTTCAGGGTTCTGCCTAACTTTGGGAATAATTTTATTAACAAGTATTAAATATTCTTTAGTATTAAGTTGAAATTTATTTTCATCTTTTAATTTCCTTAATTCTTTTCGAAATTTTACAAGATCAAATTTTTTTGAGTTTTTCATATCATTCATTAATATAATGAATAAAATTTTTATGTGCTTATTGCTTTTATGTTATCTTCTCTAATCCTTTACATTTTAATTCCCTACGCCACCCCTTCATACAAATGCTTCTGAAATTCTACAAATAGTGAAGTGATGTTTTTTACTTCTCCGAGTACTGCTTTGGCATCTTCCAGAGATTGATATTTATTGGTCAGAAGGGTAGGGAGTTTCTCCTGATCAAGCTCTCCAACACCCGATTCCACATATTTGGATAGGACAAATGATATAAACTCTCGCTGTTTGTCATCCAGAATAGCAAAGATGGTGGACTGTGCAGCATTGACTCTTTCCTCACGGGTCATGGTTTTTATATCAGCATTAAAGACATACTCCAATACATCAAAGAGATCACTCTTTTCCAGATTGACCAATTTTTGTAAGGTTTGTAAATCATCCTTGGAGAACCCTGCTTCTTCGAGCTTCTCCAGGAGTGTACGTCTGGTCATAGGATGGGACCATAGTGTACGCAGTTCAGATTCACTTTGAAATAATTCCGGCAACTTACCAAATAGATTTTCCATAAATTCTTGTGCAGAAACAGGTTTGCCGTCAGCACTCCAGAATGATGTGGCGATCATATGTTGTATCTCCCGTTCTTTTCCATCTTTAAGTTTAACTTTTATCTTTTTACGGGTATCATTACCACTATCATCTTTAGGTTCTTTTGGTGGTGCTGGTTCATATGGTTCCGGCGGATCTTTAAGTACTACAGGTTCTGGTTCCAGTGGTTCGCCATCCCATTCAGGATCAGCAAAATGATGATAAGCATCTACATAATCATAAATGGTAAAAAACTCTTTGCCATCAAATAATCTGGTACCACGGCCTACGATTTGTTTAAACTCAATCATGGAGTTGACAGGACGCATGAGTACGATGTTTCTGATATTCCTGGCATCAACACCCGTGGACAGCTTTTGAGATGTTGTCAGTATAGTAGGGATGGTTTTTTCATTATCCTGGAACTCTCTTAGGAATTGTTCTCCTATCTCACCATCATTTGCTGTCACACGAACACAATAGTTGGGATGGTTAGACTTTTTATACTGATTGACCAGATCTCTGACAGCAGCAGCATGGTCCTGAGTAGCGCAAAATATGATGGCTTTCTCATTCTGATCAGCTTCATCCATGTATATTTTTACTCTTTTGGCTTCACGTTCTTTTATCTCTATGATACGGTTAAAATCACCTTCTTTGTATAGTTTCCCTTGCTCTATTTCTCCTTCCAATACATCATCATCACTGGTATAGATATAGTCGTCCAGAGTGGTCTTAATACGTTTTACCTTAAATGGGGTCAGAAATCCATCATTGATGCCTTCCTTTAGTGAATAGATATATACTGGCTCACCAAAATATTTATAGGTATCTACATTGTCTTTACGTTTAGGTGTGGCGGTGAGTCCCAGCTGAACAGCAGGTTTAAAATAATCCATAATACCACGCCAGTTGCTTTCATCTTGGGCACCACCACGATGACACTCATCTATGATGATGAAATCAAAATAATCTGCAGGATACTCCCCAAAATAGGGTGCTGCATTACCTTCAGCATCCGTGCCTGACATAAATGTCTGAAAAATAGTAAAAAATATACTTCCGTTGGTAGGTACTTTACCTTGCTTTTTTATCTCCCCTGGTTTTATTCTGACCAGCGCATCTTCTGGGAATGATGAAAAAGAATTGTAAGCTTGATTTGCCAGTATATTCCTGTCTGCCAGAAAAAGTATTCTTGGTCTTCTGCTTCCGTCTCTCTGCAGATTCCACCTGGTTTGAAACAATTTCCAAGCTATTTGAAAAGCTATAGCAGTTTTTCCTGTACCTGTTGCCAGAGTAAGCAGTATGCGTTGTTTTCCTTTAGCGATGGCTTCCATAGTGTTCTTCACAGCAAGCTCCTGATAGTAACGCAACTGCCAGCTACCGCTTTTATCCTCATAAGGTACAACGTTAAACTTGTCTCTCCATTGGTTCTGATCACTAAAGGTTTTATCCCATAGTTCATCAGGGGTAAGGTAGTTTTCTACAATCCCTTCGATACCTGTTGTCATACAGATGGAGTAAATCTCCTTACCATTGGTCGCATACGTAGTTTCTATCTGCATTTTGGTAGCATACTGTTTAGCTTGTGCTACGCCTTCACCTACAGGTAAGAGAGCACTTTTAGCTTCGATGACGGCAAGTTTGACACCTTTATAGACTAGAATATAATCTGCAATCATTGGCTTTGCACGACCTCCACCAGTTTGTA
>JBATMZ010000194.1:0-3358 GCA_049290115.1 Saprospiraceae bacterium | reverse complement strand
CTCTGGCATGGTTTGATCATTGGAACCATCTTGGCATTTTTAACTATATTTTTTACCCATTTTTATATCGAGGACATCCTGCTTGCCGTAGGTGTTGAAAAAGTTGGTGCTAAAATGGCTGCTGAGTTTTTATCCATAAGGATGTGGGGTCTTCTATTTTTATACGGATTTCAAATGCAGAATGCCTATATCATCAGTTTGGGAAGAAGTAAATTGTTGCTTTACGGTGCTTTAATCGCATCTGTGTCGAACGTAGTTTTGGATTACGGCCTTATTTTTGGATATTTGGGTATGCCAAAATTGGGTTTTAATGGCGCAGCCTACGCTTCCGTTATTTCCGAATTTTTGGGCATGATAACCGTATTTTTAGCTATCTATTTTTCTAAACTATCCCAACAATTTAATATCGTTTATTACTGGGCCATCAAAAAAAAGACCACCTTTTTAGTTTTACGACAAGCATGGCCTTTGATGGGTCAATATGCCATAAGTACGATGGGGTGGTGGGTATTTTTTATTTTTGTCAATAGAAACTACGTCGAAGTCGAACAAGGTGTATCACAAGCCATGCGAAATTTGTTTGGTTTGAGTGGGGTTTTTACTTGGGCATTTGGTTCGGCAACCAACACCATCATCAGCAATATCATAGGCCAGGGGAAATCTCATTTGATTAAAACGACTTTGATAAAAATTATTCTCATCAGTGGTATAGGTATCATGGTTTCCATCATTATTTTGAATATTTGGCCAAATATATTTTTAAGTTTTTATGGATTGGGCGACGATTTTATGGCCAATGCCTTAGGTCCATTGCGGGTGGTTTCAGTAGCCATGTTTATATTAGGAATGGGTATTATCATGTTGAATGCTGTCATCGCAACGGGTAAATCTATTGTCGTTTTTTGGATTGAATTTATTGGGGTCATTTCTTATTTGGTGTATATTTATGTGGTCATCGAATTATTGAAATTAAGCCATACCATAGCCTGGACGAGTGAATGGGTATATTGGTCCGTGTTGTTTTCATTAAGTTTTTTATATTTGTGGAAAGGCAATTGGAAAAAAAACTTGGCATTTTGATGGGGCCAAGTAGTAATAAATCTCATAAAATGTGCTTTTATCTATAAACTTGGAATGTTTGTATAAGATATTTTGTTGAACAATAGTGAATAGATTAATATTGTATTTAAATTGAAAAGAAAATCATTTTATATGTTATCTAAAAGTGGTGTATTCTCGTTTTACCTTGTCGCCATAATCTTCATTTTTAATACTACGGATGTTTATAGTCAAAAACAATGGACATTATTGGAATGTATCAACATGGCAGTTGATAATAATCTTCAAATGGTCGCCATGGAAAATAATATCGACAACGGTGTTATTAATCTTAAACAGAGTATCCATAGCCAATTTCCAGGACTGCAAGGCGGTATTAATCTCGGGAATAATTTTGGGCGGACCGTAGACCCTACGAGTAATTCGTTTATTACCCAATCTATTTTGAGCAATGGCTTTTCTTTAAATTCAAGTATGGTCTTATTTAATGGATTTAGTATTAGAAATACGATTGATCAAGCTAAATTAAACAATACTGCTCTTTATAAAGACAGAGAACAATTAAAAAGAGACATTGTCCTCAATGTTTCAACAGCGTATCTTAATGTATTATTCGCCAAAGAAAATATTTCTATTGCCGAGAACCAACTCGAACAAACCATCAATCAAAGGGATTTTGTTCTACGGATGATACAAGTAGGGAATTCGGCAGAAAATGCCATTTTTGATGTGGATGCACAAATTGCTCAAAACGAACAAAACCTCGTTACGGCCAAAAATAGTTTAGAACTAGGTAAATTGACCTTGAGGCAAGCTATGAGACTTGACCCGTCTATTCCGTTTGATATTACAACACCTTCTGTGACGATCAATACAGATATGTTAGATATTTTGACCATGGATGAGCTGACCAAAAGTGCTTTTCAAAATCAAGTGGGGTTAGAAGCTTCTAGGTTGCGTATTGCTGTGGCCGAAAAAGGCGAAAAAATTGCTCAAGCAGGTTTTTATCCATCGCTAGGTATTGGCGGAAGTCTGTCGTCCAATTTTTCAAATAGATTTAATCAAATAAAGAGGTTTGATGAAATTATTCTAGAACAAGATATTATTTTTAATGGACAAGAAGTCACAATAGGCTTTCCACAATCGGTACCCGTTTTTGAATCCATTCCATATTTTGACCAGTTGAACAACAATTTGTCTTATGGTTTTGGATTGAGTTTGAATATTCCCATTTATTCCAATAACAACATAAAAGCGGCCAAGGGTAGGGCAGAAATAGCGACAAAAACTGCGGCAAATAATTACGAGATTGCCAAGGACAACCTTAAAGTAACCGTTACTCAAAGTTATACAGAAGCCAAAGCAGCTAAAGCAAGATTTGACGCTTCTGAGAAGACGTTTAAAGCCCAACAAGCTGTTTACGACAATGCCATTAAAAGATTTGAATCAGGAGCGATCAATAGCTTTGAATTGGTCAGAGTAAAGAGCGTTTTTGAAACAGCACAAACCAATTTTCTTATCGCACGATATGACTTGTATTTTAGGCTTAAAGTGCTGGATTTTTATATGGGTAAACCCCTCAATATTGAATAAATATTTTAAAATATAAACTATATGGCAAAAGCAAAAATGAACTGGTGGTTAATAGGTATGGGTATTTCAATCTTGGTATTGAGTACCGTCGCTATCATCAGGGCAAAAACAAAACCTAAAGGTAAGGCAATTACTATGGAAGAAGTAGTAAAACGAACCATCAAGGAAACGGTGACGGCAAGTGGAAAAGTATACCCTATTGCCCAGGTCAAAATTAGTTCAGACGTTTCTGGAGAGATTGTGGAATTGTATGTACAAGAAGGCGATAGTGTAGTAATCGGTCAACTCCTAGCAAAAATTAATCCAGATGTGTATGTGTCTGCAGTCGAAAGAGGCCAAGCTGGATTGAATGCGACGAAGTCACAATACATGATCAGTAAAGCACAACTTGAAAGTAGCAAAAGCCAACGAGAACAAATCGTAGCACAATTAGAAAATGCAAAAATCATTCACCAACGCAATATAAAATTAAAAAAAGATGGTGTTATTTCTCAAGCAGAATTTGACCAGTCTCTAGCTACACAAAAAGGCCTCGAAGCCAATGTAAAAGCCGCAGATGCCAATATCAAATCTGCCGAAAGAAGCATTGACGCAGCTGGATATACTGAAAAAAGTTCGGAGGCTGGACTTAAAGAACTTAAAACGAATTTAGATAGAACTACCATACGAGCACCAAGAAGTGGCATCGTTTCAAGCCTCTCTGTAG
>JBATMZ010000193.1:0-33247 GCA_049290115.1 Saprospiraceae bacterium | reverse complement strand
GTATGGCCCTGCTTGAACGTAAAAATTTAAAGCCTCCATATCACCAAATCCATATTTGGCTAAGATTGGTATGTGAAGATAATTGAAAGACAATGTCGTTTCTAAGGTTTCCCCCAAAAAATCCTCGTCAAATTTAGAACCCATTTGGATAAAATTCAATTCTGGTTGAATAGAAAATTTCTCATTGACATTGTACTGGTAAAAAACACCAACACCAAAACCAATTTTCATTTTAGTGTCTGTTTTTTCTCCATCAAACTCTGCTGTTTGATTGGCTAAACTAGCACCAAGTCTAACACCGATTTGAGCATTGGCCATAGAAAAGCCAAATCCCACAAAAACCATCATTAAAAAAAGTTTACTCTTTGTCATTTTTCAAAATTTAAATTGTTAATAATTGTAATAAAAATCAAATATAGGTATTATCTTTTATTCCTTATATATAACTTATATTTATATTTTTTGTGAATTTTTTCAATTTTTTTTCAAGCCAAAAAACAACCAACCTTCAAAAAACAAAATCTGTTGTATCAAAGGTTGGTCGCAAACATTAGTAGATTAACTTAACAAAATTAGAAGCTATAATAAAGACCTAAGTTAAAAGGTGTTGTAACTGTACTTACATTTAAGCCAAAAGCAGTCTCACCATCGGTGTCATCGTCAGGATTTGAAGAACTTGCAAAACCTAGGGTACCTAACCGACCGGCAACAGTCCATTTATCGGATACATTGTACCAAATTCCTAAGTCAAGGGCAGCACCAAAATTATTTAAAGAAGAATCGTTGCCTCCAAACGTTAACTTAGTAGAACCATATTCCACATTTAAACCGGCATACACATGAAAATTGTCAGATGCATTCCAGAATTTACGCACATATACCATTCCGCCAAAACCATTTAGTTCTGTATCCCCAGCTTTTGCACCAGTTAATCCAATCCCAAGGCCTAAAGCCATGTTATCTTTAAAAAAATAACCAAACTCGGGCGCTAATGACCATTCAGTAAATGCATCGGCACCATCCGTTTTAGCTTTTGTTGAAGAAAAACCAACCGTACCACCCAAATACTTAGTACCCATCGGGATTTGTGCACTTAAGGTATAACTAAAAAATACACAAATTAAAATTGTTAAACTTTTGAATTTCATAAAAATTGATTTTGTGGTGAATAAATAATGAAACAAATTTAATACAAAATTTCATATAATATAAAATTATATTCAAATTTTCTAATTATATTTTTTTATCATTTATAAAACATTACATATTTATATAAAAAACCATAAATAAATACAAATGTGGATGTATGAATCCTAGCATCTTTAATATATTAAAAGTTAATTTTATACCTTTACCATTAAAAATAAGATGTCTTCCAAACTCGATTCTGTAGAAGCATTACAAAACCTCATTTTTGAAAAATTGGTTGCTAAAGTTCCTTTTAAATTGATTTTTTCAAAACGAAAACGAAATACATTTCCTGTTTCTGTTATACACGTTCAGCCCGTTATAATTCAAAACGACATCCAACTAAAATGTGTATTAAGATACGACACAAAGGATGAAACGATCAACGAATTATGGCCAGATTTTAGTAAAAAAATGACAGCATGGTTACATGAAGATTTTTTTAATGTCGATGTATTATTTCCTGAAGAGTCCTATCACCTTCTTCAAAACAAAAAAGGTTATCTCACCATTCTTCATAAAAACATCAAAAATATCTTGCCCAATAATTTTGCTCATGACAGAGAGAAAAAAAATTACATTCAATCTGATGCCATCTATTTTAAAGAACTAGGCCTCATTTCTGGAAATGGCCTAGTGTTTTCGAAAGGTCAAAAAAAATACAATCAAGTCAATAAATATATAGAGGTACTGAGTCACCTCCTTAAAGACGAAAAGCCGTCGGGAAAATTTACCATTGCAGATATGGGTAGTGGAAAAGCGTATTTGACGTTTGCGCTTTATGATTACCTCACCCTACAATTGGGATGGGATGTTACGATCAAAGGATATGAAAACAGGCCGGATCTCGTATCGAAATGCAACCAAATAGCGGACAAAATGGGTTGGGATAATCTTCGTTTTTTTAATCATAGTATCCATGAAGCACCCAAGGAAAAGACGGATATGGTGATTGCATTACACGCATGTGATATTGCTACAGATATGGCCATATCTTTTGGTGTGGAATGTAAAGCAAAATATATTGTACTTGCTCCATGCTGTCAAAAACAAATCCGCCAAAACATAAAAATAAACAACGTTTTATCACCTATTTTGACCCATGGCATCCTTTTAGAAAGGCAGGCCGAAATCCTAACAGATGGTATGCGAGCACTTTTACTACAGTACAAAGGTTATCAAACAAAAGTTTTTGAATTTATTTCTTTGGAACATACTTCAAAAAATGTAATGATAACTGCCTCCAAGGGAAACGCCAACATTGATGCACTCGAACAATTTAACCGCATTAAAAAAGATTTTGGAATCACTTACCATTATCTGGAAAAATTATTAAGCTTATAAAATGAATTTTATATATTACAAATATTGTTAATATATTTTCTTACATTTGCCCATTAATCATATTATTTTGACAGATACATACCGTACCAAAGGGCTTCGCCAGCAACTAGTGAAAGAGTTACAAAAAAAGGGAATCTCAGATCAAAAAATCCTCAAAGCATTTGAAGATATCCCAAGGCACTATTTTTTAGAAAAAGCTTTTGAAGATTGGGCTTATAAAGATGTTCCGTTTCCAATAGATTCAGAACAAACCATATCACAACCCTATACGGTAGCCTATCAAACGCAGCTATTGGATGTAAAAAAAGGCGATAGAATTTTAGAAATTGGAACTGGTTCTGGTTTCCAAGCATGTGTTTTAGCGTATATGGGCGCCAAGGTTTATTCAATAGAACGGCATGAAAAATTATATATTAAAACGACAAAACTTCTTGAAAAAATAGGATATTCTATGGTCCGTACTTTATTTGGCGACGGATACCTTGGTGCCGAAAGATATGCACCTTATCAAAAAATTCTAATTACTGCAGCAGCTAAAGAAGTGCCAAATGCCCTTTTTGAGCAACTACAAATAGGCGGAATTTTAATTGTCCCCCTAGGAGAAGACAACCTTCAAGTCATGACAAAATTTACAAAAATTTCAAACCAGGAATTTCGACGTGAATCCTTTGATACATTTCGTTTTGTTCCATTTTTACCAGGAACAGAAAAAAATGGGGCCATTAACGAACGAAAACCTTCAAAAGTTGAAAATACCAACAAGGTTTATTTGTAATTTTTTTGACCAAAAATCGAACTAAGTCAATCAAGTTATTTTCCTATATTTGCACTTTAATCAATTCAACAGAGAATGAAAAATCTGTCTATCAGATTATGTTGGGGTATAATATTAATAGCCTACTTTACGGGTTGTATCCCAAAAACAGATACACCACTGACATCTGTTGAAACCAATTTCAAAGATAAGGAGGTTCAACAAATCATTAATCAGTTAGGTCGTCAAAACCTAGATAGTATCTATATTTTTCTACACCACAAAAACCCTTCGTACCGTTACCATGCCCTTCAGATGTTAGCCTCATTAAGGGATAAATCATCCATAGATTCCATAGCTCCTTTATTGTCAGATCCAATCATGGAAGTAAGAGCAAAAGCAGCGTTTGCATTAGGTCAACTTGGACATGAAAAAGCAGCCCAAATACTCTTGAATGCCTTTGCTACAAAAGACACTTTATCCGTTAATAATATAAGTAATGCTAACATTTTAGAAGCTATTGGTAAAACTGGCTCACTTTCCCTGCTGAAATCACTAGCCAATGTAAAAACGTACCGTCCTACAGACTCATTACTTATCTCGGGGCAAATGAAGGCAATTTATCGTTTTATGCTTCGAAACATAACAAGCCCCGAAGGAAGCAAAACTGCCTTAAGGTTACTAAAAGATGTGCGACATACCAAGGAATTAAAACTCTATGCTGCCCATTATTTTGCTAGAGGAAAAGACTTGGATGTAAACGAATATGGCCCTGAATTTCGATCCATTCTTAACACGACCAAGGACATAGAGTTGAGGCTGCCCCTTATTACCGCTTTGGGAAAAACAAAAGATTTCCGAGTTTTGGCTTCTTTAAAGTCTTATCTGATTTCCGAAAACGACCCTAGGGCAATAGTGAATACTATCAAGTCATTAGGATTTTTCCCGTACGACAGTGTGAGATTGAATATAGCTCTCTTTTTGAAAAATAACAATCCACAGATTTCAATAACAGCATCCCAATATTTTTTACAACACGGGATAAAAGAAGACCTTGAATTCTACAGGTTGAATATTTCAGATAGCCTTCATTGGAAGGTAAAAGCCAATATGTATGGCTGCTTGTTAAAACACGCACCGATTTATAATACCAAATACAAAGGATTGGTTACCACTGAAATTAAAACACTATTTGATAAAAGTAATAATGCCTACGAAAAAGCACAACTCGTTTTGGCTTTAAGTCAAGACCCCTTTAATTATCTTCTTTTAGGACAGTTGAACCATCATAATATACCTGTCATCAAAACAAGCATTGTTGAAGGTTATAAAAATATATTAACTAGTCCCAACTTTTTTAAGGCATTTGGTTATGGTTATCCTAAAATAAAAGCTCAAATACTCGAATCCTTAGTATCTATATTACAAAAAAATGATGAAGGTACTACTTCCATTGTAGCTCAAATTTTAAGAGAGCCTTCTTTAAGTTGGCGGGAATGGATCAAAGACACCGACTTCTTAAAAGAGGCGCTTTCAAAAATTAAATTGCCTTCCGGAATGGAAGCTTATCGCGAATTGGACAAAACCATTCAATATCTTCAATCCAAGGAATATGTAACCCTAAAATCTGCCAACCACAAGCCTATACAGTGGGATATAATTAATAGTTGTACAGATTCAAGTGCTGTCGCTGTTAAAACGACCAAAGGAACTTTTAGAATCCGACTATTTGCCCAACGTGCCCCATATTCCGTGTCTAATTTCTTACAGTTAGTTCAAAATAATTATTTTAATCAAAAAATTATTCACCGGTTAGAACCAAATTTTGTCATACAAACGGGATGTCCAAGAGGAGATGGATATGGCTCTTTAGATTATACAATTCCGTCAGAATTGACTTCAGGTTCGTACACATCAACTGGTTTGGTTGGAATGGCTTCTGCTGGAAATCACACCGAGTGCAGCCAATGGTTTGTTACCCATTCCCCTAGCCCACACCTCGATGCAAACTATACTATTTTTGGTTCAATAGTTGAGGGAATGGACGTGGTAAACAAGTTGGATATTGGCGACAAAATCATTGAAATTATTTACATAAGATAAACCTTAATCATGCTGAATACACCACTTACTCCTAAACATATAGCACTTGGCGCCAAAATGGCGGAATTTGCCGGATATAATATGCCAATTGTATATTCTACAATATCTGAAGAACATGAAGCCGTAAGAAAAAATGCTGGTCTTTTTGACGTTTCCCACATGGGCGAATTTATCGTCAAGGGAAAACAAGCATTTGACTTAGTACAAAAAGTAACTAGTAATGATGTGTCCAAACTTGAAATGGGCGATGCTCAATATAGCTGTTTACCTAATCTTGATGGTGGCATAGTCGATGATTTATTGGTATACCGTCTTTTTGAAGATATGTGTAATGAAGGCGAACAAGCATATATGTTGGTGGTCAATGCATCAAATATGGAAAAAGATTGGAATTGGATTCAACAATTCAATCAGTTTGATGCCAAAATGAGTAATATCTCCGACAAATCAGGTCTAATTGCCTTACAAGGACCAAAAGCAGTTCAAATTCTTCAAACTTTGACGGATGAAGATGTGGCTTCTATTCCTTATTATTCTTTTAAAAAAGGAACTGTTGCCGGCATTAAAAACGTAATAATCTCTGCTACGGGGTATACTGGTAGTGGAGGATTTGAATTGTATGTAGCCAATGAAAATACCGCACTTTTATGGGACGCACTAATGGAAAAAGGTGAAAAACACGGACTTAAACCATGCGGATTAGGAGCTAGAGATACTTTGCGTTTGGAAATGGGTTTCTGTTTATATGGCAATGACATTGATGACCACACTTCTCCTTTAGAAGCAGGACTTGGTTGGATAACAAAATTGAAAAAAGAAGGAGATTTTAATGGGAAAGATTGGCTGATACAACAAAAAGAAAACGGTATTTCAAAAAAGTTGGTTGCCTTTACTGTAGATGACCGGCGAGTACCAAGACATCACTACCAAATATTTGATGAAAACGAAAACGAAATTGGTGTAGTTACTTCTGGTACGCAAGCACCTAGTTTAGATATTCCTATTGGGATGGGATATGTGCCATTGTCCTATAGTAAGGTTGGCACTAAAATATTGGTTTTGGCAGGTAAAAAATATTTAGAAGCTACCGTATGCACTTTGCCATTCTACAAAACAAATTAATCATGGTCAAATTTCCAACCATTGGAAAATAAAACAAATACGAAGGTGCTTATTATTGGTGCTTCGGGATTTCTGGGCGGTTATATTGTAGAAAAATGTTTGCGTGAAGGGTATAACGTCAGAGCAGGGTTTAAAAACATTTTAGATGAAAAGTATCGACAACATTTTCCTGACAATGTGGAGTGGGTACCTTTAGATATTTTAAACTTAGATTCACTTAGAGAAGCCATGGAAGGCATGGACATAGTTGTGAATACAGCTGCCATGGTTACATTCGATTCTTCTCGGAAAAAAGAAGCTTTTTCCTTAGCTAGAGATGGGACAACCAATATTTTAGAAGTAGCCGTTGAATATAATATTCGGAAATTCATCCACGTATCCAGCGTGGCAGCAATTGGTAGAAAAAAAATGGAAAACTATATCGACGAAAAAGTAATTTTTAGTCACAGTCCTTATGATACAGTATACGGACTTTCTAAGTTTTTGGCAGAACAAGAAGTTTGGAGAGCTTATTACGAAGGATTACCTGTCACAATATTAAATCCTTCCTTTATTTTAGGTGCAAGTTTTTGGGGGAAAAGTAGTACTAAAATATTTACTAGTCTTAAAAATGGTCTTCGGTATTTTCCAGTTGGTATAACCGGATTTGTCGATGTTCGAGATGTGGCTGATGCCGTGGTTAAATCATTTGATGAAAAATTCAATGGCGAACGATTTATAATTAGTGCTGAAAATGTTTCCTACGAATCCGTATTTAAAAAAATTCACCAAACACTAAAACTTCCACAAAAACTTAAACCACTTTCTCCTTCATTAACAGGCATAGCTTGGAGGTGGGCAAAAATCACTTCCTTTTTTAATGGTAAAGAGGCGATTATTACCAAAGATAAAACGATAAGTACAAAAACTTTATCTTATTATGATAATACTAAGTCAAAAGATGTACTAGGTTTATCTTACAAAAATATCCAAGAAACTTTAGTTGAGACTTCCTTGCTTTACCTTAATGATGTCAAAAATAATAACGCTTTTTCGTTTCTTCCCAATAAATAAAAAGTTGTTTTACTTCCGAAAAATGTCATTTAATCAAATAAAGATTTAATTTACTATATAAGTAACTGATAATGTTTACTCTTAAAACAATTTCTCTAGGATAATTTGTGTAAAATTTTACAATTAGCCTCAAATTTAATTCGTCGAAATTTATATATACAATTTGATTATTCTGAATCATAAACAGCAATAACTCCAATTTTTGAATGTTAATCTAGGTTTAAATGACCACTTATATTTAGATAACATAAAAAAAACATTGGTTTAAGCCAACACAACTTTAAATATTACTAACTTTATACCCTAAAATTCAACCCGGGATGATTTCTTCTTTAAGGAAGTTTGGAATATTGCCTACGGCTATTTTTACGACCATTTTTTTATTTTTTTCACAACTTATTTGGTCACAGTGTCCTCGAGTGGATGCAATACTTGTAGATGCTTGTGGTGTAGAGCAAAATAATGAATTTATAGTGATACATTCTGGTGGTAGTGGCTTTAATACCAGTGACATCATCATTGATTTTGCTATGGGTAATAATGCCATGAGTGCTTTTAATAATGACATTAATACCGATGTCAATAATTTTCCTCCCGGTACACCTTGTGGCCTAACAACGGGGAATATTTCTGCTTATACAGGATGCAGTAACCTTATAGCCATTGGCCCTGGCTTCAACGTACCACCCAATCAAATTGTCATATTACAAGGTAGTTCTATGAGTACAAATGCTTTGTACGACTTTTCAAGTTTGTGTGGTTCAAATCAATGTGTGTATGTAATCGCAAATAGTTGCTCTAGAACCATAGGTGCATTTACAAATGCAGGTAGCGGAACTCGAACTACTGTTTTTGAATTTGGTGGTGGTTGTATGCAAACAGTAATCTATGATTTAGGCTTATTGACGGGCACTTTGGGTGATTACTATGTACCTCAATCTAATACCTATGGAAATGGCGGATGTACCGTTCCTCCCTCAAGCCCAGCACAAAATGCCACCGTTCCTACTTTTACCATAAATAATATGTATTGTGTTGGTGATTCGCCAGACCCTCTGTCTACTACAAGTGATAACGGAATTCCAGGCACCTGGCTTCCAGCCACTATTAATACTAGTTCTCCTGGATCTACAAATTACGTATTTACGCCCAATACAGGGCAATGTGCAACACCTTTCACTTTAATGGTGACTGTAACCGCCAACATTACTCCGAGTTTTAGTTTTAATACTGTGTATTGTCAAAACGAAGTACCTGCTTCTTTGCCTAGTATATCAGATAATGGGGTGTCAGGTACATGGAATCCTGCCACAATCAACACGAGTACGCCAGGTATGACCTCATATATGTTTACGCCTGATATGGGACAATGTGCCCCAATCGTATCTATCTCCGTAACTGTTAATCCTTTGATTAACCCAATTTTTAATATTGACGTTGATTATTGTGTGGGCGATACACCTGATATTCTTCCGGGAACTTCAAACAATGGCATAAACGGAACTTGGAATCCAGGAGTAATCAACACAAGTTCTCCAGGAATGGTTATGTATACTTTTACCCCAAATGCCGGGCAATGTGCTAGTACTTTTATGTTGTCTGTGACAGTATCCAACACAGTTACTCCCACGTTTTCACCGATAGGCGATCTTTGTGAAGGGAGTATTCCTCCCACACTTTCTAATATGTCGCTCAATGGAATTTCAGGTACTTGGAGCCCAGCCTTCATCAATACATCTGTTGTTGGGACTTTTATGTACACATTTACGCCCAATAATGGACAATGCGCCATGCCTTTGTCTATAAATGTTACAGTGTTGCCCATTCCAATGGCTTTTTTATCGGGAGCATTAAATCTATGTCCTGGTCAATGTGGAGAGGTCAGTTTTAATCTAACAGGCGGATCTGGATTATATACTTTAAATATGCAAATTTCTTTAGGTGCATTTTCAATTCCATTTACCATTCCAGGCGCCACAGTCAGTACAACCTTAAATATTTGTTATACCGGAAGTGGATTTATACCACAATTCCAAGCTCCTGCCACACTTATTTTGCCTATTTCAGCACCCTCAGGGTCAGCTACTTTGACCCTTCTTTCAATTGCAGACGGTAATGGCGGACCCTGTCCCAATGGACAAATTGGAAATAATACCATGTCTTTAACGCTTCTAACAAGACCTCCAGTTTTTAATGCTTCTCTGACCGTTTGTGACGAAGATAACGATGGTCTTGGTATTTTTGATTTGACAACCATTGAAAATGTGGTAACTGGTAATAATAACAATACCACTGTGTTATGGTATTCAAATAGTATTTTGACCAACCAAATCAATAATCCTTCCACCTATGTAGCATCTGATGGAACTGTTGTTTATGCTTTAGTAATTGACAATAATGGTTGTGAAAATGGAGCAGAGGTCACTTTGATATTGCAAATACCTATGACACCAATGGCGCCAACTTTTTCTATATGTGTCACGGATCCACCTTTAAACTTGCCTACAACGATAAGTGGGATAACCGGTAATTGGTCTGATTTAAATGGGTACGTAAGTTCAAACCAATTTAATCCTTCTGGCGTCCCAGAAGGAAATTACACCCTTACATTCACGCCAAATTTTGGGCAATGTTATCTTCCTGTCAATACTACAATCATGGTCACTTCAGGTGGACCCATTCCATTAGGAGGAATTCCGTTATTTGTTTGTATAGGTGCTGGAACGCTTACTTTACCTACTATGCCCAATGGTGTTAATGGTATTTGGTCTTCTCCAAGTCCACACTTGTCCGGAAATATTTTTAATGTTACTAATGCTGGCGTCGGTATGTACGAACTAACCTATACACCCGATGATCCGAGTTCTTGCTTTTTACCTAACACCATCCAAATTGAGGTAGTGGCCAATTCTATGCTTACGCCACCCGTTTTTAATAATATTTGTGAAAATTCTGGATTATTTTCTTTGGGTAATACCGTAAATGGTGTTACTGGTGACTGGGGAAATAGTCCTCACGTTATAACCAATATGTTTAATACTAATGTTGGTGCGGGGACGTATCCCATTACATTTACTCCAAGTGACAATTGTACCAATCCACTTGATATAATGTTGGTCATTAGTACTTCGATGAATTTAACGCCACCTGTATTTTCGAATCTTTGTAGTACATCCCCACCGATTGTTTTACCTACTACGGTTCAAAGTATCAACGGTACTTGGACATTAAACAGCGTTGTTTTAACTTCTTTTGACCCGATGGTACATGGAAATGGCAATTATACACTAGTTTTTATGCCTACTGCTGGACAATGTGCCAACTCATTAAATTCCACTATCACCGTAGGCAGTGTTTTTGCTGGTGATGACACGAATTTTTCGATATGTTTGCCACAAAATCCAATATTCGACCTCGATAGCCTTTTATCAACCAATGCCCAAGCTGGCGGTTCCTGGTTGTATAATGGTCTTCCGGTGGCAACTCCTTCCATGTATAATCTTTCTGGATTGATGAATGGATCGCATGTATTTTTATATATTTTAATGGACAACACCTGCGGAAATGACACATCTAATAATACAATAGTCCTTGAGAGAACGTATCTAGCTGGAAATGATGGAAATTTAATGGCATGTCAAACCGATGTTATGTCAGTAAATATAGCCTCCATTTTAAGCACTTATTCATCGGGTGGAACATGGACAAATAATCGTAACCTCAACATCAATTACGCCAACTTGAATGCGGTTGATCTAAGCAATTTACCCGTTGGGAATACCCTATTAACCTACAGGTTTGATGCTGGTATATGCCTAGGAGATACGGCCCATATTTCTGTTACTATTGACTCGTTTTATTTCGCTGGACTTGACAAAATAGGTGATGTATGTCTTGGTTCCATTGTGGATCTTAACAAATTTGTAGATTCGTCAAACCAAGGAGGCACTTTTGAAGACATCAATGGTCATGGCGGTTTAACCGGTTCTATGTGGGACTCAGGAGGCAAACCATTGGCTGATTTTACTTTTTCCTACTTTTTTGCTAGCAATGGGGCTTGTCCTGCGGACTCTGCTATAATTACACTTTCTGTAAAATCTATCATTAGTGCCGGAGACGATGTTTTAGGAGAATATTGTGACGGTCAAGGTTTTGTACCAAGTGATTTTTTTGCTGCCAATGCATCTTTAGGAGGAAAATTATACAATTTTGGCTTTGAAATATCTATGACAAATCCTGTTTTAGGAAATATACAACAATATCAATTTTTATACATCACCGGTGATGGAATCACTTGTCCTTTTGATACCGCAATTTGGATGATAAATAAAGTGAATAAACCAAATATCAGTTTTATAATTAATGACGTGACCTTGTGTGAAGGAGAATGTAGTGATTTGGTTTTGCGACATAATTCTACCATTGCAAGAGAAATCACGTTTAGTACTGTTGGCGTAGCACCTAATTTTACAGAAGTATTTACCATTGTACCTGGTCAAGATTTAGTCATCACCATTTGTAGCGACCCAACACAACCTGCATCATTTTATAATGTACAAACCGCTCTCATCAGACCTTATCATTTAGTTTCCTTTAAACATCAATTTTGTGACTTTATTTTCACACCACCGATTGCATCCATAATTTCTGTAAAAGGCTCCCCGCAAATAGATATAAATGAAACTTTATGCCTCGGAACCACTAGGAAAATCGGCAGTACGATATTTGATGAAAACAATCCTACAGGTACTGTATTAGTGCCCGGAATAGGCAATCAGTGTGATACTATTTATACTGTTTCTCTCAGTTTTTATCCTCCAACAAATGGTATTTTTTCTACGACGGTTTGTGACCCTAACTATAGCATTACTATAGGCGGAACAGTTTTTAACCAAAGTAATACTTCAGGTTCAGTAGTGCTACCCAATGCATCAAAAAATGGATGTGACAGTACGGTTTTTGTCAATATAATTTTTAACCAAGTAGTCGAAAACGAACTATCACCTTTTACTTGTGATCCAACCTTTTCCCTTATTATAGGTAGTACCGTTTTTAATCAATCCAATCCAAGTGGCCAAGTAATTCTTAATAATGCTGCTGTCAATGGTTGTGATAGTATTGTGAAAGTAAATATAACATTTGGATCTAATAAAATGTCTTTTATCAATAATTCGACCTGCGATCCGACCTATTCAATTGTGGTGGGGAGCACCACTTTTAATTTGGCTAATCCCGTAGGATCGGTCACTTTATCTGGAGCTGCTGCCAACGGTTGTGATAGCATCGTCAATATAAACTTAACTTTCAACACGTTGCTCGTAGGAGAAAAAATTGATTTGCCCATTTGTGGAGAAAATGAGGGTTCTATTACGTTTACCTCTGCGAATGGTGCCTTGCCTTTTACACTAAAGGTTAATGGCACAACGTCTAATACGATCACATCTTTCCCATTTGAAAAACCATTACCATCCGGCTCTTATGTCATCGATCTGATTTCTGACGACGGATGTTTTCTAACTTATAATGTTGTCATTCCTGATAATTCAACACCTTTTATAACGCTTGATTCCAGTCTATTAAATTTGAATGTGTATCAACTATCTTTACTTGGCGATGTCAACAGATTGTATGACATCCAATGGTCTCCTTCTAATATCATGAGTTGTGACACTTGCAAAAATACCGTAGCAACCATCTTTGAAAATACCAATGTCGATGTGACCTATTTTTATGGAAATGATTGTATTGAAACGATCCAAATCCGCTTAATCAAAACAGACGAGGCCGTATTTGAAATACCCAATGCCTTTAAACCTAGTTCGGGAACAAATGGTATTTTTTACATTGTTTCTCCACCCAATTTTAATGGAAGTATCCTAAGAATGGCCATCTATGACCGATGGGGAAATAAAGTGTTTTTCAAAGAAAATGTAGCCTTAAATGATCCTTCATTAGGATGGGATGGTTCTTTTTCTGGAAGAGATGTTATACCTGGTGTTTATGTTTATTCAGTTGAAATTTTAAATCAAACTTCAGGAATCATCACGACCTTTCAAGGTGATTTAACCCTCATTCGATAATTCAATACGTCATTGGTGACGAATATAATCAGGATACTTCTTACCTTTATGCGGTGAATGTTTTAGAAGAGTTACGAAAAATATATAGGAAAAGCCCACAATTAGCGCATTGGGTCATTGATAAAAACAAAACAATCGTTTGTTCTGGCTTGTCAGGTAGTTCAGCATGTTTTTATATCGATTCCCTTATTCAAAACTATGGAAGTCCAGCCTTATATATTGCATTTGATAAGGAAGAGGCAGCCTATATGTACAATACGTTTCAGTCACTTTTTGATTCTCCACATGTCTACTTTTTACCGGACTCTTTTAAACGTCCACTTTTCTTTGAAGAGTTGGACAAAAACAACGTATTGGAAAGAACGGAGACCGTCAACAAAGTACATACTTTTCAGAAAAAACCACTCATTCTCGTCACCTATCCAGAAGCTATTTTTGAAAAAGCAGTTGATCCTTCTCTCCTAGATCAAAAAAGAATTCAGGTTAAAAAAAATGAAAAACTCGATGTCGATACGATCATAGAATTTTTAATAGAGTTTGGTTTTGACCGGGTCGAATTTGTCTATCAGCCAGGGCAGTTTTCGATTAGAGGTGGTATCATAGATTTATTTTCCTATGGAAATGAATGGCCTTACCGGATCGAATTATTTGACGATGAAGTAGAAAGTATTCGAACCTTTCATCCGACCACACAGCTATCCATTTCGACCATTGACAGTTTCTCTATCATTCCCAATATCAATAGTCAATTTGAAGAATCGCAAAAAATTAGCCTCTTTGATATCCTGCCAGAAGAAACCATCATCTGTATCAAAGACCTCGATTCTTTATTAGATCAGATTCAGATCGCATTTGAAAAAGTGGAAGCTTTTGTTGCCAGTAGTTTGTCCAAGACAGAAGATGAACTCAAGGACATGTTAAAAGCTAGAGCTTTTGTATATCCCGCTGATTTGATGGCAAGTTTAAAGACTTTCCCTACTGTATTATTGGCTTCAAGCCAATTTGAAAAAAGGCCTTTGCAAAACATATCTTTTTCAACGACACCCCAACCGGTTTTTAATAAAAACTTCAATCTGCTGATTGAAAACCTAATTGAAAACCACAAAAAGGAATACAAAAATTTTATTTTCACAGACAATCCAAAACAGGTCGAACGATTCTACGCAATTTTTGAAGATATGGGCGTCAAAGTACCGTTCATTCCCATATTAAAATCAATCCACCAAGGATTTGTCGACCACGATAATAAAATTGTTGCTTACTCCGACCATCAGATTTTTGAAAGATTCCACCGCTATAAAATAAAACAAGGTTTCACCCAAGAAATGGCCATGAGTCTCAAAATGTTACGGGAGCTCGAACCAGGGGATTTTGTGACCCATATTGACCATGGCATAGGCAAATATTCGGGTTTGGAAACTATCGAAATTAATGGCCATAAACAAGAAACCGTTCGACTTATATATCAAAACAACGATATTTTATATGTCAGTATCAACTCTCTGCACAAAATTTCCCGATACACCGGCAAAGATGGTACAGAACCCAAACTGAGCAAGATTGGCGGTGACGCTTGGAAAAATCTCAAACGCAAAACCAAGGCAAAAATCAAGGATATTGCCAAGGAACTGATCAAATTATACGCTAAAAGAAAGGCTTCAAAAGGTTTTGCTTTTCAACCCGATGGATATCTTCAAAATGAGTTGGAAGCTTCCTTTATATACGAAGATACGCCCGATCAATTACTATCAACACAGCAAGTCAAAGAAGACATGGAAAAACCTTATCCTATGGATCGACTGATTTGTGGTGACGTGGGTTTCGGAAAAACTGAAGTGGCCATCCGGGCAGCATTTAAGGCTGTGGTCGGAGGAAAACAAGTTGCCGTTTTGGTACCAACGACCATCTTAGCCTTGCAACATTATAAAACATTTTCAGATCGACTTGGAGATTATGGCGTGACGGTGGACTACATCAATCGTTTCAGATCCACCAAAGATAAAAACGATATTATCGCCCAACTTGAAGAAGGTAAAATTGAAATTTTGATTGGTACACATGCTATTCTTAGTTCGAAGTTAACATTTAAAAACCTAGGGTTATTGGTCATCGACGAGGAGCAAAAATTTGGTGTTTCCTCCAAAGAAAAATTGAGACAGTTACAAGTCAATGTCGATACACTTACCTTGACAGCTACACCTATTCCTAGGACTTTGCAATTTTCTCTCATGGCTGCAAGGGATTTGTCGGTGATGCGGACGCCCCCACCCAATAGACAACCTATTCATACGGAACGAAGGATCTTCAATGAGGAAGTCATCCAGGAAGCAATTATTTATGAAGTGAATCGAGGTGGGCAAGTGTTTTTTGTGCACAATCGGGTCAATAGTTTGGAAGAAATTGCAGGCATGATTCGAAAAATTTGCCAAGGAGTCGATGTAGCTATTGCCCATGGACAAATGGAATCCAAAAAATTGGAAGAGACTTTGATCTCATTTATTGACGGTCATTTTGATGTGTTGGTATGTACCAATATCATCGAAACAGGTTTGGACATCCCTAATGCCAATACTATTATCATCAACAATGCCCACCAGTTTGGAATGAGTGATTTACACCAGTTGAGGGGACGTGTAGGACGATCCAACAAAAGAGCTTTTTGTTACCTGTTTGCCCCACCTTTGTCAGTGCTCACACAAGATGCTAGAAAACGGATACAGACACTAGAGGAATTTTCGGATTTAGGTAGTGGTTTTCAAATTGCGATGAAGGATATGGATATTAGAGGCGCAGGCAATTTATTGGGTGCCGAACAAAGCGGATTTATTACAGACATAGGTTACGAGACATACCAAAAAATATTGGAAGAAGCCATCATAGAACTCAAAGAAAACGAATACAAAGACTTATTTGAAGAAGAAAATGCTAAAAAAACACAGTTTGTAAGAGATGTGGATATTGACACCGATATTGAGATGTTGATACCTGATGATTATGTAACTAATATTCAGGAAAGGCTCATTTTGTACACTCGGTTGGACAGCTTAGAGACAGAAGAAGACATTTTGACTTTTGCCAACATGCTAGAAGACCGTTTTGGCAAAATACCCAATCAAGTGAAAGAATTGTTTGACGGGTTACGAATACGAACCATTTCTAAAAAGCTAGGATTTGAACGGATTGTCCTGAAAAACCGAAAAATGAATGGCTACTTCATCAGCAATCCCCAATCTGCCTACTACGAATCCGTCCTCTTTCAAAAAATAATGCAGTACGTAGCCTCTGAAGGACCAAGGCAAGGATTTTCTATCAAACAATCCACTAATTTTCTCATCATGACCAAGGAAAATGTCAAATATTTGAAAGAAGCACAGGTATTATTGTCGAAGGTCTTGGAGTTTGTGCAAAAGGATTGACTATTATGTAGATATTCATTTAAAGATATATGTATTCCTTTACTGATTATTTCAAACACTAAAACCAAAACCAAAAGAATACATCTTTGTTACAACAAATAAAAAGATATGAAAAGTAGGCGAGAATTTTTTAAAAAAATGACCCTTGGATTAGCGGGTACGTTAGCCCTAAATACCTCCATATCTAACTCAAAAGAAGTGAAGATGATCAAAAATATTCAACCTATGGGTTTTACATGGGACACACTTGACCCATTCCTTTTTTGTGTACATCACGAAGATGATTTTCCGAAAGGAAATCAAAACATGGGTCCCAATAAAGAATATTTACATGGCCGAAGCCTAGGAGATGACTTCATCATAAAGGATGGTTTTAGAATGTACCATGGAAAAGAAGTACCTGGTTTTCCTGGACATCCTCACCGTGGATTTGAAACGATTACTGTCGTCAGAAAAGGCCTAGTGGACCATGCTGATTCCTTGGGTGCTGCAGGAAGATATGGTGAAGGTGATGTTCAATGGATGACGGCAGGTAGTGGAGTGCAACATTCAGAAATGTTTCCACTGATTAAAGATAAGGAAGATAATCCTCTCGAATTATTCCAAATATGGCTGAATCTACCTGCCAAAGACAAAATGACTAAACCTCATTTTAAAATGTTGTGGGGCAGCCAAATACCTCATGTCCACACAAAAGATGCTGATGGAAATAAAACCATGATTGAAGTGATTGCTGGTTCGCTCAAGGAAAACACAGCACCACAGCCACCCCCTGGTTCTTGGGCTTTTAATCAAGAAAACGAAGTTTCAATCTTGAACATTCAAATGGAGGCAAATGCAACATTTATTTTGTCTAAGGCTGGAGAAGGTATCAATAGGATGTTGTATTTTTACGAAGGCGATATTTTGCTTGTAGGTGATACGAACGTCAAATCTTATCATGCTATTGAAGTGGATTCAGGACAAAATATTCCATTGAAAGCTGGAAGCAAACAAGTAAAAATATTGGTACTACAAGGAAAACCGATTGGAGAACAGGTCATTCAGTACGGACCCTTTGTTATGAACAGTAAAGAAGAAATCCAAAAAGCTTTTGACGATTATCACAAAACCCAATTTGGCGGTTGGCCATGGGATCGATACGACAAAGTTCACGACAGAAAACTAGGTCGTTTTGCTCAACATGCTGACGGTAGGTTTGAAGAAGGGGTTTAACAATATTTATTAGATCTGACTACTGTGGCGATTCTGATGGAGATGACGGATCTCTAATGACTATTCTGGAGTCACCGCACCAACGAGGACAAGGACCTAGTAAACTAGCAGAGCTTAATTCTATTTTTGAGCCTACGTCTGGCAATTCCATTCCTTCCAAGTTTAATGGGATTTTGATTAAATATTTAGTTCCCTCAGAATCCAAACCGGGATATAAATGAAAACCTCCATAGGTGTCCGGATTAGTTGAGAGTTCCTCGGCCAAATCACCAATTAATTGTTTTCCTAAGGAAAACCCAATAGGACTTCCAGAATTAAAAGACTTCGTAAATAAAGCTTGTAACTCGGTATCACTCACTGGCACTCCCCCATAATTAACACCTGTCGTATCTACACAAAATTCGATTAACATTTCTCCTTTAGGGCAATCTATAATTGCATCGTCGCGATCAAACATATAATAGGCAACAATAAAACCTAAAGCAGCCCCAAACAATAAAGGCAGAATCATTTTCATTTTAGAAGATTTACGGGTTAAATAAATTAGTCTACTAAAAGCAAATGTAAAAATATTTATCTTATATTTGTTATAATTATGTACTATTATTTTAATAAATTCCTATTTATTAGTTTTTTATGGCTAAGTTTAGTTGCTTGTCAATCAAAAACAAATCGAATAAAAGAGTCCGATAAACTATGTATCAATTCTTTTGACTCAAAATATGTAAATGATTCAGTGTATTTAGCTATTTTCCAAGATATTAGCTTTAATTATGAATTTAGTCATGTTGATTCAGTCCTTTATGAAATGGTTAAAAATGCCATTGTGCATCAAGACAACCAAGCCCTAAAAAAAGCATATACCCATTTTTTTTTACTACCGGAATTGTCGGATCATTCAGAAAATACTGAAAAATATGCTATTGATGCTGGAAAACTATTGTTTAAAGAAGGGAATCAAATAATTGACTGGAACTTGTATTATGTCTTATTTCGATACTATCTATCCCAAGTAAACGGTAAAAAAGCAATAGAAATGGCTTCTAAGCTGCAGGAAAAAGCTCAAATTCTGTCTATTCCAGAATGTACTGCTTTGAGTAGTTTAGCCTTAGGTGAAGCCCACGATTTAAATGGAAATTACAAATTTGCCGTTAGCAATCTTTTTAATGCACACCGTCAAATATCCAATTCAACAAGGATAGATATTCAAAGACACGTTCTTGCTGGCATCAGTAAATTCTACCAAGACCACTACATGTATGAAAATGCATTAACTTACAAAACCAAGGAATTAGAACTCTGTACGCCAAAAAATTTACTAGACACCATTCAATTTTTTCATAATCAATTGGACTATCAAGACATCATTTCTTCTTTTGGTGCGGAAAAAGTATTCGATACGGAACAAGTTCATAAGATTATTTCTTTTGCCAAAAAAAATCATTGTAGAAGACTATATTTATACGCAACAGCATTTTTACGCACCAAGCTTGCGGAGATTGATAATAAAGTTGAATTAAATCAATATTTCCAAGCAATGGATGTAGATGAAATCCAAGCGATGAAATCGAGTTCACCTTATATTTTTTATTTATTGTCCGCATTTGATTACGAAGAAAAAAACCAAATAGACAAAACAATAGATGCCTATAAAAGTGCCTTATTTGAAGTGGAAAAAACACAGTCTGACGACAGGAAGAGTTATTTTCATTTACAATATGCCCAGTTTCTAAATAGAATAAATCAACAATCTGAAGTAGGAAAACATTTAGAACAAGCCATTCTACTAGCCAAATCGGCTAAAAATCAGGAATTTGAAATGAACGCATCCTTAGAGGCCGATAACTTTTATTCGAAACATAATAACGCCGGAAAAGCCTATGAACATTTAAAAAATTATTATCGACTCATAGGCCTGAAAACCACAACATCGAGAGATCAGGACGTGTATAAAATGGAAATACTCACTGAACAAAAAATATTGGAGAATAAAAAAATATTGGAGGAATCCTTTCAGGAAAGATACAATCAAGTACAGTACAATCTTATCGCCATCCTTATCTTTTCGATTTTTATAGTTTTGCTTGTGTCGGTCAAGTTTAAAGTCCCCATTTGGTTTATTCGTGTTTTAGGCTATATGAGTGTTATATTTATTTTTGAATTTTGTATCATTCAAATTGATCATTTTATCCATGAAGTGACCCACCACACTCCTTGGAAAGTATTTTCCATCAAAGTGAGTATCATATCCATTATTCTTCCTTTACACCACATGATTGAAAAAAGATTGATTCGTTTTCTCATTAGCCGACGAGAAAGTGAAGAAAATCTCATCAAAGTAAATACAAATATTTTTAAAAGGTGGTTTAAAAAACTTGATAGCCCTGATGATGGTCACGAATAACCATTGGTAAAAAACATTCTCCCATCATGAATTTTTGATTTGTTGACAAATCATTAAATTCAAAAACCCAATATAGCCTAACTAATTTGTCAAAGTATTTTCTCTTTCGGTTTCACAAATATCAAAATATTTTTGAACTTCTTCCGGCAGCCTTTCTTTAAAATATAGCACTAATTTTTCATACGGATATTCAATGAAATACGTATTATTTTCATGGTTAAAAATATCAAGTAAATGAGATGCTATTGCCGTTGTCGTTTCTTGAAAACAAATGATTAATGGAAGAATGTTTTTAATTTTATCCTCTTTAAATACAAAACTCAATGTTTCTCTCATCCAAATTATTTGCCTATAAAGAATGAGGCCACTATCTGAAATAGTCAAAGAAGTTGGGATAGAAATATTTGAAAATTGAACAAAATGTTGGATATAAAAGTCTGTCTTTTTAACGTTATTTAACCCTAAATTTTTGTATTGTATTGTGAGTTCTTCAAGAGAATTCCTTTTTTTATATAGATTAACTAAATCATCCAACTCGTTGTATATTTCTTTAAATGGCAAACAACATTTACAGTCGCAAAAGGGAATATGTTCATTCAAAGAGCGCCTAGCCAAGAAGTGGTAATCTTCTATCCATTCACAAATATCATCTAAATGCACCATGGTATCTTTCAAAGAATAAATTGATTGTTCCGCAGCTTTCGCAAAAATGACATCTTGCTTGGACATATGCAACTCTTTGTCTTCTTCACTTGTAAAATCATCGTATGCTGATTCTTCTTCTTCAGTTCCATCAGGAAGCCCTAAGGTAGAATATTCATATACGTGATCTAATTCTTGCATTTTTTCTGTAAATAGTGTGAGGTATTGATAATCTTCACAGGAAACAAATAACTGAATATCGACAAACCCTTGAAAGTGTAAACAAACATGTTTATTTTCTTCAAATTCGTCATAATTGCACTCAATATAGTCAAAATAAAAAGTGTCTAAATGTTTAAAATAGTCGAAGTAATTGCTATCAAACCATCTATATATTTTCTCATTGTCCGTTTGGATTTCATCATATAATAACATTTGTTTTTTAGCAAAAGGCTCCCATTCCTGAATTAAAACAACTTCCTTAATCGTATTAAACATATTATGAAAAGTATATTCTTCTGAGCCCTCTTCAAATTCAGTCAAAGACCAAATCATTTCGCACCATTCGTTGTAATCTCGATATTCTTCCAGCCATAATTTAAGCTGATCAACACGAGCTATTCTATTAGGACATTGTTCTAATAGTTTCTGAAAAGGTAGTGGATATCTGGACATATAGTTAGATTTTGCATGAAGTTGTAATATATAAATTTTTCATATTACAAAAACACATATATAATAATTATAACAACAGTTTCAAAATATTTTATCTTACATTTGGACTCTAAGTCTTATGCCGACGCATGAAGTCCAATCCTATTTCCTTCGGTATCAATAAACATAGCCATGTATCCAAATGATTCCGAAATTTGTGTTTTTCTTCTAATAATTCTCCCTCCCGCTTGCTCTATTTTATCTAAAACTCTTTGAATTTCAGGATTGGCATTTAAATAAATAAAAACACCATCCTCTTCAGAAGTATGATAAAATTTTTCATTAAAAACAATAGCACCTGTGGTCATTTGATCCATATCATTAACAGGAAATACCCTCATTTTTAAATTAGCATTATCTATATTAATCATAGAAACACCTAATATAGTTTCATAAAATGTTTGTGCTCTATCTATATTTTTACTTGGAATTTCGAACCAGCTTATTGTATTTTTCATAGTATAATTCATTGGTTAAAAACATATCAACAAAATCTATTAAAAAGAAGTTCAAAGTTGTTATTTTTTGTTTTTACACTATGATATACATTCCAGAATTATTCCAGCGATTTAATTTTTTGGTTTCATTTTACCACTTACAATAGTATGTCTATCTGTCCAGCCATTTTTTGAAATTTGGTGCTTTTTCACGAGAAATATCAACTTCCATTTTTAAAGGTGCTTTTAAAAAAACTGATAACTTTTGGTTTTCATGGGGTTTCACACTTTGGATGGCGTTTAGGTGAATGATATGTTGCCTGTTGGCACGATAAAATATTGTTGGATCCAACAATGATTCCACTTCTTCTAATGTAGTAAAATCCAACATATACCTTTCGCCTTTAAAAGTGTAAATAAAATTAATGTTATCTCGAACAAAACAAGCTATTTCATCCGTTGCAACTGGAATCCATTGTCGATGGTGGCTGACAATAAAAGTGGATTTATATTTTGGCTGAGTGGTTGGATTTGCCATTATGTTTAAGAGCGAACTCAAATCACTTGGATAAGTGACTTTACTATCGAGGATGGCTCTTGCTTTTTCTATAGCATTTTTTAATTCATCTATATCTACTGGTTTGAGTAAATAATCAATACCATTCACTTTAAAAGCTTGAATAGCATATTCATCATAGGCTGTTGTAAATATCACAGGACATGTCAATTGATATCGTGAAAAAATTTCAAAACTTATACCGTCACTCAATTGTATATCCGCAAAAATAAGATCTGGTTCAGGGTTTTCTAAAAACCATTTGAAAGCCGTTTTTAAGCTTGGTAATACTTGAACCACTTGGATGTCATTAGACACTTCCTGAATTTTAAATTGAAGTTCTTTGGCGATTAAATTTTCGTCTTCAATGATAAGGGCCTTGATCATATTATATTTTTTAGGTTTTATTAGAGAAGAGGGATTTTTACTTTGTAATATCCTCCTGAATCATCTATAATTATGGGTTCATTGCTAAGAAATCTATATAGAGATATCATACTTTGAAGCCCTTGTTTATTACTTGTTTCCACATAACTTTTTACTTGTAAATTATTTTGCACAACCAAATAATTTCCTTCAATAAACAATTCGACAATCAAGGGAGAATCGGTATCAGCCGTGTTATGTTTTAAGGCATTTTCAATCAAATTTTGTAAAGTTACGGGCACTATTTTTCGATGATAAAAATCTTCAGGTATGTAAGAAATATATTCAAAACCTTTTTCAAATCTAGTTTTTTGTAATTGGACATACATGTCCACAAAATTTAATTCATCAACCAATGCCACTGTTTCATTGTCTTTATTGCGCAAAATGTATCGATAGACTTTACTCATTTTATCGAGAAAATCGCCCGCTTTTTTTGGATCAATTCGAATCAAACTACTTAGAGAGGTTAGTGAATTAAATAAAAAATGTGGATTCAGATGTTGTTTCAAATTTTCGTACATCACCGATGTTTTTTCTTTTTCCAGCACTTGCGCTTTTGATTTCAACAAACTAATATTCTGAATATTTTTAAGCCTTACCCTGATAACATACATTAAAATCAAACCTATCGTCATGGTAATTAACATAAAAAACCACCAGGTATTGTAAAATTTTGCCTTGATATGAATTTTGATCACTTTTTCAGAGGATTTCCAACTACCATCACTAGAGACAGCCCGGACTTTAAACGTATATACTCCTGCTGGTAAATTTGTGTAAGTGGCTTCTGCTTTGTCATTTGTAATTACCCAAGTTTGATTTACTCCTTCGAGTATGTATTCCATGTGGTAGGCAAAATATTCATTAACACTCATGCAACCAAAACCAATCGTTAAAAAATTTTCATCTGGTTCTAAGTCTATCTGCTGTTGACTAGAAATAAATATCTTTCGATTGGGTAGTTCGATAATACTAATGATTGGTTCATTGGCTGGGTGGACAACGTTCATCCTCTCAGGAAAAAACTCAATTAAATTACCCTTCATATTAGTCAAAATATTGCCATTGGAGAGATTAACAGTATAGCTGTAGTAAAAAGAATTATTTTCAGAAATAGGCACTTTAAAACGATAAAAGTAATTGAATTTTGGGTCAAAAATGGACAATTTATTAAAGGAGCTACACCAAATATTTCCTCTGCTATCCTCCAAAGCCGACATAAGGTTTTCATTAACCAATCCATCACTACTATCCCAATGGGTTAAAGTAGTTTCTATCAACTTTCCGTTGCTGTTAATGGTATTAACCACTTTGTAAATACCTTGAGATGACATAGAAAGCCAAACATTACCCATATGATCTACTATTAAGGAATTTAAAAAACCACCGATGTTACTTTTACTTCCGAATTGAATCTTTTTGGTTTGAATAATGGTATCCCCTGGATGAATGTAGGCTAATACATTTTTGTAAACAATCATCCAAGCTCCCTTATTTTTGTATCCATTGAGCCATCCAGGCGTGAAATCTTTGCCTTCAGAAGTTTGGGTTTGATCGAATTTTAATCTTTGAAATAAATGTGTCTTACTATTCCATCTAATGATATTAAATTCATTATTGGCCAACAAATAAGTACTGTCTGTTTCAATAATGGCTAATCTAACTTTATAATTTTTGTCAAATTTCTCTAAGGCAGTAAACCGAGTCAATTTTTTACTTTTTGGGTCGATGAAGTACGTGTAATTATAGGGATCACAAATGAGAGCCTTGCCATCTATAAACTCTATGTCCGTAATAAACTTCCATTCGTTTATACCGACTTTCTGTTGATTTAAATTTACTTTAATCGTTTCATCCCTATTTGGATGATGGATATAAATATGACCTGTTCGGGTGCCAACCCACCATGATTTATCCCAAGGATTTTGTGCTAAACAGGTTATAGCCCAATTTTGATCGAGTTCTGGAAATACTTTTGGTAATGCTTTTATCCTATAATATAGTTTATCAAAATTAAATCTTGAGATTCCTGCAATTGTACCTAACCAAACTGTTTTATCTTTGTCTTCAAAGGCACCAGCTACATAATCTCCAATAATGGAAGCAGGGTTGTCAGGTTTGTGTTGGACGATGTCATATTGTATATGTTTCAAATATTCAATTCTAATAGTTTCATAACTATTACTTGAATACCATAGATGATGATAACTCGTTTCAAAAATAAACCCACCATAAATACTTTTCAGCTGACCATTTAATGGAATAATATGTTCAATTCCTTTGTCAACATCCCTGAATCCTTTAATCTCTTTGGTCACCTGATCCAAAAACCAAATCATTCCTGACTTCGAAACATGAAGTGCACCTACGTTATGGTTATTAAAAATCGAGGTGTCTTTTGCATTTTGATAATTGATAAATCTTTTGGTTTCAAAGTCATAATAGTTAATGCCTTTAGATGTAGTTATCCATAATCCTTTCCCATTCGGGTCTAGTTCTAAACTATTTTTTCCAACCCAGTTGTCAGAAATGGAGTATTTGTCTTCGGAATGGCTCAAAAATTCAAATTGAGCCGTTTTTTGATTCAATTTTGCCAAACCAGAGCTACTACCACACCAAATTTGTCCAGATTTATCTGCAGTAATTACATGAAATCTTGAATAAACTTCTGGGTCAAGCTGTGGATAGTTTTGGAAATTATTTTTTTGAGCATTATATCGAAAAATACCATCTTCTGTAGAGCCCCACAGTATTCCATTGAAATCTACACATAAATCTGTAATGGTATTTTGTAAGATAGTCGTAGAATCCTTTTTATTTCTATGAAAAACTTCAAATCGTTTTCCATCAAATCGATTCAAACCAAAAAGGGTTCCTATCCACAATAAACCATTTTGGTCTTCCACCATTGAAGTGATAAGATTATAACTTAGACCATCTTTTTCGGATAAATTGTTGAATACGATGTCAGGATGCTCATATGGCAATGGCTCTATGTTGGATGAAGGTATTTGTCCAAAAACCAGATGGCTAAACCCACATAAAATATAAAGGAAATTGATCCAATTTTTCATATCTGCCACAATATACTTAGAATGCCAAATTCTTTCAAATCTATTTAGCCGAAGCAGGTCAAAATTGAGTTTGATAGGTTGTCTTTATGATTGGGGCGAATTATGGATGTGCAGCTTGTATCATGGTGGTAGAAATGTTTTTGTAACATTCAATCCATGCTTCTTGCAATTCAGAATTCCACTCGGATTTTAGCCCCTCTTCTAAAGTCCATATAAGGCACTTTCCTACCTTTTCATAGTCTTTGGACTCTACGCCGTATCCTCTATGTCTCAAGGCCATTTGTTTCATCTCATCAGATATAACCACCGGATTTTCTAAGCTTGAAACAATACTGGTCAACATTTCTATTAATTTTATGTGTTGCAAGTTCATATCCTCCGGAAAGAGTTTACGAAGGGCCGGATATTCTACAAATAATTTAGTGTAAAACAAGTCTCCTAATATAGCTGGATTTAACCCCATTAAACTGCGCCATGTTTTTCTTACAAGTTTTATTTGGTGTTGATTCATTTTATCCCATTAATGTCCTAAAATTAGTTCTTCAGCTGCTTCTTCGCCGCTATTGATAGCGCCTTCCATAAATCCTTGCCAATCCGCCAGATGCTCTCCTGCAAACAATATCATTCCTAGCGGTTTTTTTAAAGCTTCCATCACAGGAAACCATTGGTTTTTACCATAAAATGCATAGGCGCCATACGAATGTTCATCTTTCCCCCAGTAATATATCAAATCTTCTTTTACATACTTTTTGACATCGCCAAAAGCAGGTCGAAGGGCTTCGAGGATGAGCTCTTTTCGGTGATTTTGCGACAACGATGCTAATACATCCGCTTTATCACCCGTAGCGTAACACATGAGTACGCCAGTTTTACCTTGTTGATTTTTAGTGCCGTGATAAAAATAATGGGCAGGTGTATCGGTGAGTAAATCAAAATTTTCTCTTTCCCAAATCCTTTCAGAAAATACAATGGGAAATTTACCAATTCGAGCATATTGTAGAGCATTCATAGCTTCCGTCATTTCATTTGTAAAGCCCGGTTTCCAGTTTATTTTTTTGACAGCACGTGTAGGCAAGGCACAAATCAAACGATCGGCTTCCAGACTTATATTGTTTTGACATGTCACCCTTACTTTTTTATTTTTTATTTGTTCTACGGAAGTAACGGTGTAATCCAACAGGATCTTTTCCATACCCATAGCTGATGCCATTTTTTCTGCCAACAAACCATTTCCACCTTTGATTTTAAAATCCATTTCATTTTTTTCACTACTCTCTGCATATTCTGCAAAAGCAGCATAAGCTGAGGTGTGTCTAATACTCTCACCAAAATCGGTTGAATCCATCAAATCCCTTAAAAATAAATCATCGAGCGGTATATTTTTTTCTGATAGAAAACGCCACCAGTCCATCTTGTCGAGCTGAGCCTTTTCTTTGTCTGATTTATTGTTCCATTCATTCACTTTATTGTCCCAAAAGGTCTTCATATTGTCCGAAAATCCCCACTTTCCCTCCTTGGAATATTTGCCTCCGAGTATAAGGTCGGTTTCGAACCTATTGTCTTCTAAAATCAAGTCAAATTCCTTACACAATTCGATAATCCTTGTATGGGATTCTCCCACCCACTCTGCGCCAAATTCTATGACTTGTCCAGTAGTGTTTTTAGGGTTATAGGAGAATACTCGACCGCCAACCCGCTTTCTAGCTTCTAAAATAGTCACCTCCACACCCGCTTTTTTGAGATGCAATCCTGCAGATAGTCCTGCTAAACCAGCTCCCAAAATGATAACACTTTTTGGCTTTTTCTTTAGTGGTGTTTTTGTTTCGTTTTTATCACTATTCAATAAGAAAGCTGTGGTGCCTAAGGTGCTTTTTAAAAGGAAATCTCTTCTTTTCATCTTATTTAATATATGTTCGAGTAAAATTGAACAAAATAAAACATTCATTCAATTTTTTATACCTAAGTCAACCCAAAAATGCATTGAAGTGCTTAAAAATTAAATCCTACTGTAATCATAAAAAGAGTTTACCTACCCATTTTTTTTATAAAGAATTTATCCTAAAAATTACTTGCTTAAAAATTTTGAAAAAAACAAAATGGAAAATCACCTCAGTGCAAAAAAGCTACGTTTCAGTTTTAAATCTAGCTGACACACTTATAAAAATTATTCTAGAAAGATGATATGACAACATCTTTGTGCAATCAAATTTATTATTCATCATTTAAACTTAGTCATGGCAAAAATAATTACCCTATTATTTATTTCTCTTTTATATTTTACTGGCAACGGTCAGAGAACCTTGTATCAATATAGTTTTGAAGCAAAGGAAAAATATGTACGAACAGATACGGCATTTCAAATATTCAAAACAGACATTGAAGTTCCTCAAGAAGGACATGTAATAGCCCGTATTGAAGGAAACTGTTTAGCTAGTAATGCTGATAAAATCACCATTGCCGTGAGTAATTCAAACGATTGGCAATCCAATTATGGAAATTATGGGGTACTTTCGTATGATTCCATTCATACTACCCACTTTTTTATGCATACGATGGTGTATGAAGTAGAACCAGGAAATCATTCATTCTATGCACTCATGCATAATTGGGTAAGTAGGAAAGGTAGTGGTATAGCTTCTATTAAAGGTAAAATGATTCTTGAGTATATCCCCAAAGAATCTGGTGAAGATATAGTTATAGATCATCAAGTTACTTTAACTCCCGCTCATTTAAATCAAAATGAAAAGGTTTTGGACAGCATTGAATTCGATTTGGAACAAATTACGCCTATGATTTTATCGGCCAATTTTTCCATCTATTCCCTCAAAGATCAATCTCTTGAAATATCGTTGCAGTATTCAGATATTTCTGGTGCAAACAAAAAAACGATACCTTTCCATTTTGTTGATGACGATAAACTACCCTGTTATTCACTGTCGGATATTGCCTTATTCCCCAAAGGTAAAAACTTAGTGTACTTGGTTGGAAAACGGATAGTTTTAGACTCTAGTTATGCCGAAAATGGCCTTTACATGACATTTTTTGCTTCACCGTTAGAAGAAAATGGAAAACCCTTTCCTTTTATAAATGAACCTATTACTTCTAGTTTTTCATCTACTGGATCAAAAGTTTCACTGGTAGATTTAGAATGGGAAATTCCATCAAAAGGACAACTATATATTTTGTCTAGTGGGTATTGTGAAGGTGAAATTGGCGACAAGTTAGACCTACTTCTTGAAGTAAATGGACAAACAGTTCAGGATACAGCTGTCATATCAACCTACGTCACAAATCAAGAGGATAAGCAAATGACTTTTACCTTACATCAAGTAATAGATATAGATCAAAAACAAGACTTAGATATTCAGATGTTTGGAATTTTTAATGACCCCTTGAACGCTTCCTTTTCTAAACAAATGGTGGGTGATATAAAGGGATATTTTATTGCCGAACCCATTTTATCTTCAGCTTTTAATGAGGATTTTTATTCAATTCAATGGAGCGTGTTACCGAATCCTACTTCGGGTCAATTGATCTTACAAAAAAAGCAACCTTCAAATATTCCTTCCAAGATTGACATTTATAATCAAAGTGGAATTTTGTTATTTTCAATAAATGAAGATACTGCATCTTTGACAAATCTTGATTTATCCGCTTTTCCGTCCAACGAATATTTAATTGTCATTCAAAGTGGGAAAAACCAGGAAATACACAAAATAATCTCCATCCGATGAAAAATGTAACGATTGGGCCTTCAGTTCACAAAAGTATAGTTTTGTTCTTTCTTTTATATTTGTCTGCGATCCTACATTTGTTGTCCTGTAAGCCCAATTCTTCAGTAGTACATGAAATATCGAATTTTGAAGAAATGAGTAATTCTCTGCTCACATCCATCATTTATACTGGTGATCCTGAGTCAACAAAAACGTTCAAATACAATGACAACGGGGACATCACCTTCTACACTACCATCATTGATACGGTTACTTTTTATTATCACACAGATTCTATTGTTAAAAAATATAGTAATGTTGACAACCAGTTTCAAGCATCGGTGACTTACTTTCTCAACAAATCAAACAAGGTAGATTCTAGCATCATTCGCAGTAAAAATGATGAAAAAATAAGTACCTATCTGTTTCTCTATGACAACCTAGGGAACCTTACAGAAACATATCAACAAGTGCATCCAACGAACAAAAATTATCGACAAACGATGATCTACCAAAATGGAAATTTGGCGGAAGTTGTTGCCTATACTTTTGACGATAAACCTGCTTCTAGGTATGTGTATGAATATTTTGTGGATCAAAAAAATAAATTCAACTTTTTTCAGCATCATATTTTGGAAGATTTTTTAGGCAACAAAAGACTTGGAAATGGCAATCAACATGAATTGCGCCAAATGTGCAACATCTCCATGGAAGGCGATACCCTATCTTTCCTGCGATTTACGTACCCAACGCCAAAAAATTCCACAATCTGTATTCAGATAGAAGAAGATGTGTGGAATGAAGTGACTACAGAAAGAGTCTACCATTTTTATCATCAAAAGACAAAAAAATAAAAAATTCATGATTCATTTATGTTTTTCCGTTTATGTTTAATATCTACTAAATTCATAAAGTTTTTTTTATGTTCCTACCTTGGATAAAAACCTTTTTAGATAAAAGTTTTTGGCCGCTCATATGCGTTTATGTTGTATATATTATGTATAACATTTATATGTATAGTTATGAAAAACAACATGTAGTAGATCAAAAGTTTTTTGACAATCTGTACATTTCGAAGTTTATGGTTGTTTCAAGTCTTTTGGGTATTGCTTTTATTTTTAGAATGTTCGGTCACACAAAACTAGCCAGTCTGATACTAGGAATTCCTGCCACCCTTGTATCCTTTATTTTTATTTTGAGTGTCCTAATTTGGGTATTTTTGGCGGCCGCTTTTATTATTTTTGGTAAACATTAAATAGTTGAACACCCCTAAGTCCTCTACATGTAAACGTATAACCCAAATATGGATCAAGGCTTAATTTTTCTTTCACAACCCTTCATCAAACACTATGTAGGAAGCATTTTTGATTTGGGTCAATCCGAAGGATTTTCTGATTGGCATCCAGAATATAGCGTACGAGAAAAATTGTCTTTTAGCGATAAACGCACCTATCATTTACCAGATGATGGATTAGGAAAATCATGTGAATTATCCATCCATAAAACTGAATTATTACCGCCTTCATTTTTAGAAACCATAGATGTAACAAAAGGTCCTTGTCGCATAACCTCCATTTGTCATGTAGAAAGTGAGGGACAGGTAGAAAAATCAAAAGAATATGTTGTACCAGATGGTGTACTGCCATTTCAACTTTGTATGGACAAATTTGATTTGAAACAGGAATTATACGTGACTTCATTAGACTATGAAACTTCACCTGTTTTAGAAATCTTTGACAGAAAAAAAAATGGTTTACTAGAACAAATTACTTGTGATGCTAAAATTAAAAAAGTACATTTGGGACATTATTCACCTGGATTTTATGAACTTCGTTTGAATAATAAAAATAATGAAAAGTTCATTGCGACCATGATAAAAATGTTTCCCGTTTTTATCGTCAAAAATAGTATCCATACATTAGAGGTTGAACCTGCCCTCTGGTAAAAATATTGGCAAAGTGAAGACAAAAAAATCCTATTTCGGCCCTGTTTTTTTGCTTAAGATAAATAATCTTTTTTTGAACCATGCCACGCTTAAAACCATACCAAAATTTACAGAATCTTTGCTCAAAATAGTTCATTATTCTGATGTCCAACAAATCGTGTTGTGGCTGCCTGAAAGAGGGACTTTGTACGAAAATATTTTAATTATAAAAACAAGTAATGGTCAAATTCTTCTAGAATCAACCATACTAGACATATTAAATGGTAGTGTACAAATTATTGTTGATTCACTCGAATTTCCTCCGGGAGAATTTACCATTTCTATCTTTCGAGACAATCAAAAAGTGTATGAACTATTTTTCAATAAAGTTGAAGAAAAAAAAGTGATCAAACCCAACCAGAACTTAGGGTTAACTTCACACATGATTGATAACACCATTCGAGAAGAAGTTATTGAATCTTCGATTGAGGCATTAGACTCTTCTGAACTAGACGCCAAAAATAAAAGAGACGAATTCTACAAAGATCTGCAAGATAAACTAATCTCTAAAATCCAATTTTTCAGTACGGGTAGAGATGGATATATCGTTTTTTCTGAAGAGGGAAAATCATGCCGATTTGAACTTGAAATGAATACGGGTCCAGCCAAGTATTATTTGTATATTCCTAGTAGTGCGAGGTGGGAGGCAACAACTGGTTTTCCCCTACATCAAAGAGATCGTATATTGGAACACGTTATTTTTATGTTCAGAAGGGATGTAACAGGATACCAACCCAAAAAAGGATCAGAGAGTGAAGTGATTGAATTTTAAATTCCTAGGGAAACTTTATGCTTTGCGCAATTCGATCATAGTTATTTCAGGCCACATACCAACCCTACCGGGAAATCCAAGAAAACCAAATCCTTTGTTGACGTATAGATTTTTTCCGCCCTCTTCGTAAAGGCCAGCCCATTTTGTGTAGCGATATTTTGCTGGAGACCATTTAAATCCAGGCATTTGAAAACCAAACTGAAATCCATGGGTGTGGCCACTCAAGGTGAGGTGCATTTTTTTATCG
>JBATMZ010000192.1:0-7312 GCA_049290115.1 Saprospiraceae bacterium | reverse complement strand
AATTCTTTGTACATGGTCATAATGGCAAATTTTTCAACAAAGATAGTCCAAATTGAGCCTCGATTACCAATTTATTCTACTAAAGTCGTCTTTTTTAAGCCATATTCTTGTAATTTTCTGATATACCTTGTTTAATATCTATACCAGATGGTTGAACGTAAAGATAAATAAAAAAGGAAGGAAGGAAGCTATTGTTTTTATCATATAATAAAGTTGACAAAAAGAACCTGTTTTTGTGAACATATTATTCATTATCAATTTAATATAGAATTATTTATTTATGATAATAATAACGATTATTTCTTGTGAAGTCACTAAATTTTATTAATTTTGCACCCTATTTTAAACGTCCTTTGAAACATATATGAGCGATCAGAATAAAAAACAAAATGAGAATAATTACGGTGCAGATAATATCCAAGCACTTGAAGGGTTAGAGGCGGTCAGAAAAAGACCTGGAATGTACATCGGTAGTACCGATTACAAAGGTTTACACCACTTGGTTTGGGAAGTAATTGACAACTCTATCGACGAACATCTAGCCGGTTATTGTACCCATATCGAGACCGTCATCCACAAAGATAATTCAGTTTCCGTTACAGATGATGGAAGGGGGATTCCTACGGGCATGCACGAAAAGTTGCAGAAATCAGCCTTAGAGGTAGTTATGACCGTTTTGCATGCTGGTGGAAAGTTTGACAAAAATACGTATAAGGTATCGGGTGGATTGCACGGTGTAGGTGTTTCTTGTGTGAATGCCTTATCGGAATTTGTGCGGGTTGAAGTACAAAGAGAAGGTAAAATATTCGAACAAGAATATAGCAAGGGGATTCCGTTGGGGCCAGTGAATGAAATTGGAAAATCTGACGAAACGGGAACAAAAGTAACCTTTAGACCTGACCATACCATCTTCGAAACACTAGAATATACCTTTACAATATTGGCCAATCGGATAAGGGAGCTATCGTATCTAAACAAAGGTCTTCGTTTGTCTTTGACGGATGAAAGAGAAGTGTTGGAAGATGGATCTTTTAGACATCAAGATTTTTATTCCGAAGGTGGGTTAAAAGAATTTGTCAAATACCTTGACGAATCGAGAACACCGTTGATTGAAGATCCTATTCACGTCATTGGAAAAGAAGACAACGTAGAGGTAGAGGTAGCTATGGTGTACAATACCGGTTACCAAGAAAATATATTTTCATTTGTCAATAATATCAACACCCGCGATGGTGGTACGCACGTAGCAGGTTTTCGTAGGGCGGTAGCGAGATTGTTTAAACAATATGGTGACGACAATAATCTTTTTAGTAAGTTAAAAGTAACCATCCAAGGTGAAGACTTTAAAGAAGGTTTGACGGCAATTATTAGTGTAAAAGTGCCAGAACCACAGTTCAAAGGACAAACCAAAGGCGAATTAGGCAACTCTGAAGTAACGGGAATTGTATCTCGATGTGTCGGTGATGTGTTGAAAGCTTATTTGGAAGAAAATCCAATGCAAGCCAGAAGAATCATTGATAAGATTGTTTTGGCAGCGACTGCTCGACATGCGGCGAGGAAGGCCAGAGAGATGGTTCAAAGAAAAAACATTTTGACAGGTAGTGGACTACCGGGAAAATTGTCCGATTGTAGTTCTAAAGATCCTGTAGAATCTGAACTATTTTTAGTTGAGGGAGACTCAGCAGGTGGTACTGCCAAACAAGGACGCGACCGAAATTTTCAAGCTATTTTACCTTTGAGGGGAAAAATTCTCAACGTCGAAAAAGCGATGGAATATAGGATATACGAAAACGAGGAGATTAAAAATATGTTCACCGCACTCGGTGTTTCTATCGAAGAAAAAGACGGAGAAAAGATACTGAATGTCGAAAAACTGCGATACCACAAGATCGTCATTATGTGCGACGCCGACATCGATGGTAGTCACATTTCTACCTTGATTATGACATTCTTTTTTAGATATATGCGACCTTTGGTAGAACAAGGCCACGTTTATATTGCGGCACCTCCTTTATATATGGTTAAAAAAGGTAAAAACTTTGTGTATTGTTGGAACGATGAAGAAAGAAAATCAGCAATACTTCAATATTCTGGTGGCAAAGAAGATTCTTCGATCAAAACGCAACGATATAAAGGTTTGGGAGAGATGAATGCCGAACAATTATGGGAAACAACCATGGATCCATTAAACCGTATCTTACGTCAAGTGACCATCAACGATTCCATCGAGGCCGATAGAATATTTTCTATGCTCATGGGCGACGAAGTACCACCAAGGAGACAGTTCATCGAGGAGAATGCCAAATATGCAAATATAGATGCATAGGTTTTGTGTAATTGGGTAATGGTAGCCTAATCTTTTGAGGAGTGAAGGTTCTTGTTATTTAAGGTACTGAATAATGCCTTGTTATTGATAACAATAATTATATTTGACAATGAAAGACAATTGTCCACTTCTTTATGATAAATGATAAATGATTTAGGTATTTTTGATTTGGTTAGTTATTTGAACATGATTTTTTTGCCAATTTTTCAAAGAGATGGCAAAAATCATAGACATAAATACTGAATTAGCATGAAATATAAAATCAAGGAATTATGTTATAAACATGATTTAAATTCCTCGAAAGGGTGTCTACATAATTATTGTTCTAAATGTTCTGAAAAAGTCACTGATTTAACAAATGTTGAAGACAAACTCCTTCCGATACTTGCAAAAAGTAAGGTTAATACATGTGTTTCCATTAGACCAAACCAATTACATTTTTTAAATAACTACATTAACTTTGCCATAGCTAAATCTGCCCTTCTAGCAACATCTGTTTCCATCATGGCCACTTCTTGTCATAAATATTTAATTCAAGATTTTGGTACAAATTATGGGAAAATAAGTTTGAATAAGGCCAAAGATATTGAGAAGACACCCACAGAAAACAAAATCAAGGGACGAATAATATGTTCTTATTCCAATGAACCGATTATGTTTGGCACAGTTCATCTCTTGAATTCTAACCATGTTACCCAAACAGATCTTGAAGGATATTTTGAATTGGATGTTCCAAAAAATTTGTCCAAAAATCAAATGGTTAGATTCAAATTAATAGGATATTATCCAGTGGAGGTAGACTTATTGAAAATTATAAATAAGGATATTATTGTTCAATTAGGTTCAGGGCCTTGGATTGGGTATTTAGAGTTGATAGAATAGGTTTTATCATCACATCACATCATGGAAAATGAAAATGGACATAAAATCACCACTTGATAATTTGAAATTGTAAAAATTCTGACTAAATTTGTATGCGAGATTGGCGCAAGTTTGCGGCAATAGAATTGTTCTCGAAAATCCCTTCGGGCTTTGTGAGAATGTGGTGGGATTTTGCTCCCTGGTCGTCTAACCACATTAGCTTCTAATAGTAAATAAAAGGTAATAATATGAAAACTTTCCAATTTTTAATGACAATAAATTTGGTTCTATTAAGCCTCTTGTTGAAAGGACAAAACTTTGAAATACCTATTTATTTTGAAGATTCAATGGGGAACAAGGATACAATAATTTTTGGGTATGATATTGTAGCAGGATATGGTATAGATTCTGCATTTGGTGAAATAGATTTGCTCTATAGTGCATATGTTAAAGAATTTGAAGTAAGAGCCTCCATATACGATTATGAAAAGATTAGAGAGGAAGATCCTCGGATAATTGAATCAAAGAAAATGATAATCGGATATGTTTGTGAAGACCCAAATTACTTTGTTGAAACAAATTCATTAATGGCTTTAATTAAATGTAATAATTGGCCAATTACGATAAAATGGGATAAAGAGAAATTTCAAGATACATGTAACTTTATGAAAATAGTAGATTGTACCCCTGGAGGCTGGTTTGATGTTTGCGGAGGAGGACATCCATATTTGCAATTGGAAATGAAAGAAAGAGATACGGTGATGTATTATGATACAGAGTTTAAAGTTGAGATTGAAGGAGATACAATGGCAGCATTGTTTTTTTCCTTTTCAGATGGTATAAAATTAAGTGTTTCAGATGAACCAACAAAAGGTAAAGTCATACCTTATCCAAACCCAGTAATTGATAATATTGTCAAATTTAAATTTGAAAATGGACCTTATAATGAATCTACAATAAGCGTAAAAATTTATAATACCCTTGGGCACTTAATTTCGACAAGTGAAGTAAACGAGGAGATAACAACTCAAGGCTGGGGAAGTGGTTTGTATTTGTTTGTGATAACGGATGGAGGTAAAATACTTCAAGCTGGAAAATTATTAGTTGTTAAATAAATCAGCAGCCAACACTAAAGGCTGGAAGTTGTGTCGGAGACCGATAACAGCACCTAAAAGCAAAAGTTAGTTTCAATGTTGAGAAATTAGGAGATGTACCAATAGTATAAAATAAAAAACCTGATGTAGCAACAGCTATGATGATAGATTCGCTATTGCTTCATCCATCACAAAGCCCTAACCGTTAGTATTAATCCTAAAAGACCGACATTAAACGAACAGAAAAATGACAGATAAAATATCAACGCTTGTGCAAAATCAAAAGAACCGCAACCACACGTACAAAGCTAGCTCATCGCAGCCCAATTATTTTTGCCCTGACGTACCCAAAATAAGGAAATCATTGTGATTGAGGTTGTGAAGTTTTGAAGACTGCAAAAATGGAAACATTCTTTAGATGATTATTTCATTTATGATTATTTCTAGTTTTTGAATACCATAGAGTTTAGGTTGATGTTGTGGGATATCTTACATATTACATTGACACTCGAAAATAAATATTTTTTAAAAAAAGATAAATATTTATTGATAAACAATAAATAAGTTTCTATATTTGCATTTTAATTCACAATAAATGTAATATGGAAACAAAATCAAACTTCGTCCTGCACACCTTGCATGTTATTTTTTGGATTATTTTTATCGGCTTGTGTATTAATGCCGGCACACTACTCGTTACGTTTGGATTGCGATTTTTTTGGGATACTGAAGGAACAAGATTGATGGTGCTCAATCCTGATTTAGGCCATCTTTTTCTGGAAAACAAAAATCATTACATTGGTATGATGTCTTTTCAAATTTTCATCACTGCTTTGAAGGCATATTTGGCATATTTAGTGCTTAAAATTTTTGCGGATTTTAATTTGGAACGACCCTTCCATCATCACATGACCTCTATTATTACCAAAATAAGTTACACGGCACTTGAAATTGCTATACTATCTATCATTGCTGAAGGTTATACTAAATGGTTAATCAATCGAAGCGTTAATATACCCGCGATGGAGTGGGGTAGTCAGGAGTTTTTATTTTTAGCGGGGATAATTTACATTCTTTCCTTGGTGTTTAAAAAAGGCGTTGATTTGCAATCTGATAACGAACTAACGGTATAACCATGGCTATAGTTGTAAATGTAGATGTGATCATGGCCAAAAGAAAAATGTCCCTCAACGAACTTTCAGAAAAAGTTGAACTTACGCTGTCGAATCTTTCTATTTTAAAAACCGGAAAGGCGAAGGCCATCCGATTCAGCACATTAGAAGCGATTTGTAAGGCCTTGGAATGTCAACCCGGCGATATTTTGGAGTTTGTCGATGATGAGGAAATGGCTTAATGATCAGATGATTTTTCGATTGGTGGGTCCAGCTTAATACTTGGAAAATCTTCACTTTTTACATCCATCACCCTTTGGGGATGGGGCTAAATGGAGGTAAAAACATGGAATGAAAATAGGAATTGATATATCATAGAAAAGGAACAATATCCATATGTGACATTAACGCCAGCGTAGCACCCGCATAAATACCTTATAGTTAAAACCCTTCAATCCACGATAAAAAAAAGCTCCCCATATATCATATGGAGAGCTTTGAGTTTGTAATCAATTTTCAACATTTTAATACACTACTTCTGCCGGATTGACATTGGTTGTCTGCTTTGGTTGGTCCTTTTTGCGGTCTGCATGTCGGATTGAAATAATGGCATTAAATTTTCCATGGAGATTGTTCACATTTTCCAGAATTTTGGCATATGGTTTTTTGTCCAATGCCAGGCGGTAGTGCGCTACGGTGTCTTGAATCAGTTCCAACATTAATTTTTTAATCAATGTCCTTTTTTCAGGCATACCGATGGCTTGTTGTGTCGTTTGAACTCTTTTAACATAGAGATCATTAAATCCTTTATTCGCTTCTTGCAAAGCCAACGTCCATTCTGACAATCCCAGCATTTCTACAGCGGCAGGATATCCTGCCATGTCTTTCCAATCATCCAATAGTGCATTGATAGAAGCTGTTTTTTGTGGCATACTCAACGTATTAATTTTACTACCATGCAATTGATAATTGGTGTTCAATAATTCGGCAGAGGTTACAAATTTGTCACCTCTTAATAAAAAGGACTCAATAGATTTTCTGATACTCTTCATTAAATTAACCCGTTGAAGGTCTGAAACTCTTAACTCAGGCGAAAGTTCGTGTGTCATGGAACTCTGAAACACAGATTCCAGTTCATTTACAGCATTTTGTACAGCGACCAATCGGTCAGTAAGTTGTAATTCATTTGCATGATTCTGATCATACATGTCAATCATGTTTTTCGCAAATTGAAGAAATTCACCATTGCGAAATTTTGTTAATTGATTCAAAGAAGGTGTTTTCATTGTAATAAATTTAAATTGTTTAATAATAATTTTTTAAAAATGGTTTGACCTTACACAAATTGGAAAAAATATTTTTGCAAAACTTGGATCCATACATATTCGTTTTACAAACTGTCTTACATTCCAAAAATGTTTATGATCATTTGTCGGAACAAACGTATAACCTTTTTTTCGTCAAATTTTGCAACAAATAAAAAAACTCATGCGGATTTCGCAATTTTAGTTCCCTATAAGGACACATTTGTCTAAAAAAATGCGGAATTCGCATTTTTTAATAAAATAATTGCGAATTCCGCATTTAATTTATGGACCTAAAACAAAAAATTTTTCCCGAGGGTAGGAAAAAGTTAGGCGATTTTGGTGTCGAACAAAGAAAGGGTAGTCCCAAAATGGACATTTTATGACCTTTCTTTTGGTCAAAAATAGTTGGTCCATCGTTTCAAATCCCAAAAATGTACACTTTATTTTGTCCTGACTACCTCTCTTTTTTAAAAAAGGTATTGTTTTTATGGCTACATGAGGAAATAGTTAGCGGATTTTTCCCGAGAAAGTTGGAGCGCATATATATGTGGAAAAAACATAAAGCTGCACTTAAGTTATAAAATCCATCTCTTCCAACACGAAATCAGGTTT
>JBATMZ010000191.1:0-23638 GCA_049290115.1 Saprospiraceae bacterium | reverse complement strand
AATTCTGTCATCTCATTTAATTTTAAAGATTAAATAAGATTCTCTAGCAAAAATGATTCTAATTTATTCTCAAAGGACTTTTAGACTTATAGTTTTCTTTAGTTTGGGGTTTGTTCAACTTACTTATACCCGACACTCTGTTCCTCCAAAAATCCCCCAAGTCGTTGGTATTCAATATGTTTTATGTACACCATAGGTGGCGCTTATATATTTTTTGTATTCGTTTTTAAACGTTTGTACATGACAATGTTTCATTGATTCTGACCTTCTTCCAATCTCGTTCTTTTTTTTTCTCCCCCTCCTTTTTCAGTCATGCTTTCGTAAGCAAATATACTCTTTCTTTTGATAGGTCATATGTTTACGCAACAAAAAAATAATCTGAAACATGGGGTAAAAAACATTTCCTATTCTACCATGGAATTTATGCTCTTCCCATAAACCAAAAAATAGGTATATAAATTTTCTTTACGTGTTCTTTTCCTCATGAAAAAATACACTTTTTCCAATGATACTTAGTTTTTTCCAAACCAAAATGAAGCAGATTATGGTTGTACTCCAAATAACGAAAATTTGCAACTCGTGCTATCTTTCGTTAAATATATTACATAGAACGTAATCCTTTTTTCGTTTTACCCCGCTCTTGAAAAGGAGCCAAAAAGTGAAATACAAAAATAGAGTATTTTAAGCACTAGAATTTTCCTTTTGGCTGATTCCCATGAAAGAGTGGGGGATACTCAAACTGGGTTTTAGTCCTGCCATCAGTCAATAGAGTAGGAGTAGGATAACTCCGCTTGTTGCACATACGACTTGTAACATGGATAGGTAACAAATACCGCAGGTATCGGAAACAACGATGCTATGTTGCGTATAAATATTTGCAACGCCTATCAAAGGACTTTCCCAATTTGTTTGAACACTGGTTGTATGAAGGTTTTCGACCTTAAATGATTTGGATTAAGAAGAGCCGTATGAATCGAGAGGTTCACGTACGGTTCTGAGAGAGGTTTGGGGGTGAGATTCCATTTTACCTACTGGACCTTCAATCCTTATAATGCAATCTAAGTACGTTATTTTTGCTTTCAGTATGATAATAGCTTTTTGTCTGCACGAAACCATATTTTTCATAAAACGCTCTGCCAATAACATTTTTTTCAAAAACTTCCACCTCTAATTCACCGTGAAAATTTTTGATAAAATTTACCATTCGTGTCCCAATTCCTTTACAGTGGTTATTTGGCAAAACAAACAATCCGCCTATCTCATTTTCTAGCATACTAATAAAGCCAATCACCGAATCTTTGTCTTCGTAAACCCAGGTTTCTGTGTTTGGAATATAAATATCTCTCAAATCTTTTTTCGCTTTTTCAACAAAATTAACTTCTAGAAATGGATGGGCTAAACTTGATGCCTGATGCCAAATATGCATTATCGCATCATTATCTTTTTCTTCTCTCTTTCTAATCATGCTCATACGATTTTATGTCTTATCTTGATTTTTTCGAGCTTGTGTACAACTTGCTTATCTATGACACTTAAAATAATCAAATGGTTCGAGGCAGGACTTGCAACGCATGAGTGATTTGCAAGGTGTGGAACCAAATTCGCTCAGTACTTCTGTATCTTTTGAGTCACATCGAGGGCAAGGTACTTGGGGTTGTTTTTCAAACAATAAATGTTTAATGCGATTCTCGACTATTGGTGGGGCAATGCCATATTTTTTTAATTTTTCTTTTCCTTCTTTCGTCATCCAATCTGTAGTCCATGCAGGGCTGAATATTTCTGTGACGACCACCTTTTTCCATCCTTCAGCGATTAACTCCATTTTGATGGAAGTGGCGATAACTGACATGGCTGGGCATCCTGAATAGGTTGGCGTAATGACGATTTTCACTTCGTCTTCTACAATTACAACATCTCTAACTATTCCCATGTCCAGTATACTTAGTACTGGGATTTCTGGGTCGGTCACCTTAGCCAAAACATTCCAAACAGAAGACGTTATACTGTCCATATTTATTAATTACCAAGTTGCATTAGGGTAAGTCCTTTGCATATATTGCATTTCTGTTAAGATATAGCCCAGATATTCAGAATGAATTCCTTGTTTACCGCCAGTTTGCATAAACGCATCATCGGGTAAAACTAGATTAGCCTCTGACAATACTTTTTGAAGGGTGCTTTGGTATTCTGCCAATAATTTTTCCAAAGAAATACCATAACCTTCTTGTATGGCCATCTGATCTATTTGATCCGATATAAAAGCTTCACCCGTATATCTAAATAAATCATCGACAGCATGTTGAGCTTTTTGGTGGCTTTCATCAGTTCCATCTCCTAAGCGAATGACCCATTCGCTCGACCAACGTAAGTGATAGGTCACTTCCATAATTGCTTTTTCGATGATACCTCTTAGGGTTTGAAGGTCGACGTCTTGATTATTTTCTAAGTGTGTATAAAGTGCACGATAATACGGCAATTGGAAAGCAGAAAAAAAGAACTGTCTTAGAACGGTATGAGCAAAATCACCGTTGGGTTGTTCGACGAGTAAAATATTTTGGTATTGGTGTTCTAGCCGTAAAAAAGCGATATCGTCCTCTGACTTCCCTTCGTTCTGGACTATGGCGGCTAGATTGTACAAGCTTCTAGCTTGACCGATTAAATCCAAGGCAATATTCGTCAACGCCATGTCAATTTCGAGAAATGGTCCGTGACCACACCATTCTGAAAGACGGTGACCTAAAATTTTACTATTATCAGCCATTCGAAGGATAAAAAAATACTTATTCATATTTAAATATGTTTGATACCCTCCGGCAAATTATAAAAAGTAGGATGTCTATAAGCCTTGTCTTTTGCTGGCTCAAACAAAGGGTCACTGTCACTAGGGTCTGAAGCTGTAATGTATTTGGATTCCACAACCCATATACTGACCCCCTCTTGCCTACGGGTATAAACATCCCTTGCATTTTCAATAGCCATTGGTGCGTCTGTTGCGTGCAAAGAACCTACGTGTTTGTGGTCTAGACCTTGTCTGGATCGGATAAAAACTTCCCAAAGCGGCATTTCCTTTTCCATCATGCAGATTTTAATTGATTATGAACTTTATTTTTTTGTTTTTCGGCGTAAGCCATTGCTGCTTCTCTTACCCATGCCCCATTTTCATGGGCTTTAACCCTGGCCACTAATCTTTGCTTATTACAAGGGCCGTTTCCTTTGACCACCTGCCAAAAATGATTCCAGTCTAATTCGCCAAAATCGTAATGTTGTGTTTTTTCATTCCAAGTTATATCTGGCAAGGTCATATTTAAAAACTTGACCTGTTCGGCTGCAACATCTACAAACCTTTGACGGAGTTCGTCATTCGTTTCCCGTTTAATTTTCCATTTCATACTCATTTCAGTATTGGAGGATTGCTCATCTGGAGGCCCAAACATCATCAAGGAAGGTTTCCACCAGCGATTGATGGATTCTTGGGCCATTTGTTTTTGTGCTTCAGTGCCTTGAGACAAAGTGAGCAGGATTTCGAAGCCTTGTCGATGGTGGAAACTTTCTTCTTTGCAAATCCGAACCATAGCTCGTGCATAAGGACCATAACTCGAACGACAAAGCATCACTTGATTCATAATAGCGGCACCATCTACCAGCCAACCAACTGCACCCATGTCTGCCCAGGTCAAGGCGGGATAATTAAATATAGAGCTATATTTTGCTTTTCCAATATGCAATTCATGAAGTAATTGTTCGCGACTTACACCCAACGTTTCTGCGGCTGCATACAAATATAAACCATGTCCAGCTTCATCTTGAATTTTGGCTAGAAGAGCTACTTTCCTTCGCAGACTTGGCGCACGGGTAATCCAATTACCTTCAGGTAACATGCCCACAATTTCACTATGTGCATGTTGAGAAATTTGACGGATCAACGTCTTTCTATACGCTTCAGGCATCCAATCTTTTGGCTCAATTTTTATTTCATCGTTTATTTTGGATAAAAATATTTTTTCTAAGGCTAATATACTTTCCATGTGTTTTTATTTTATATCAAAATCAATGATTACATTTTTAGATTTAGGAATGGCTTGGCAAGTTAGAATGAATCCGTTTTCCAGTTCTGTTTTGGTCAATGCATAATTAACCATCATATTGACTTCCCCTTCGATAAGTTTTGCTCTACATGTACAGCAAACACCACCTTTGCATGCATAAGGGACATCCGTTCCAAACAGCTGTGCTGCTTCTAGGATGTTTTGTCCTTTTTCGACGGGAATATATAAGGTCAGTCCGTCCAGTTTTATGGTTGCATGACTTTCCACTGCTTGTTGGATAACCTCTTTTTTGACTTTTTGTTTGGGGGCATTAAATAATTCGAAGTGAATATGATCTTCCGAAATCCCTTTTTCACTTAAAATGTCCTTCATAGCCATAATCATTTCTTCTGGGCCACATGCAAAAAATTCATGTGCTTCAAGTAGTGGAGGTATTTTTTCTAAAATTAAGGCTATTTTTTCTTTTTCTAGTCGCCCATTAAATAGTTCAGATTCGTTATGTTCTCTGCTTAAGATATGAAATAATTGAAGTCTACCTAAGTACATATTTTTTAAAGATTCAATATCTTCTTTAAAAATGATGGTAGAAACTTTTTGATTACCATAAAGTAGCGTGCAAGAACTCTTTGGCTCATTTTTTAAGACAGTTTTAATAATAGAGATAATGGGTGTAATACCACTTCCTGCGGCAAAAAAGACGTAATTTTTTTCGTTTGCAGCATTTATTGTTGTGTAAAAATTTCCCATAGGAGGCATTACCTCCACTATGTCATTTACTTTGAGTTGTTGGTTGGCAAAAGTAGAGAACTTGCCCTCTTCTACTTGTTTAATAGCCACCCTTAAATCTTGGTCCTCGGGTGCGGTACAAATGGAGTAAGACCTACGTATATCTTCCCCTTCAAGATTTATTTTGAATGTTAAATATTGCCCTTGAATAAAAGTAAAAATGTTGGCCAACGTTTCAGGAACTTCAAAGGATACTGAAACACAATCTGTCGTTTCTTTTCGGATATCCTTGACTTTGAGTGGGTAAAACTTCATATAAAAAATGTATTATGATGCCTTTTGAAGGCCATTCATTAATATTTGAATGATATTGTTTTCAATTATGTTGGGATGAATATCTTTTTCAGGTTTATACCAAGCTTCTACCCACCGAATAGAGGACAAAATGGTATACAAAGCGACCGTTGAATCAACTTCTTTCAAGACCCCAAGCTTAATGCCTTCGTTAATGATTTGACCTAATTGATTTTCGTATGTTTGTCTAGCTTTTTTAAATTCGGACAAGCCGGGTTCTAGTAAATGGCGCCATTCATTATTTGTAACCGAAATACCATTTACATTGTCAAAGACAATTTGAATATGAAACCTAATGAGAGTGGTTAACTTGTCGATTGGCGAAATATAGGTCGATTCAATATTCACCATTTTTGTGGTGTAGTCCCTAGCAACTTTAAAACAGATTTCGTGCAATAATTCGTCTTTTCCTTTAAAATGATGATAAATACTAGCGGCTTCTATGCCAACATTTTCTGCAATTTCTCGCATAGTTGTGGAGGCATATCCTTTTTCTTTAAAAAGTCTGGCCGAAACTTCAAGGATTTCCTCCTTTCGGGAAATGGTAAGTGCTTTAGTATTCATTTGTGGAAACTAACGCTTGTTAGTTAAGTGTACAAAGTTATAGCAATCTTGTGGACATCAAAACTTTTTATTTATTTTTTTGTAAATAGGTATATTTTTTTTTTGAATGAATGATTTGACAAAAGAAGGAATTATTCTGTATTTTTATGCTTTATCTTTTATTTAAATCATTTAGTTAAACCTATATAACGGCTCAACATGTTTGCAAAAAGAAATTACGGATTTTGGATGACTTTAAACTGGTCAAAAAAACCGTTTATTTATGGTTTAATCTACACGGGGATAGTGACCGTGGTGTATGAACTATGTTTAAGATATTTACATATTAATATAGCACTTCCCTGGCAACCGATTAGTACCTTGGGTGTTGCCGTTGCGTTTTACCTCGGTTTTAAAAATAATGCCAGTTATGACAGAACTTGGGAAGCTAGAAAAATTTGGGGAGCCATTGTAAATAATTCAAGAAGTTTTGGATCCACGGTCAAGGCATTTATCCAAGGAGAACAAAAAGAGAAATTGGTAAAAGAACTCATTTACCGGCATATAGCCTGGTTGATAACATTGCGGTATCAATTGCGGTTAGCAAGAGAATGGGAACATACGGAGGAGAGATTATCTATGATTTACTCGCCTACGATTTGCGAAAAATATGTTAATATGCTGGATCAGGACATAGATACTTTTATTTCGACAGAAGAGAAAGCTTTGTATAAGGATAAAACGAATATGGCCACCCAAATTTTAATGAGACAAACCCAACGGTTGGAAGATATATATAAGGAGGGGAATATTGATTTATTTAAGCAACTGGAAATTCAAAAATATATAGCTAGTTTTTATGATGAGCAAGGTAAAAGCGAAAGAATAAAAAATTTTCCATTCCCACGCCAATATGCATCTACAGCTCTTTGGATGACCACAATTTTTTCTGCCTTGATTCCTTTTGGAATGTTGGATATTATGTCCGGGGTTGACCCAAACCAATTTTGGATGATTTTACCACTCACCTCAATGACAATATGGGTGTTTTTCCTGATGGAAATGATCGGCGATTATTCTGAGAATCCTTTTGAAGGTAGTTACAACGATGTACCTATTACATCTATAGCCAGAGGTATAGAAATTGATTTAAGGGAAATGATAGATGACAGTCATATACCAGGACCAATAAAACAAGATGAAATGGGGTTTTTAATGTAGACCTCTTTAAAATAATATGTAAGTTTACAATTTCAAAGACATTTTCATGATTTATTCCTGGTTTAACAGCGTTGTCAAGGGGTACTTAAAATACCGTTATGGCCGTATCCAGAACATGTACATGGAACCTAAAACCATGCAAATTGACCAATTGTCCATGTTGCTTGAAAACTTAAATGAAACACATTACAAGTTGATGTTCAGTGGATCAAAGATTAAAAATTACGATGATTTTAAGAAGACAATTCCAATCGTAGAATACGAGGATATACAACCCTTGATACATCGAGTTATGATGGGGGAAGATAGCATTCTTTGGCCAGGTAAAACTGAATATTTTGCTAAGTCTTCAGGAACGACAAATGATCGTAGTAAATATATTCCGATTACGGATCACAATTTGTTTGAAAACCACATAACCTCTTCCTGGGATGCGATGAGTATTTTATATTCACTTCTTCCAGAAGCACGTATTTTTGAAGGAAAAACTTTATTAATGAGCGGATCATTGAGTCCTTTTAAGGATAATCCCGCAGTAACTGTCGGTGATGTTTCGGCCATTCTACTCAGTAAAATCCCTATGGTAGGAAGACCGTTTTATACCCCAAATCAGGAGATAGCCATGCTTTCAGACTGGGAGGATAAGCTCGAAAAAATTGCAGATTATTGTATCAATGAAGATGTCGTCAATTTTGCAGGTGTTCCAACTTGGACGATAGTTTTATTTAATAAAATTCTAGAAAAAACAGGCAAAAATAACATGCTCGAAGTGTGGCCAAATTTAAAAACTTATTTACACGGCGGCGTGAATTTTGAGCCTTATGTTAGACAATTTAAAGCATTGATACCTTCAGATTCTTTTTTGTACATGGAAGTATATAATGCCTCTGAAGGATATTTTTCTTTTCAAGATAAAAAGGAAGATAAAAGTATGTTGTTGTTGATTGATAATGCCATATTTTACGAATTTATTCCTATGGATGAATTTAACCAAGGGATAAAGAATCCTATTCCATTGTGGGAGGTTGAAGAGGAAAAACAGTATTGTATTGTGATTTCGACTTCTTCGGGATTATGGCGATATATGCCAGGTGACACCATTGTTTTTACCAGTACAAACCCTTATAGGATTAGAATAAGTGGAAGAACAAAACATTTTATCAATGTTTTTGGTGAAGAAGTCATGGTGAGTAATACGGACATGGCATTGACTCAAACTTGTGAAAAATTTGGCGTACAGGTTTGTGAATATACAGCTGCTCCTATTTTTTTGAATCAAGAAGGAAAAGGAGGACACGAATGGTTGGTCGAATGTATCCGATCACCAGAAGAAAAGGAAAAATTTGCCCTTATCCTCGATGAAAATTTACGCCGTATAAATTCAGATTACGATGCCAAAAGACAAAAAGATATAGCCTTGCAAAATTTGAAAGTTCACTTTGTCCCACCTGGAACATTCCAACTTTGGTTAAAATCAAAAGGAAAAATGGGCGGCCAGCATAAAGTACCTCGTCTTTCCAACAAAAGAAATACCCTCGAAGAAATTCTTCAATTTGCCAATATAGGACAATGAAATTTTAATGCAAAAAGCTGAATATGGTCCCCGAAATGGATGATATATACCACGAATTAATGCATATTTCTGGTGATAAAATGAAAGAAGACGAAATGCTTCACTTAATTATTGACCGGGTAGAAGCATATTTACAATATGACAGAGGTTTGTTGTTGAGTTATATGTACAGGTTGGATATCAAAGAAAGCGATATTGAAAAAGCGTTGTTTGAGCAAGGTGATGAACCTATTTCTTTTGCTTTGGCTACGTTGATTCTCAAGCGACAGCTAAAACGAGTGGAAACTAAAAAGAAATATGGACAACCTCCACCTATTGAAGGATGGGAGTATTAAAATTAAATAAATGCTCACCTACCACAGTCAAGGAATCGTATTCAGAAACATTAAATATGGGGAAACCAGTATCATTTGCGATATTTTTACAAGAGAGCTGGGTTTACGTTCTTTTATCGTTTCTGGCGTGCGCAGCCAAAAAAGTAAAACAAAAGCCAATGTTTATCGGCCATTAAATATTGTGGAAATCACTGCTTTTGAAGGAGATTCTGAAAAACTTTGTCGGATCAAAGATATACGGTTTGACACTATTTTTAAACAAGTAAATATTCATGTAATTCCCTCGTCTTTAGCACTTTTTATGTTAGAAATAGCTAGAAATGCAATAAAAACGAGAGAAGCGGATGTTGAATTATACGATTTTATCAAGGATACGCTTATTTTGTTAGACAATGATAGCTGTCCCTCTCCGCTTCTACACCATAAATTTATGATTGATTTGTCTATTCATTTGGGCTTTGAACCGATGCAGAACAAAAATGTAAAAAACACTATTTTTGATCTTTTAAACGGTCGTTTTGAAGCGGAAAACATTTCATTGGTCTATCGTATGGACAAAGAAATTTCAGACATTTTTTATCAACTCCTTTGTTTTAAGTTGGAAGAACTAGCCCCTCTGCAAATACCAAAAACGATAAGAAATCAATTGCTCGAAGATTTAATCGTATATTATAAATTGCATATCCCTGGATTTAGAGAGATATTGAGTAAGGATATTTTAGCTGCCGTTTTGTAGTTCCGAAGGTGAGGTACCTTGGCAGATTTAATTAGGTTATTATTCTACAATAAAATTCTAAACGAAATTTTTTCTCTTAAAAGTCCTTTACTTTTTAGGTTTTTTTGGGACAGGATCATGTCCATGAGGTCCCCAAGGATGGCACTTTCCAATTCGTTTGATTCCTATGTAAATTCCTTTAAAAGGTCCCCATTCCTCGATTGCTTCAACCATATATTGTGAACAGCTTGGTTCAAATCGACAATTATTTCCCAATAATGGAGAGATCAACCACTGATATAATTTGATCGGAAAAATAAATATTTTTTTAATCAGGGACATCATCACAAATCAAGTTTATAAAAAGTAGTTTTGGCATCTAGCATCGTAAATCCTTTTAATTTATCTCGATAAGTGATTGAAACGATATTTTTTTGGTCGTCAAAAACCTCATGAAACAAGGTGTGTATTATTTTGATTTGCTTCATTTCCTTTACATTACTAATTGTAAAATATAGGTAAACAGCAGCATCAGAATCACTTTTTTCTTTTCCAATATATAAAAATAAGCTAGATTTTCCATCTATTTCTAGTTTAATCTTTTTCGAAATATACTCTTGGAGCAACGCATCAAATTCGATTGACTCTGAAGAAAGATTACCTTCTTTGTTATTTGTAGACAGTTTAACCGCTTTTAACAGATCATCTAAAAATACATGAATAGTTAATTCAAGAGAGGCTGTTTTTTTATTGTGGTTTATATCTAGTTTACTTACGTGAAAATCATGAACAGGTAAGGAATTGGCATGGCAGTCATATTCTACATTAAAAAATAAAAATAGAAATAAATATTTCAAATTGAAAACGATTTTTTACTAGAATGGAACAAAAATTGGGTGTATTGGTTTTGATATTCTAAAGTGGAAAGACAACCAATCTTTCTATAGTTTCGTTGTATAGGAATGATAAAAGATTTTAGATGTTAGGTTTATTACCTTTGAAGACTTTGAGCCAATATTCTATTTTGCCTTGGATGATAAGATGTAAGGTGCGTAACGTAGTATTGATCTTCTTATTATTGATTGGTTTTAATCATATTGTTTTTACACAAAAGGTAATTGTATCAAACGATATTAATATTAGGACCAATTATGCCTATGATATATTCCCTGATGTAAAAGGGAGAAATATTTTTTATCACGATCGAGGAGATCAACATGTTTTTGAAATTTATGATGAAGACTTAAAGTTTATAACAACAAATCAAATTGAAATTCCCTACAAACAAGCTAAAGTTGTGGGAATGACCAAAACTGACTCTTTGGTACATGTGTATTTTCAATGGAAAGAATCTAACCAATCTTATATTTCGGCTTTTGCTATTAACCACAAGGCAGAACCCATAGACTCAGCAAATGTTATTTACACACAAGAGTTTATGTATTCACCTAGCATTAGATATGCCCACTCTGAAGACAAATCATTGGTGGTTTTATTTTGGGTTGAATCCCGCTTTTTCAATTATTTGGTGATAAAAAATGATATGTCATATGATGTCATTGATAGTGGAAAAATTGATTCAAAAGAATTTAATTTTAAATCTGATTTTGTAGGACTTTCGTTGTCCAATGATGCGATGATTTATCTAGTTGGACAGAAAAGTAGATCATGGACCAAAAATTCGGACAACCAATTGATGGTAATGTCTATTCAAAACAGTCAATATGCGATTAGACATTTTATGTGTAGTGAATATGACATTAGTCAGGCAAAAGGCCAGTACGATAACGTCAATCAACAATTTATTCTAAGTGGATTATTATTAAAAAATAATGAAGACGCTTGTGTTGGTTATTTTGTACATAGACTAAGTGAAAACGACGACTCATTTTCTGTTCAGATAAACCCTCAAACGTTTAATATGGAGTTTATCAGTGAAGTGTATGGTAAAAAAAGTAATAAAATTAAAAAAATAGATGATGTCTACCTAGATAAAATGGTTGTCAGAAGAGACGGAGGCGTCATATTATTGATGGAAATAAAAAAAGAATTTTTACGAAGGGCTGGCTCAAGTGCCATGTCTCGTTTTGGAGATGTGTATAATGGAAGGGGTTTTGTGGATTATTACAACGAAGATATTATTTTGGTTTCGAATAATCCGGATGGTAGTGAACATTGGAAAAAAGTACTGTACAAAAAACAGTTTTCGCAAGATGATAATGCTATATACTCTTCTTATTTTCTGTTTATAACACCTTCGAGGATGAAAATTATTTACAACGATGAAATAAAAACCAATAATACAGTCAGTGAATATGTCGTTGATCCCTTTGGTACTTTTGAAAGAAAAAGTTTATTAAGCACTCAATATCAAAATTTAAAATTGCGGTTTAGAGATGCAATTCAAGTTTCTTCAGGAGCTTTTATTGTTCCGAGTGAAAGCAGCCATAAAATCAATTTAGTCAAAATAGAATACCCTTAAATTTTAGGTAGTTTTAGTTTGATTCGTAGGGTCGTCTTTCGTAGAAAAGAAAAATAATGAAGCCCAACCAAGAACAAATAATAAGCCGCCTATTGGGGTCATAGGCCCTAGAAAAGTCCAACCTTCAATCCCTAATATATTCCGACAACTCAACAAATACAAAGAGCCAGAAAAACAGATAATTCCAAGGCTAAACAAAATTACTGCAAATTTTGTGTTTCTATTTTTTGATTGGTTCAAGAGTCCAACGACCAAAATGACCAGAGTATGGATAAAGTGATATAATACGCCAGTTTTGAATGTTTCCATTTGTTTTTCTTCTAACAACATAGAAAGCCCATGTGCACCAAAAGCGCCAAGTAAAACGGCTAATATTCCAAAAATTGCTGCTAATTTGACTGTTTTCTGTTTCATCAATTAACGATTAATATTCATCAAAATGATCTATGTTCTTGGCCAAAGGTAGATAATAGATACCAGCGCCCAAACCAAATACAAATCCTCCGATATGTGCCCACCAAGCGACACCTTCATTCCCCGAGGTTAATGGATTTAAACTTCCCATTCCAGCAATCAATTGTTGGCCAAACCACAATAACAGAAATAAAATAGCTGGTACATAAAATGACCTGAAAAACAAAAGAATCAGTACTTTGATTTTTGATTTTGGAAACATCAAAAGATAGGCACCCATGACGGCTGAGATAGCGCCACTAGCACCTAAGGTTGGAATAATGGAAGCATGTGGATTTTGTGTGGGATCACAAGGTGCAAAAGTGTTACATAATTCGCAGGTAATCATATCCATATTTGCACCTCGTGCACTAAAATATATATGCGCCGCAGTGGCAAAAATACCACCTAGAAGATAGAAAATTAAAAACCGTAAACTACCTATTTTGGCTTCAATATTATCGGCAAAAACCCATAAAAACAACATGTTACCTAATAAATGCATCCAACTGCCATGTAAAAAAAGACTTGAAATAAGGGTATACATTCTATCTCCACCAATGATGCTTTTTGGAATGGCTGCAAACTCACAAACTAGGTTTCCAGGGGTTATAAATTGAATGCCAAATATCAAGATATTGATACCTATAAAAGTATAACTGACGTATGGTTTATGACCTCCTTCAACTTGTGTGTCTCCAATTGGGAAAAACATGATATTTCATTTAAGTGACAAACTTAAGAAATACCATTCAAAGAAGTTTATTTGACGCCTATTATTCAAAATATATGTTGACTTTTTGACAACTAAATTATAATAAATGCTGTTTTAAAATCGTATCATTTATCTTATGAAGAAAAATTTTCCCCTTCTTTTTCTTGGTCTAATCTTTTGCTATAGCCTAAGTATCTCTTATACTTTGGTTAAAAAAAATGCTCTTTCCAAGATATTTGTAGAATGTGAAGAAAATATTCCATGCAACGAAAAAGAAGCAGAAAAAAATGTAGAGCCTATCCTAGACAACTATGAAAAACCATTGTCACTTATTATAAATAATGGTCATTTTTTGCAATCTGTCAAGCATAAAATGTATTTGGAATTAAACTATGCTCAACCTTATATCTCCTACATATTCAACCCTCCAGAGTTGTTTGTTTAATGAAGTGTTTAAAAAACATTTTGTAGTTCATTTGTAAGCCACTTTTCTGAGGTGGTTGGTTAATTTTCAATAATTCGACTTTTTATAATACATATCAATTGGTCTGAATCTTGAAAATAGGTCTATCCCGAAGATCAATCACTTACAAATCGTTTTATCAAACACTTATACCTTGCTACATTAATTTTGTTGTCATAATATTTCATTTTTCGCGAACTGTAGCGTTTCCTCGGCTTAAGTTCATTTGTTTTTAAAAACAATAAGCAAGGATAAAGGGTGATATATCACAACGTAAAATTAAAAATTCAATCCGCTTCAATATTCATAATACAAAATCTAAAAAATAATTATATGAGTGCTTTTTATAAAAAATTAATCGATAATAACAGAGCATGGGTTGCTGAAAAAACTCAAAACGATCCAGAATTTTTTTCAAGACTGGCAGATGGGCAAAGTCCTCCATTATTGTGGATTGGCTGTGCAGATTCAAGGGTGCCTGCCAATGAAATAACGGGCACACTACCAGGAGAGGTATTTGTTCACCGAAATATTGCCAACATGGTTTTACACACGGACATGAACATGTTGAGCGTCTTGGATTATGCCGTCAATGTCCTTAAAGTAAAACATATCATTGTTTGTGGCCATTATGGCTGCGGAGGTGTAAATGCAGCTTTAGGCAATGCCCATATAGGTTTGATCGACAACTGGATCCGACACATCAAAGACGTGTATCGTTTGCATGCTGACGAATTGAATGCTATTCAAGATCAGAAAGAAAAGTTTGACCGATTTGTTGAAATCAATGTCGTCGAACAAGTATTGGATTTGGCAAAAACATCTATTGTTCAAAATGCGTGGAACAATGATCAGGGTTTATGGGTTCACGGATGGGTTTATTCTATTCATGACGGCTTAGTAAAGGATTTGGGCGTCAATTTTGGAAGTAATGCAGAATTGCCAGAAGTTTATAAATTAGATATGTAGTAAGTTATTGGTCAGCCAAGGAGGTGAACATCCTTGTTTTCACTTCCCTGGCCTGTTCCAAATGCCTTTTTTCATGGCTTATCATGATTTGAAAGGCGGTCTCAAGCTTGTAGACTATACATTTATTTGCTGGAGAGCTTATCGCTACCTTTTGTTTCATTAAAATAGAACAAAACTTTATAGTGTTTTTTAATGTTTCCTGGTGGTTTAAAAAGGACGTAATTATATCGTTGGAGAAATCTGATTGTTGTGGTTCCCAAATCGGAAAAGTTTTCATTTTTTTCCTTCTGTCGGGGCTAACAGCATCTAAAATCATTTTCCCAAAAAGAGAAGTCACCAAAGGAATTCTTCCATGCAAGGGTAGTCTATAGCTTCCATTTTTTAATTGCTCGACAGTTGAAAAATAAGATTGATTGATTACGATGAGGTGATTGATATTTTGCGCAATACTCCAAGTGGAAGGATTTATTTTCCAATTTAATTGGGCTGTCGACAAATGCCCAAATTCTTGATTAAAGTCTTGAGAAATTTCATCAATTTCTTTGTAAAAAGTCAATAAAATCATTACGTTGTCGATGTTGAGAATATAATAAACTTGGTCATTAGTAAAACCTTAAATCCCAGCTTCAATTTGGAATACAAAAAAGAAAAAATCGGTTTTTGTTGCTGTGGCCACATTTTTATCTTCATGGTAAAAAACGTTAAACTGTGCTTTGGTTTTGTGTTTCATCAGATATTTGGTAATACCAATACCTATTTCAGAAACTTGCTTCATTCTCTCTTGAATTTTTTTATCGGGGGTGACAATAGAATATCTTGCTGCAATTTCCATAGAGGAAGGAAAACAATAACTTAATTGGGTATTCGTGCCATCGCCTACTGTTAAATCTCTGATATCACCAGATGAATTTATTGTAATTGGTGAATGTACAGCTTGTCTTTTAAGGTACTCTGAACTAAGTGCCCAACCATTATATTTGAACAGAAAATCAGCGATAAAAGTCGAAAAACTTCTGGCTTGATACAAATCTTGACCTGTTTGTCCCCTAGTCCGTATAGCTAAATCATTGAAATGCCCGCCTGCAGCTATGGATAATTTTGGTGTTGGCTCTCTGGCAATGTCTCCTTCAAAGTAATCGCCATTAAGAGAAAATTCTCCAAATGGAAGTAATTCGACACGACCTGTATAAGCCAGACCAGTATTACTTGCCACAGAATTTCTTCCTTCACCAGAGGTAATCGACCCTTTTAAAAGATATATGAATTGGTTAGAAATAGAGTTGACATAGGTTGTGAAAAAACCAAAATCACGATCTGGTGTAAACGTTCCATTAACCGGTGACCGATCATAAAATTGTAAGGAGCCAGATGAAACCACTCTTTGTCGATTGCCAGGTAGTTTGCCTTGACCAAAACCAAATTGAAAATGTTCATTGGGTCTATAAAAAATCATCGCATCTCTGACAATGTTAGGGCTTGTATTTTGGACGGAATTATCTAAATCATTCCAATCCAAATCACCTCTTGAAAATGAAAGTTGAAGGTAGTAACTTAGCTTAGGGTTGTACACATATCCAGCAAAGGACAACCTCGCTCTACGAACCCTTGCTTCCCAGTTGCGTGGAGAAAAATCACTGGCTGATTGGGTGTTCATCAAAAACCTGCTTTGAATCCTAAATCGTATATTTATAGCAAAACTACTATCCGCAGAGGTAATTCCAAGCCCATTTTTAAAGGAAAATATTGGTTCTTCATTGTTTGGATTATTTTGTGCATGTAAGTTAAATCCTGCAAAAAATATCATGGTTATCAAACATTGACTCTTCAAATTGAAAGGTGGCAACATGATTTGGGTATTCTAAAGATGATATAAAGAATAGGTCATTTTTTATCAATGACTTAATGTTTCAAAAACATGGTTTATCTATTCAAAACTTTGACAGGATAGGGCCAAAAATTTTTCAAGAACCAACGTAAAAAATATTTAGAAGCAAATGTACAGTTTTATCAAATAAAGTTGAAGTTATCGAAGGAATACTCTTACGATCCTCTTTTGAAACAGAATGAAGATTATTATAAGAATGGCGGTAGATTGAAATTTGGTCATTGTTGTTTCAAGCAAGCGTTATTGCCTTATTTTGGCGAGGAGGACCACACAAGCCTTAAAATTATTATCGTTTATTTTTTTCCATTTTTATCAAACATCATATTTTTTGACATGGTCAAGTTAAATTGTTGTATTCGGTTTTTTACCAAAGAGTCTAAAGGCAACCACACTTCTTTTACCGTATTTTTTATGAGATTATTTTTGAGAAAAGGATCCTTCTGCCACGCATATAGAGCCACAGGGTTTTCGCCATTAAAATGGTAGCAATAATTTTGATTGATATATTGGTAAACCTGATTATTATAGGTAATAGCGTCATTTTTTTGTTGACTATCCAATAGATTTCTACCCAAACTATAAAACGATTTTGGGTAATGAATCCAATGTAAAAGAGTTGGGAGAATATCAATTTGATTGGCTAAAATGTCCCTTTCTTCACCCAGTGTTTTTCCATTAGGTTGGTAGAAAAAAAGCGGTATTCGATAGTCATTCATCGGGTTGACATCTGGTTCAACATTATCTACTTCTGGATTCACTTTTTTATCGTATAAAATCGGTGCGGTATGGTCTGCGACAAAAACAAAAAGTGTATTGTCAAACCAGGATTCGTTTTGTATCGTTTTAAAAAATTGTGAAAGACTGTAGTCAATATATTCGACACAACTGAAAAACGGATGAATAGGAGAAGCCATTTTGTCTCGATATTTTTCGGGAATAATAAAGGGGTGGTGAGGATTTAGAGTAAAAATAGAAGCAAAAAATGGTTGCGTTGTAGCCGACAGTTTTTTGGCAGTAAATTGTAAAAAAGGTTCGTCCCAAATACCCCATTTACCATCGTAATCTTGTTCATTGTTATATTCATCTTTGCCAAAATATTGATCAAAACCAGCGAGCCCTGCATAGGAATCAAAACCCATAGTTCCATTAAAAGCACCGTGAAAAAAGTAAGACGTGTACCCTTCTTCCTTGAGTACGGAAGGTAAGGAGGTAATCTTGTTGGATGCGTAGGGCGAAAAAATGAATGGTTCGTCCTGCCACGATGGAATAGAAGAAATGATGGCTGGGATACCTTGTACCGATTCTCTGGCATTGGCAAAGGCATTAGTAAACATCATACTTTGTCCGATCAAGGAATCGAGGAAGGGCGTTTTTGTTTCTTGGCTATATTTTCCAATATAATGTTTGGACATGCTTTCCAAAATGATGATGACGATATTTTTTTTATCAAAAGTTTGGCAAGTATCCCCATGATGAATAAAATCTTTGGCTTGTAAAATTTGTTCCTCAGGGAAATACGAACGAGTCGAAATAGATTTTTTCCCCCATGTTTTGAGGATAGAAAAAGGTGTGTTTAATATGGCGGGTATATTGGCAACTTTGGTCATTTCTGAAGCATGGATGATGTTGAGTGGTTTTGCTTGGAAGCCCCCACGAAAAGCAACCACAAAGAGTCCGTTGACCACAACCCAAATTACCAGAATGAAGATAAAATTTTTAATGAAAGACCCTTCTAAAACCGATAAAATCACCGCTGGCTTGGACCTTTTACCTACTACATAAAGCAAAAGTATAAAGAGAAGAAACACAATAATAAGAAAGTAGTATTGTTGTATGAAGGTGGGAATCAATCGAAAAAAGTCATTCCCTTTTTCACCAGAAAAATAATCTAGTACATCGGCTTGTGTTCTTTTAAGCACAAAAGGGAAGTAGGCTACGTCGCTTAAATTAAACGCTAAAGCGAGGCCATTACTTATTAAGAATATGGGTAAGCAAAAATAGCTATAGAATTTATTCCACGGAATAAAAAAAGCCAAAAAAAACAACCAAAGATAAAGCAAATTGGTCATGGCAATAGCAGAAAGATCAAACCGCAATCCTTTGACAAACAATAATCCACATTCAATGGGTCCACTCCATTCAAAACTTTGATGATGTATCAACATGAAAATGGCTCTGCCAACGGCGTACAACAGGACAAGCACGGCCAATTGTTTGCTTAATTGTCTTAGGTTGTAAAATAAGATAGCCATGCAAAAATTGATTACTTTTTAGGCAAATTTTCATGATTTTATGTATTGAAAAATTACCTAAACGGTGATGTAATGGAAAAACAAAAGTACACAATGGTTTTGAAATAGATTAAAGGATTTTGTTTTACCAACTTTTTTTGAAAGTTAAAAATCAATGACTTGCCACTGAATTTACTATTTGTTTTTCAGCACTACAATAGTACAAAAGATTTGTGATTCTTGATTTCCAAATTATTTGATTAAAAAACAACCAAGTTTGCAAAATATAAATGTAAATTTGTCTTGATTCAAGGGTTTGAATTATAAAATGAAAGGGATGAAAAATATCATGTTGTGTCTAGTGTTTTTACCATGGATTTTGGTTGGGCAAAAAGTGAGTATCGAACAAATCAATGAAAGTCGGTCAACCCAAAACAGTTATTTTGGCAATCGATGTGAGGTTTCACTACAGGTATCGGGCGATGTGGTACGAAAGTATAAGTTTGCCAAAATCGCAAAAGTATTAAAAGCTGTCGACGATCAAGGATTGGACTTATTGTCTGACGAAAGCAACACATCAAGATATTCTGAATTGTCCGGAACACAAGCGTATGTTTCTATCCTTTTGTTGCCCGCTTCCAGGAAAGCCGCAACCATTAAGGAACTTACAGGAGAAGTGGTTTTATACGATCCGACTGAAGCAAATGGTGGTATTGTAAAAGTTAAAAATATTGGAAAGAGCACCAATAAAAATCTTGCGTCCAATGTACCTGGTTTGTCTGTAATGTATCTTACCAAAGAGTCATTGGAAAAAATGGCCACAGAACAACAGAAAATGAAGGAAGCAGAACTCAAAAAACAGCCCAAAGAAATGCAGGAATTGGCTAAAGAGTTGGAGCGTTTAATCGACGCATTTACGTATATGGGTATGAGTGGAAATGAAGTCACTTTTTATGTTAAGGGCGATGTTGGAAAATTGGACAATATTTCTTTTGAAACGCCTGATGGAACGTATATTGGCAACAATGGGTGGTCTGCCACAGGTGATTTGGTGACCTATTATTTTGGGGAAGAAATACAATCTAGTTTTACGGTTGTATTGTCTGTAGAGACACCAACTTCCATAAAAAAAGTACCTTTTGCTTTAAAAGATATTGATTTGCCGTAGAGGAAGGCTTAATACTGGTATGGTTTTTTGGACTATTAATTATAATATTGGAAGAATAAAATTATTTTAAAAAACTACCTCCCCCTCTACCAGGCTATGACTTATTTTTTGGGATAACTTTGCGTGAAGGAGAATTGTGTTTTGTTAAAACTAGGCATGATCCCACTTCTCCTCAATTCATTAAGTATTGGTTATTATGGATGGATAAAGATGGAAATGAAAAGGTGTATATTTCAAACCCGAACATTAATGGAACCAATCATAATTATGGAATTATAAATCCATTTTTTATAAAGAGTGATTATGTATATTTTATTGCTTCACCTTCGATTATAGGAAAAGAGGGCGCTGACATTTTAAGACCTGGCATAGATGGGAAATTAGACATTTTAGGAAGTTTGACTACTGGCAATACAAAGAGAATGACAGGCTACAGAATAAATATGAAAAAGAGTGGGTATTTTGTCATGTTCATGGTTTGGGATAATATCTATACTACGGCATGTGGTTTCCACATCTCCGACTTTGGTATCAATCTATCCTCCGAAGACCAAGGACTGACACCCTCAAAACCATTGATAACACTTACACCCAATCCGGCTGGGGATGACGTCAGCATTTATATCACCGATCATCAATACCACAAGGGTACAGCATATATTTACGATGTATCGGGACAATTGGTCCAACAAAAAAAAGTACAGCATGGAGACAAGATGGATGTGGGCTCACTGGCACCCGGCACTTACATCGTACAGTATGCACCGGAGAGTCGGCCGGGCTACTTTCTCACGGGAAAACTGGTAAAGCCGTAAACAAGAAGTATGGTAACCTTACTGCAGGAAAATCTGACGCTATTAATAATTCAGCGTTCAATATTTTGTCTAATAATATTTTTTCAGGTAGTGCTTGTTCATGTCAAAAAAAGCTTGTAATTTGCGTTTGAAAACAGAATACTATAGTGCAAAGGGAGTAAGGGTCAATATATTATAACAGTATTTACTATGGATAGATTTTTTCACTATTTAAATTTGTATATCATGAAAAATTTGATTATTTTTAGAAGGCGATTCAGCGATTCAGCGATTCATCGATTCAGCGATTCAGCGATTTTTAACCTTTAAATGGATGGCCATGGTGTCGTTGGTGTTATTCTTAAGTGCTTGTCAAAAAAACGAAAAGGAAAACACACAAAAAAATTCTCCGACCACACAAAGTATTGGAACTGAATTGAGAAGTAACGTATGTTATGAAGAATTATTAGAAATCGAATGCCCAAATTCAACGCCTACTATTGAAGTACACACTTTAGATAATATACCTGGCTATCCAAGTGGGTGTACTTTCAAAGTGAAGGTAAAAATTGTTAAATGCAATATACCTAACACATTAATCACTCGCTTTTTTACTTTATCTTTCGAGTTGATCGAAGTAAATTGTCCACAGTATGAAAATGAGATAAATGAAATTTTGTTTAATCCAGGTATAAATACACCTTCTCTAGATGAATATCTTACCGAATTATATGATAAGTTGTATCGAAGATTTGAAGATGTGCATTTTGAAGATTTTAAGATATTTTTTAATTGTGGAGCACAAAATCAATGGTTCGAAATATCACACATTAGAGAATCATGTTCTAGATATTGCGTATATTTAACTGGTAGGGAAGGTTATTATTTGGCAACACCGATACCATGTGGAACCGGATGCTGTAAAATTGAAACAAAAATGTGTTTCAATCAAAGTTCTCAAAAGGTAGAAAAAACAACAATAATTGTACCTTTATCAATAGGTCAATGTGATCCGCCAAGTCCAACAACACCTTTTGGTTGTTTCACTGCGACAGAGTGTAGATTTATTTGTACTCAATAACTTATGAATATCCCCTTCCCTTTCTAATAATGATGGAAGGGGATTAATTTATTTTAAATGAATAATAGCTCAACTAAGATCAAATGAAAACATTTTGCCTTTTAATCCTGATTTTTACACCTATATTAATAAATGCTCAGGAACCATTTATTAGATTTGATCAGTTTGTTCCAAGATGGTATCACATTGCTAAGGATACAACGTTTTTAACCCCAAGTCCTTCAGGTTTAGATGAGTATACAGCTTTTAACAATTGGGTTCCGATTTTAGATAGTGTTTATAGTTTTTCTTATTTCATTTCACGAAATGAATCAGGTGAAATGGATGGTGGTTTAATACATAAAATAAAAAATTCAGATGGAGATATTGTATGGTCAAAATTTATTAACTCGAGACATAATTATTTTCAATTGTCATCCCAATATATTTTGGAATCCTCTGATACAACCATTGCTATGATTGGAATGAAACGAACGAATTTTAGTCATCGTCCATTTCCATCTTGGGGGAATGTTTATGGATATGCTGTACCTTGGGTTATAGAAATTGATAAACGAAATGGGAATACAGTAAGTGAAAAAGTTGACTTAATTGATACCTTAGGGGTTTTGCAAATTATTGGGGCTAAAGTATATTTTTACAATACTAGAGATGACCTAATTATGTTAAATTTCGATGATGACAAAATTAAATTGAGCAAATTTGATAACACTTTATCCGATTATTTGCCAACTCAATATTTCGATTTTAACAAAGTAGTTTCACGTCAGAATATGGATGGGTCAATAGCAAGGGCATATAGTATGAATGATTCAATGTTTTTATTGCCATATTATATAAAAAGTAAAGATAGTAATATAAATAAGGATGAAGCTTCTTTAGAATTGTTTAAGTTGGAAAAGGATACATATAATTTGGTTCAAAAAATCAACTTACTTCCATATTATGTTAATAGACCAAATTTTACAGATTTTAATGAAAATTTAGAAGTTCTTTTGGGTGAAAATGATATTGTTTTAGTAAATTCATATAAAGACCCAAATAACCAATTTCAATATAAAAACTGGTTATTGTGGATGGATAATTTGGGTGCTGAAAAACTTTATTTGAATGAAATTAAACTTCATGATACTTCGCATGTGTATTCCACTATTAAAAGAATTTATCTGGACAGTAAAAATGTTTATGTCGCGGCATTTCCATCTTTTAGTGGAGATCATGGTTATGATATTTTAAAAATTTCAATGAATGGTCAAACGGAAAAATTAGGTGCTATAACCACAAATGATAAAATGAACAATATGAGGTCGGCAAACTTTTATGTGAATGATTTGGGGTTTGTAAATATGACCATTTTTTGGGATAGACATTATCATAGTACAATTGGTTTTCACTTAAGTGATTTAGGGATAAATTTATCTTCAAAGAATCAGGACTATAGCTTAAATAGGGCAAAACTGGTTTTAACTCCGAATCCATGTCATGATGAAATTACCTTTCGCATAATGGATGAAAAATTTACTACCGGTGATTTATTCATGTACAATCTGTCCGGCCAGTTGGTGCTTCAGCAAAAAATCAGTCATGAAGAAACAATGCTTGTCAGAGATTTGCCTCAAGGAAGTTATATTGTTCAATTTAGTCCTGACAACCAGCCCGGGTATTTTTTGACCACGAAGATGGTGAAGATGTAATCAAGATTTGATTTTAAACATACTACTTGAAAACCTAACATCATTGATAATTCAGCGTTCAATATTTTGTCCAATAATATTTTTTCAGGTAGTGCTTGTTCATGTCAAAAAAAGCATGTAAATTGCGTTTGAAAACAGAATACTATAGTGCAAAGGGAGTAAGGGTCAATTTATTATAACAGTATTTACT
>JBATMZ010000190.1:0-37243 GCA_049290115.1 Saprospiraceae bacterium | reverse complement strand
CTGTTGGCCCTAGAAAAATGAATGAACCGATTGGTTTTTTTTCATCTTGCAATCCTGCTCTACTTCTTCTGACGGCATCGGATACGGCGACTACAGCTTCCTTTTGACCTATTACTCTTTTTCCAATTTCCTCTTCAAGGGATAAAAGTTTTTGTTTTTCACTTTGCATCATTTTAGAAACAGGTATTCCGGTCCATTTTGAAATGACGTCGGCAATATCATTTGCCGTGACCACTTCATTCGTAAAGCGACTATCTTCAGGTAGTTTGCTTAATTCGTCATTAGCAGTTTTCAAGGCACTTTCTTTATCTTTTAAGTCACCATATCGAATTTTGGCCACTTTTTCATAATCACTTTCTCTTTCAGCTTTTTGAGCCTCGTATTCCAATTGATCAATTTCTTCTTTAATTTTCTGAACACGATCAATAATATCTTTTTCTGATTTCCACGAAGCCGTGACAGAATCAAGTCTTTCCTTATTGTTGGCTATTTGCTGATTGAGAACATTGAGCTTTTTTTCGTCTTTTTCTTTTTTAATATACTCTCTTTCAATCTCTAATTGCCTTAATTTTCGATTTAATTCGTCAATTATTTCTGGAACAGAATCCAATTCAAGTCTTAATTTTGAAGCAGCTTCGTCAATCAAATCTATGGCTTTGTCAGGGAGTTTTCTTTCAGAAATATACCTGTGTGATAATTCTGCTGCGGCAATCAATGCTTCATCCAGAATATCTATTTTATGGAAAACCTCATACTTTTCTTGTATGCCTCGAAGGATTGAGATAGTATCCTCAACTGATGGTTCGTCCACCATGACAGTTTGAAACCGGCGAACTAAAGCTTTATCATTTTCAAAATATTTTTGATATTCATCGTAAGTGGTAGCACCAATAGTTCGTAACTCACCTCTTGCCAATGCAGGTTTCAAAATATTGGCGGCATCCATGGCACCTTGCCCGCCACCGGCACCAATCAAAGTGTGTATTTCATCAATAAACAAAATCACCTGACCTTCTGAAGAGATGACTTCATTGATGACCGCTTTGAGTCTTTCCTCAAACTCGCCTTTGTATTTTGCCCCAGCAATAAGGGCAGCCATATCTAGCGTAAATATTTTTTTAGAAATTAGATTTTCTGGAACATCGTGTTGTACAATTCTCCAGGCAATTCCTTCAACAATGGCTGTTTTCCCAACACCTGAGTCACCTAAGATTATAGGGTTGTTTTTTTTCCTTCTTGAAAGAATGTGAAGAATCCTTCTAATCTCTTCATCTCTACCAATAATAGGGTCAAGCTTTCCATTTTCAGCCTGTTCATTTAAATTGACCGCAAATTTTTTCAACGCATTATATTGATTTTCGGCATTTGGATCAGTTACCTTCCTTCCTTTTCTAAGTTCTTGAATAGCTGCTTTAAACAACTTAGAGGTGACCCCATGATTTTTAAGAAGGTTTCCCATTTTATCTGAACCATCAATCATGGCCAACATAATGATTTCCAAAGAGATATATTCGTCTTCAAAGTCTTTTAATGCCGACTTGGCTCTGGAAAGGGCTTTATTGGCATCATTACTTAAATATTGTTTTTCGCCACCTTGAACCCTTGGGTATTTTTCTATTTCAACATTGATATCTCTTTTTAAAGCAGTTAAATTAACGGAACATTTTTGAAGGAGAAATTCACTTAATTTAGGATCAATTTCTAGAATACCTTTCATTAAGTGCGTTGTTTCCACGACTTGTTGGTCTAAACTACCAGCAAGTTGTTGCGCTTTTAAAATAGCTTCTTGCGCATTTACAGTAAAATTATCGTATGTCATGTGATGATATTTTAAACATAGTACATCAAAAACACTACCAAGTGAAATTCATGTCAATTTGTCATTAATTTTCTAAAATATTCTGCCAATTAAACATAATTTTAATGGAATAAGCACATTTTTAGTTTCAAATTTTATCAAATTGTATCTTTGCCCATTATTATAACATCATGGAAATAAAAGTTTTTAAATTTGGAGGGGCATCCATAAAGGATGTTACGTGTTTTAGGAATATAGGTGATATCCTTCGTCTTTTTGAAAATAAAACCTTGGTCATCGTTGTTTCTGCGTTGGGTAAGACCACAAATGCCTTGGAAGAAGTAGTTATAACATGGTTTAATCATAGAGAAGGAAGTAAAAAATTGTTGCAAGGAATAAGAGAAGATCATCAGAATATAGCTCGGGAATTATGTAAAAATAATAAAGAGTTGTTGAATGAAATAAATGATTTGATGGTAGAAATAGAGTGGATTATTGAAGAAAAACCACAAGAAAATTATGATTACTATTACGATCAAATTGTTTCTATTGGAGAATTACTTTCTTCAAAAATAATGGCATACTATTTAAAGGAGAAAAATATTCCTTTGGAATGGGTTGATGCTAGAGATTTAATTCTCACGGATAATACTTATCGCGATGCAAGGGTTGTATGGAACCAAACGCAAAAGAACACGACACAAAAAATAAAACCAATTCTGGAAAAAGGGAAAATGGTCGTAACACAAGGTTTTATAGGATGTAGTAGTGAAAACTTCACGACAACCTTAGGGCGTGAAGGATCTGACTACTCGGCAGCTATTTTGTCATATTGTTTGGATGCTCAAAGTATGCATATTTGGAAAGACGTTCCAGGAGTTTTAAGTGCTGACCCACGACTTTTTGAAGATGTTATAAAGTTACCAAGGCTTTCTTATAAAGAAGCGATAGAAATGACTTATTACGGAGCAAAGGTTATTCATCCAAAAACGATAAAACCCTTACAAAATAAAAATATACCATTATATGTAAGGCCTTTTGATGACCCCAAAAGTGAAGGAACAATCATAAGCGATATTTTAGAATTGACCTATCCACCGGTGATAGTCATTGAACCAAATCAATGTCTCATACATATTTCTTCCAATGATTTTTCTTTTGTAGCGGAACATCATTTAAGTAATATCTTCAATTTATTGGACAAACATAGGATAAAGGTGCATATGATGCGTAATACAGCGATTAGTTTCACGATTTGCACCAATTTTTTACCTGAAAAAATTAAAATGTTTGAAGAAGCACTTGGCGAAGATTTCAGGGTCATCATGGACGATGATCTCGAATTAATTACCATTAGACACTATAATGAAAAAACATTACACGACATGAAATTTGATCGATTGGTTTTACTAGAAGAAAGGCTAAGAAATACCATACAACTCGTCGTTAAAAACTTGCCAATAATGAAGCGAAAAGAAGTGTAAAATAGCAGTTAGATTTTTTATCTAGTCCTTTTGTTTGGAATGATGTTTTTTGTTGCATCGATATACGACAAAGAGAGAAGCGCCAGGAGGTGATGCTGCTTCATAAAATCTGTTTTGAGCGGCATTTACCCTAAAATTTGAGTACTTGGCCAAGTTAAATAAATTATTGAAATACAGCCCAAAGGTGAAGGATTTAGATAGCAAATTTCCAGAAGATATCGACCATTGAATAGAGGACATGGAAGGACTTTGGATGGTATTAAGGTCATTAAGATACATTGGGCTCTGATACGAAACAAAAATTTCAGATTCAAAATAGTTTTTCCATGAATAATGAGCTTGAGCTACCAACCTATTTTTGGGTGTGAGTGTTTGAAAATTATTGGAATAATCAACGGAATTTATAAAAAAATTTTTATACTTAAAGTAGGAATAATCGTATTGTATCGTAACCAATAAGTGTTTGGTAAATCGAATTTTTGCCATCATTTCAAGTCCGAACCTCTTTGTTTGTGAGGCATTTCTATAAAAAGTTTGTCCTGGAATATTATCGACCTCATAGGCGGTTATCAAGTCCCTTATATTTATTCCGTAAAGGGTTGAAGAAAGTAAAATATTGTGGTTGATTTCTAAGTAATTCCCCCATTCAACTTGAAATGAGCGTTCTGGTTTTAGATTTTTGTTTAACCCAACATAACCGCCAGGAATATTGGTAAATTCGTTCATCGTTGGTGTTTCAAAAGCGGTTCCAACATTTATAAAACTAGACCAGTTTTCGCCGATGGGGAAATTTACGCCAAGGCCACCTTGTAGATTAGAAAAGTTAATACGCCCATCTTGAGTTCCATCTAAAAAAAATTGATCTTTTAAGCTAAAATTATAATGGTCGAAGCGAAGCAATTGGTGTAAACTAATTTTTTTTGAAGTAAATCGATATTGTTGAAAAAGATATGTATTGCGAACGGATTCTTTTTGATCTAACTCAAAATTGCCTACATCTCCATTTAGGTTATTAAACCTCTTTCGACCATCTTTTTGCCACTCAAACCCCTGTCCAATTGAAAAGGACTGTCTGTCAGAAAGAATTTGATCAAAAGTATTTTGAAAACTCGAAACATGTCGTAGTAAATCAATAATCCCACCAGATTGAATAGGCAGTCGGCCAAGAAAATCACGTGCCTTATAAAAAATGGAACTGTTTAATTTTCTGTTTTTTTTAAAATCATAGGTAGATTTTATAGCTATATTAAAACCTTTTACTTCTTCACCTGCGTTATATAAAATATTCCTTTGATTGGCTTGATATGGATTGATGTTGAATTCATTTAATGTGAGAGAACCTGGATCTTGACCAAGAGGTGAATAATATCCGTGCACGATAGTTTCTAGCAACCAAACCTCATTTGGGTAGTAAAATGATTTATTGTATATTACAGTGTTTTGGCTAGAAGAAAGGGCTCTTTTACTAGTAAAAAATTGATGACTTAAGTTGAATTGATTACCGGCTTTTTGATTTGAATGACCGATTCTAAAACCGATGTCATAAGCGCCTAAAGTATGCATTCTAGTATATAACTGGTGCCCTTGAAGATAAGGTGGGCTTTTGAAAGATAACGCTCCCCCACTTGCATTGCCCAATCTAGCAGACATGTTGGACTTGACTATTTCCGCATCGTGGAAGAGATAGGTACTCATCTCGTCAACTTGTGTGGTTCCATCTGCTGTAGTCAAGGGAATACCATCTAAGTATAGTTTAATTCCTCTTATACCAAAGGTGGATCTGGCGCCAAAACCCCTCATGGACAAACGTACATCCTGAGCTGAATTTTCACCATTCAAAGCAGTTACACCGGGCAGTATGTTAAACAAAAGATCTATACTAGACACAAAGTTTTCAGAGACCGTAAATGTATCATTATAAGTAGACCAAGGTTTGTTTGTGGCATACTTAAAGACCATTTCATCAGCTGTAAAATAAAGTAAACTGTCAGTAGATTGACCGCAAATATTATCAGAAATTAAAAGAAGCCAGAATAAAATAAAAAGTACCTTTTGTCTAAAAACTATCATTGTATAAACAAAGCTTAATTTTTTCGTTTTCTAAACAGTGAGGCCGTTAAATTACTGCTATAAAATACTATTAAATTGTGTTAAAAATGAAAACTTAATCTTCATCGTCGGCACTTTCAATTTTGTCGCCTAATTCATCATTTTCATCCACCACTAAGCTTACAATATGCCTAGAGGTCATTTTATGAAAGGCAAGTGTTCGTTTTAACTCCTGAGAATCTTCAATAAATTTTTCGGAAGCCTTAGCGTCTCTTTTACTGAAGGTGGCGAATTGTCCGGCTAATTCGATTACTCTATCATGATGATCTAAATATTGGTTTATCCTGGCCAAATTATATAAACATGCAGCTCTAAGTTTGATATTGTCTTTATCATCACCCGCATATTTTCTAGAGACTTCATCAAAATAATTGACTAGAGGCAATAAGTCATTTTGTATTTCGTCGATGGGTTTATTGTAACGCATTTTGCCAAATACTTCTTTCATGGCAGCAACTGCGTTTTCAAACATTATAAACTCGGGGTGTTTTTTAGAGTCTAGTTTTTTAAATCGAACATAATTATTGACAGGAGCATAACCGTAATATTTATTGTTATAATTGTTGATCCATTTAGTGTAGTTGTTTCTAAAATCATTTTCATTTTCATTTCTTATATTTCCAGCATTATCAGCATATCTTTTGTATGCAGCGCTAGGCGTTGAATGTTCCCCTGAATCAAAAACATACTCCTTATCTAATGAATAGGAATACACTTCTTCTTTGGTATCCGATGATTGAGGTGAAGTAGAGTTTAAATCTACATTTTGTAAGAATGGATTACTAGCAAGTTTTTGCTCCTTTTCTTTATTTTTTTTATCGCTTTTACTTTCTTTTGTAGAAACAACCTTAGGTGGTAAAGGATTTGTAATTCCTATAATTTTCATTGACCCTCTACTATAATTGGCAACTGTTGTTTTATAATGGGTTACACGGCCAGTCACTTTTCCGTCTTTATCTTTTTTTTCCTCAACTCTGGAAGAACTATTTGGAGAGCCGTAGTTAAAATATCCTATGTCCACCTTAATATCAAGAGTAGAATTACTTTCGTCAGATACTTTGGTCCATCCAAAAATTTTAATCTGTTCTTCTTTGTCCACCCCTACAAACTTGCTATTACCTGATAGGAAAACAGCATAAGTTCTCAGCTCTGGTTCAATGTAGTTTATAGGCAAGGAACAATTACTGATGTTTAAATATACATTATCTATATCTACTTTTTGACCATGGATAACGAATGTAATAAATAGAAAAATAAAAAGAAAATAGATTTTCATAATAGTTGGTTATTTGATTGAAAAATTAATTACAATTAAAAATGTTTTCGTTTTATTTAACGCCGTGCATCAATTTTTTTATTAATGGGGATACGACCAACGCCAATATTCCAACACCAATAGAGATAAATGTCAACATCCAAAAAAAGTATGCTAGACCTTCCTCTTGGGCAATGGATTCGGACTTTTCTCCAAAAACTCCAGCCAGTTTCATTCCTATAGCTATGGCTAAGTAATAAACACTAAACATAAAGGCAATCATTCTAGGGGGAACCAATTTACTTACGTAAGCCAAAGAGACCGGTGAAATGCACAACTCACCAAGTGTGTGAAACAAGTAAACCAGAATCAACCAAATCATACTTACTGATGCGGTAGCAGCTCCAGCGGGAATGGAACTTGCACCATATGCAACACATGCCATACCAAGAGCCAGTAAAAACATAGAAATGGCGTATTTTGTATTAGCATTAGGATTATATTTACTTTCCCACCACTTTGAAAATAGAGGGGCGAAAATAATGATGAATAAAGAGTTTAATACACCAAACCAAGAAGCGGGAACTTCAGCCACATCTTTTTGAAATTCGGTATAAAGCATCCAAATGGCTATTGCCCAGATGCATAAAAAACTAAAGCTTAAAATGATGTTGGACAAAGAATATTTTGCAAAAGTTTGTCTGAATAACAACATCAAAACCCAAGTGATAATTCCTAGTGGAATTAAAGTCATCATTGAGTTTACAATCTTAAAGGTCATGCCTGCACCGCCAGTTAGAACACGATTAGTATAATCTTTGGCAAAAATAGTTAATGAACCTGGAGACTGTTCAAAGATAGCCCAAAAAAAGATGGTAACTAATGAAAAGAATAGTACGGCCATCATGCGATCACCTGTTATTTTTGAGTATTTTGGTAATCGTATGGCTACGACAATTAAAAATAGGACAACAGCGGTAATGATGGCAAATGTTGAACCGGCATAACCCATGATTTCAAAAGGGAAAAAATTAATACTTCCTTCTGTTATTTTTGTAATTGGGTCATTTAAAGTCCAAGATAAACCCAATACTGCTGAAATAGAAATAAGGATTAATTCGAATTGTGTAAAAGGATTTAATTTATCACTAGAATCTTCGTTAACGGTTGCAAACTTGGTTCCAAGGGGCACTTTTCCAACATCTCCAAATATATCTTGTGCTTTTAAAAACTGCATTAAACCGAAAAACATAAAAATTCCGGCAAGGCCAAAGCCCCAAGACCAACCTACCATCTCACCCAAATATCCACATAACAATATTCCAAAAAAAGCACCAGCATTAACACCCATATAAAATATAGTGTAAGCACCATCCTTTTTTTCAGGATGCTCTTTATAGAGCTCAGAAATCATAGAAGTCATATTTGGCTTAAAAAACCCACTTCCGAAAACAAGTAGGGTTAATCCCAAATAAATAAAAAAACTAGTTTCCATGGCCATACTGGCGTGACCAAGTGTCATTAATAGGGCGCCAATGACTACAGCCCATCGAAAACCTATTTTTTTATCAGCCATATAACCTCCAAGAATGGTGGAAAGATAAACCAAGGAAGTATACGTACCAAAAATAGCAAAAGCCCACTCTTTAGGCCAACCCCAACCACTTTCCAAAATGGAAGCGGTAAAAAACATCACCAACAAAGCCCTCATACCGTAGTATGAAAATCTTTCCCACATTTCTGTGAAAAATAAAACGAATAATCCAGAAGGGTGACCTAACACTTTACTATTGAAAAAATCCTGTGACGAAGTTGTGCTCATTCAATGTTTTTTATGGTTTCAAAAAAACAAAGATATAGGAAAATGAATAATAGGGAAGAGGAATGAACTATTTTTTCAAGCTAAATTATTTTTAACTTATATACGGTCACTTGGAAGTTATAAAATGTAAACTATTTTACAATTTACTTCAAAATTTTCTAAAAATCAGTTAATATTGCATCCCTTTTATGCCTCTTCTTGAATTTGGTATGGATAAAAACAGCAGGAGATGAAATGTGGATGCAACATATTATTAAGAAACGTGGTCATTTTAGTCTGTTTCTTATTGTTACTACATCCTATTGTGTTTTCACAAAATATAATCATTAAACAAAACTTGGATAACACACCAGGCGTGTGTAATGAAACTACTTTTTCCATTACTATTAAAAATGATGAAAATGTTGATTGGACAAATGCGAAACTAACCGTTCAGCTACCTTGCGGTTTTGAATACAAACTATCAACCATTTCCGGTGCAACGGAAAACAATATTACACAAAAAAACACCCCAATTTTTGACATAATTACACTTGTTAAAAATGTAGAAAAAAACCTTACGTTTAAAGTACTATCTACCTGCAAATCAGGGTCTTGCATAGATGATGGCCAACAATTTAAGAACGACTTTATACTAATCGCCGATCAAGGTGAAAAAAGGATAAGCTCAGATATATTTAATGTCGAAACACCCAATATTATTATTTCAAAAGTAAATAACTCCTATTTGGAAAATAGTGTTGGGACGGTGACAGAAAGAAAAATTACCATCAAAAACACACGCTTGGGCAAAACCAATTCATTCGTTTATAAAGATATACATGGTGAAATTATTGAAGTTTTATCTGATGATGGAGTGCGTGTCAATTCACCAAAAGGAACATTACATTTAATCATTGGGCCCGAAACATTTTCTGCAATTGGTAATCAGGACGAGTTTTTTGATTTTAATGAAGAAGTTGTCATCACTGAAAAAATTTCCATTATTGATTGTTTGATCGAACCAAAATTTATTCAATCAGAAATTACCACTACTTGGGGATGTGAAAATGTGGATTGCAAAACTTCTTTAGTAAGAGCTACATTCAAAGCATTGCCCGTTTTAGATAAGGGTGATAAAATGATGTTGTCTTATAAAGTGGAAGAGCCGGATTGTTACTACAATTCGACAGCACTTCAAACACTTACAGCAGTTATATCTCCGTCTATTTCTGACGTTACAGATTTACATTTTGTCATAGAACAGCATACACCAAACCGACCAATTAAGGTAGGTTCTGTTGTTGCACCACCATTATTTACAGTTGAATATGAAAATATTAAAAATGATTCCTGTGGTGTATTGGTTGCAGAAAAAGTTATCATAATTGCCGACACCTTAGTTGCATCAGAAACTGTAAGACAGGTTACTTTTCAATTTCTTATTTCCTTTTGTGAAATACCTGGATGTGACCCTAAGAGTTTGAGTTGGAAAGCCAGTTATAGGTATGTTAAAACATGTAGTGAAGAAAATGATAAGAATCAAAACGGTCAGATTGTGGCTACCAACATTTCTCAAAAGCCAATAACAAGTGCCATAGAATTATTGATCAATGGTATGGTCACTAACGGAAAAGCTGGAGTCATTAAGTATGTGTTCAACAGCGATAAACTAACGAATGCCGAAGGAGAAATTAGAGTTAAAATTGAGTTCCCCGCCTATTTACAAACGATAAATTCTAATTATGCTATTGGTAGTATCCTCCCTCAAGTAAATGAATACATTTCTGGGAAAATAAAGATTATTGAATTATCTTACCCTTTACCTTTTCCAGGAATAAGTCAAACCATTATTGTACCAGTCATTGCAAACTGTGGTGACACACTTTTACTTCCTTGTAGAGATACTCTTTTAACTTCCTGTGCAGACATTTGCGGATTCTCTAAAACTACAGACTTTATAAGAGGTGAAATTACCTTAATAACCGGAACAGATTGTATGCCACAAGGCTTGATAAAATCATGTGCTGATGTTTCGTTTTTAAGTGAATGTACCAATGGTTATTGTTACAAACAATTAGCAGGATATGTTCAATATGACATGGAGTTTGAAAGAACCAGTCTTGGATTACCTGATAAAAATGGAGATTACATACCCGATGAAGATGGCGAATATGATTTGACTTTGATTAATTCAAAAAATGTTTATTTAGGAGATACGTTTTTGATACGTTTAAATGGAGAGGTAGTCATAGACGTTCCAGGTAAATCTTTTAAAAATGCTGCCATTCAAATATTTCATAAAGATATTGCTTCGGGACCAAATATGGGGAAAGAAATACTAGAAACGGGAATAAGTATTATTCATAATATTACCACTATCTGGGATAAATCAACAGGGGAAACCTATGTTTTTGAGAACATTCCCACTACATTTGATAATTTACAGTATACATTTGACCTTTCGGTGTCAAAATTAGGGGGTATAAACCCAGTATTTCCAGACACCTTTGTTTATGAAGATGGGGATTCTATCTTGTTCAAAGTGACCAAAGTTTTTAATAGAAACTTTGTTACACCTTTTGTTGGTTGGAATGGTCATAATCTTGTTTTTAAGTATGCACCCAAACTATTGGTAACGAATGAAGAAATATTAGACAACAAAGCTTATTTTTCATGTGGCTGTCCAGAAACTGAGGTAAATTTTATAGGTTTTAATGCATGGAGCCAATGGGCTATTCCAGGCGTATCACAATGTCCCAATTCAACTTCTTCTCAGGGTATATTATTGAACTTTGGTTATCCTGTACAAAGCCCAGGAGAAATAAAATATTATATAAGACCCAAAGGCATAAAAATTGGGAAAGTGGATAATATTGTACTAGACAGTATTTCACTTTCCAATGGAGTTCTGCCCACAAAAACGTATACCACTTTTGAAGACTTTGGTGATTATTATTATGTTGATATTTCTGATTTTACCAACTTTAGAAACTTTAGAGCTGGCCTTAGATTTTGGCTATATCGAACCTCAGAGACTTGTATAGGAGCACCTATTGGACATACATATTGTGAGATATTGTATGACCAAGATCCTAAAGCTGTGACTTTGCTTCCAGACAAATTTGAGTATGTTTTACAAAATTTTAGTACGGTACCTACAGTTGCTTTGGAAATTCAAGAAAAAGAATTTACCGCCTTACTGCCTCAAATAAATGTCCCTATTAAAATTAAAAATCAATCTAATGGTCAGGTTAGGAATGTTTTTATAAGACCGATATATGATCATGGAAGCTTAAGAGATGTAAATTTATTATTGTCTGGGTTGCCCGTCAATTACCCTAATATAAATGGATATTTTGTGCTTGGGAACTTATTTCAAAACGAAAACCGAAGTTTGACCTTTAGGGCCAATACGAATGATTGCGGAAGGAAAAGAATCATTTTTGAATTTGGTTATGATTGTGGACTTTATAGCAATCCAGCTGAAGAACCTTGTTTTGTAAGATATGATACGATGTTTATAGATTTTCCTGAAGGAGAATTAGAGATATTGGTTGACGAACAAGAACAAATGGGAATGTTGTGCGATTCTATGGTTTCCTCTAAATTTACGGTATTTAACGGTGGTTTAGGACATCTGTTTTCGATCTACCCTTCTATTACATTACCTAAAGGGGTTGAATTTGTGGAAGGATCTTGTTTTATTGAATATCCAGCAGGAAGTCTACAAGAATTTTTGATACCTCTTCCAGAACTATTATTTGATAGAACTTTCGTTTGGGATTTAAAATCATTTTGGCTAGAACACGCTAATGTAGGATTGCCCGCAGTGTCTTCTTCTCCTGATAATGCATTTGAAATTCGATATAAAACCACGACAGATTGCGAATTCATATCTGGATCTCGCGAAAAAATTTCAGTTTCGGCTAGTCACGCATGTGGAACTCCTTCCAACGAAAGAACTAAAATCAATGGCCCCTATATCATTGAAGGGCTCGAGAATGAAATTAGCGTTCAGTTACAAGTAATAACACCGGATACTCTTTTTTGTGGATTGGCAAAGAAAATAGAAGTTCAGTATATCAACTCCCACATCACTTCTTCGACACTGTCAATACAAATACCAAGAAGTGTAGAAATCGTTCCAAATAGTTTTTTTGGCAACCTAACAATGTTAGATCCCGTCATTATAAATAATTCCTTAGAATGGACTATTCCAGAAGGAACACCCAACGTATTTATGTCCTTTTTTGTAAGGGGAAAAGCAGACGCAGGTTGTGTTAGGAATCTGATTGAAGTATCGACATATAGTGAAGAAGAGGCCTTTTGTGTAAGTAATCAGACCTTATGTAACATTCAGGCACTTTCAAGTCAATTTTTTGCATTTGTTGACATTGTAAAACCAAATATTCAGATAGAAGATATAACACTTCATGGAAACCAATTAAGTCCATTTTATACATTTACATCAATTATCTCCCACTCAAAGGGAATTGGACCCCTGTCGGCAAAATTATACTACGATAGGAATAACGATCAACTAATTACGTCAGAAGACTCTTTGATGCACTCATTTTTGATTGATACAACTGATTCAGTAGATGAAAAAATTACAACAAATACGCAGATAAATCTAGGCACACTCAATGATTTTTGTCATTTTTATTTCGTCATTGATTCAGCGGATAATTGTATTTGTAGTCCCATAAAATATTGGTTAGGAAAAAATATATTTATTGCTCATGACACGATTCGACTATGCTGGGACGAGAAAGCAACAATTGGCATAGAGAAAACGCCAAATAAATCCTATCAGTGGGATTTTGGCCAAGGAATGAGCTGCACTCAATGTAATTTTGCTGATTTTGGCGTCGATAATGATGATGCGTTTATATCGACATGGTATACTAGGAATTTAGAGGAAATTGAAACAGCCAATGGTTGTCTAAAGACGTATAATTACACCGTGGAGATTAAACCAAGGCCTAGAATATTAAGCACCATTGACCCAGTTTGTTTAAATGATACAGTTTCCCTATTTACTACAGATTTTTCAATAAATTATTTTTGGGAAGGTGGACAGATTATTGAAGATGAGGGTAGTTTTATTACATTAATTGTGGATAAGTCAGAATGGGTATTTGTTACCATGGTCAATGAGTTATTATGTTTTGAAAATGACTCTATTTTTATAGAAATTGAAGAAATTGAAGAAACACAATTCATTAATGATGGTCGATATTGTTTTGGAGACGAGGCCTTGATAGGATATGTAGTCAACGAAAATTACACCTACACTTGGATTGATGAAAGCGGAATATTGTCTGATCCCCAATCCAACAATTCGACCTTAAACTTTGAGCAAAACGAAACTATTTATTTGGAGATTAATAAAGGAAATTGTAGCAGAATTGATACGTTTCAAATAACATATTACGATAGTATAATTGTAACGGGTATTTTGGACACTTTCTTCATTTGTATTGGGGATACGTTGAATATTGAATTGGAGGGTGCTCAAAATTATTTTTGGGGCAATACTTTTTCTGGAGAATGTTTAAATGATACTTGTTCGCATGTTCGCATTATTCCCAATCAAATTGGGTTTCTTGAATTTACTGTTCAGGCAAGTAACCGTTTCGGTTGTAAAAAGTCCTTGAAAGTAAATATTGTAAGTATTGTCAATCAAAAAGTAGAAATTGAAAAAGTCACTCGTTGTGCTGGAGATACTTTTGAGTATTTAGGACAAACCATATCACAAAATGGTCTATACTGTGATACTATTGGAATTGGTGGTTGTCTTATAATACGATGTAAAGAAGTCAATTTTTTGCCTCCGGTAGAAAGCACACTAAAAGATACAATTTGTGTTGGAGAAACCTATAATTATCAAAATCAAAACTTAAGTGAGGAAGGAATTTACATGTTCACCTTACAAACGATAGGAGGCTGCGATAGTTTAATATTGTTGGATTTGACCGTAGAACCTTTACCAAATATAGATTTACAAAATACGCTGGAAATAGGCATTGGAGATACAACAACTATATTTTTATCAACAGATTTTACCTATTTGTGGTCACCTTCGGAGGGGCTTGTTTGTGACAATTGCAACCCGGTAAAGCTCATTGGTTTTGAAGATATTGTTTATACAATAACAATAACCAATGCAGCCGGCTGCTATTCTGTTAGAACGGTGAGTATAACTACCAAAGAAGAATGTAATTTACTTGAGGTTGTATTGCCCAATGCTTTTACGCCAAACAGGGATCAAATTAATGACGTATATTCCATACCAATGCTTAATAACTGTGAAGTTAAAATAACTATCTTTAATCGATGGGGCAACATTGTATATACACAAAATCCATTTGATAATTCGTGGAATGGAATGTCAAATAATCATAATGAATTGCCTCAAGGCACCTATTATATATTGTTGGAATCATTGGATGGTAAAATTAGTAGGACGAACATGATTGATTTGCGGAGACAATAAAGGAATGAGGAAATGAGAGAAAAAAAATATATAACCGCATTATTTTTAGGATTATTTTTCCTAAACAATGTTTATGCACAACAAGATCCTCATTTCACCAAATTTATGTTTAGGAATCAAAGTCTTTACAATCCTGCAGTTACAGGTAGATTAGCAGACTATCATGCTAGTTTGGTTTATCGGTTACAGTGGATTGGTATAGAAGGAGCGCCCTCAACGATGGCAGGCAATTTTGAAAAATCTTTAGATGAAGGAAAAGCAGGTTTAGGATTTAATTTTTATTACGACAAAATAGGATTTGATCAGAATATGGCACTTCAAGTTAATTACGCATATCGAGTAATTATGGGGGATAAATCCGTTCTTTCAATGGGAATTAAAGGAGGAACCAATCTTATCAATGCCGATTTTTCAAATGCCGTAACACCTGAGCTGGTCGACCCACTTCATACTCGGAATAATATATGGATACCACGGGTAGGTTTGGGCATCATGTACAATACAAAGGATTTTTATATATCTTTTTCAGTTCCTTCATTAATGGCATATGTGCCTAAAAACGATGTACAAATAATGGATAAAGGAGGATTTTTTAGTCACCATTTCTTTAGTTCAATGGGATACGTTATTCGATTAAAGGACGATGAATTTCAGATTAAACCTTTTGTTTTTGCAAAATATCACCCTTCGGCACCGCTTCAGGTAGATATAGGACTTCAATTGTGGTACAAAAATGTCTTTTCAGTAGGGGGAAGTTATCGTACGGGTGATGCATTAGCGGCTATGGTGGAGATTCCAGTTTTAGAGGGTCTTCATATGTCTTACGCCTATGATTATACTAATAGTTTATTTAGGAAAATAGGATCAGGTGCACATGAAATCGTGTTGGAATATACTTGGGATAAAAAGAAAACCAAAGTGCCCTCTATTCACAAAATATCAAATTTGCCAAAATTCTAAATTTAAAAAGATGAACAGAATTTTTGTAAAAATATTTTTTTGTATTGTGGTTACAGTGACAGCTTTTCCAGAATTGCTTGCTTGCGAAAAGGCCAATGAAGCTTATGATAGGTTGTTATTTAGTGTAGCCATACAGGAATATGAAAAGTGTATAAAAAGTGGTTTAGATATTGTGGAATTAGAAAGATTGGCCAAAGCTTATAGAAACCTAGGAAATTCTGGAAAAGCCTTGAATACAATCAATCGAATAGAGACGAAAGACAAGATGTCTCTTTCTTCTAAAATTGAATATGCTTATCTTTTATGGGCACTTGATAGTCGAGAGAATGCACTGAATTGGGTTGACAATTGTTTGGCTATTCATTCTGGGCATCCACAATTATTAAACATGAAAGATGTGTTTACCAAAGATATTCATTTTGAAGAAAACAAGGTTTATCAAGTAGATAAAGCTCCTTTCAACTCTGAGCAATCGGACTACAGCCCATCTTTGTATGATCAAAAGATTGTTTTTAGTTCGACAAGAATAAAAACTAAAGAAATTGATGGGTATACGGCTGAAAATTATTCCAGGTTATATTTTTACGATTACTTAAGACAAAAAGTTTCGCCTTTTGCTACAGAAATTACGGGTCAGAATAATATAGGTTCAACCACGTTTAACACTTTGGGTAATGAGATGTTTTTCACAAAAAACAGAGACAAAGTAAATAGTAGAAATATGGCTACTTTTATGATATGGAATAGTGTAGCCAAGGATGGAACATGGTCCGTTCCAACACCGGCTTTTCTACAAAATGAAGAATATAACTATGTACATCCTACGGTCAGTCCGAATGGTAAAAAAATAATATTTTCTAGTGATCACGGAGGCAGTAATAGTTTGGATTTATACATTTGTGAAAGGCCGTCTATTAAAGGAAAATGGTCTGAACCCCAAAAATTGCCAGACTACATCAATTCTGTAAACGATGAGGTGTTTCCTAGTTTTTTATCTGATAGTGTGATCGTATTCAGTCACGAATCCCCTGAAGGATTAGGAGGATTGGACATGTTTACCATTAAGTTTACTAATGCTCTTTGGTCTGCCCCTGTTAATCTTGGGAAGCCGTTTAATTCGCCTTTTGATGATTATGGCATGGTCTCCGATGACTTGTTTTCTAGAGGATATTTTACAAGTACAAGAGAAAATGGACAAGGAATTGATAATATTTATTCTTTTGTAAAAAAACCAGTTGAATTTGTTAATGTCACTTTGGAAATAAAAGATAGTATTACGGGTCTACCAATTCAAGATGTAGCTATCGTTTATGTTGAAGATAATTTGCAAGCAATTGTATACACGACAGATTCATTGGGTAGAATATCACTTACAGTAAATAGTAATAAGGAGGCTGGGCTTATAATCGCTTACAAAGGGACTTTACTTAAAACAATAAAACTACCACTATTGGATGGTGTACAAGATGATGAGGCAAAAATCACCATTGTGTACAATAATCGGGACTTTATCTTATCCGGAACGACAGTTAATAATCAAGGTAAAATCGTCCCAGAAGTTGAAATGGCTTTTATAGAAGAAAAATCTAACGATTCTCAAAGGGTGAAATCGGACGAAACAGGAAATTTTGAAGTTACGGCAAAAGAAAATTCCAACTATCGGGTTACGGCACAAAAAGAGGGTTATTATACCCCAATTCAAACTATAAACACCCAATCTTATTCTAGAGACTCTACTTGGAAAGTTGATGTTGAGATTCCAATTGAAAAGGCTGTCCTCGAAAAAGTATTTCAATTAAAACATATTTATTATGATTTTGATCAATGGAACATTCGAAGTGATGGCGAGCTTGAGTTAGATAATTTAATCTTTTTTTTACAAAAAAACCCTGAAGTACGTATAGAATTAGGTTCACATACCGACGTTAGAGGAAAAGCAGCATATAATCTAAGATTATCACAACGTCGGGCTGAATCGGTACTTGCTTATTTACATAAAAACAACATTGATCTAAGTCGTGTTAAAGCCAAAGGGTATGGTGAAAGTGAATTGGTTAATGGTTGCACGGAAAACGTGGAATGCAGTGAAGCAGAACATCAAGCCAATAGGAGAACTGAAATTAAGATTATAAAGTTATAAACCGAAGACCTTTTTTAGACTATTTACGTAGTCTAATTTTTCCCAGGTAAAAGTTTCAACATCCACTGTTTTTACATTTCCAGAACCATCCTTAAAGGTAAATTTTTTATTTTCTGGTGTTCTCCCCATGTGTCCGTAAGCCGCAGCATCTGAATAAATAGGATTCCTCAATTTAAGTCTTTGTTCGATGGCGTAAGGTCTCATATCAAACACATCGTACACTTTTTGAGCAATTTCTCCATCGGTCATAGAAACTTTTGCAGATCCATAGGTATTTACATATATGTTCATAGGTTTCGCTTCTCCAATGGCATAGGAAACTTGCACAAGAATTTCACTACACACTCCTGCAGCCACCAAATTTTTTGCAATATGCCGGGTAGCATAGGCGGCAGAACGGTCAACTTTGCTTGGATCTTTACCAGAAAAAGCACCTCCGCCGTGGGCTCCTTTTCCCCCATAAGTATCTACAATTATTTTTCTACCAGTAAGCCCAGTATCTCCGTGCGGTCCGCCAATCACAAACTTACCGGTTGGATTTACATGATATATGATATTATCATTAAAAAGAGCTTTCAACTCTGGCTTTAACATTTTGACTACCTCAGGGATTACGATACTTTTAACATCGCTTTTAATGGTCGCTAACATTTTAGTGTCTTCATCAAAAGGGTCATGTTGTGTGGAAACTACAATCGAATCTATTCTTAAAGGTTTATTATTATCATCGTACTCAATGGTTACTTGAGATTTGGCGTCAGGTCGTAAATAAGTCATTATTTTGCCTTCTTTACGAATATTAGCCAATACTTGAAGAATTTTATGAGACAAATCTAGAGCCAACGGCATATAATTGTCCGTTTCATTTGTAGCATATCCAAACATCATACCTTGGTCACCTGCCCCTTGTTCTTCTTTTGTAGATTTGTCTACACCTTGATTAATATCTGGAGATTGTTCGTGTATAGCGGATAAAATCCCACACGAATTGGCTTCAAACATATATTCAGACTTGGTATAACCAATTTTTTTAATCACATCTCTGGCTATTTGTTGAACATCAAGATAAGTACTCGATTTTACTTCTCCTGCAAGGATTACTTGACCTGTGGTTACCAATGTCTCACAAGCTACTTTAGAATTAGGATCAAAAGCAATAAAATGATCCACCAATGCATCAGAAATTTGGTCTGCTACTTTGTCTGGGTGACCTTCTGAAACGGATTCTGAGGTAAATAAATAAGGCATGAGAAATTATTTTACGTTTATTTTAATATGAAATTTTCTAAGGAGGTGTAAAAATAAACCATTCTTTAGAAACATCAACAAAGTATGGAGTATAATTAAAAAAATGCCTTAGATGGATGATGAATTTAGCTAGATCATTTTTTCAGGTCTAACCCATTCATCAAATTGTTCTGATGTTAAAAATCCTAATTGAATAGCAGCTTGTCTTAAAGAAGAGCCTTCTTTGTGGGCTTTTTTAGCTATTTCAGCGGCCTTATCATAACCTATTTTGGTATTTAAAGCTGTGACTAACATCAAAGAGTTTTCAAGATTATATTGAATTCTATCTAAATTTGCTTCAATACCTTCTGCACAATGATCGTTAAAACTCACACAAGCTTCTCCTATTAAGTTTGCAGAAATCAGAAAATTATAAATCATCAAAGGTTTAAAAACGTTCAACTGAAAATGACCATTCATGCCCCCAATATTAATCGCTACATCATTCCCAAGAACTTGAGCCATGGCCATGGTAAGTGCTTCTGATTGAGTGGGGTTTACTTTACCCGGCATAATGGAAGAACCAGGTTCGTTTTCAGGAATGAGTATTTCGCCAATACCGCATCTAGGTCCTGACGAAAGCATTCGAATATCGTTTCCAATTTTCATTAATGAAACAGCTACCGTTTTTAGTGCGCCATGGGCTTCGACAATGGCATCGTGTGCGGATAAACCTTCGAATTTGTTTTTGCCTGTTATAAACGGAAGTCCAGTAATTTTAGCAATTTTATCCGCTACAAGTATGTCATAACCTTTTGGTGTATTTAATCCTGTTCCCACAGCTGTTCCACCTAGGGCTATTTCGGATAAATGGGCAAAAGTATGTTTAATTGCTTGGATTCCATGATCTAGTTGTGAAACGTATCCACTTAATTCTTGACCTAGTGTTAAGGGTGTAGCATCCATAAAATGGGTACGACCAATTTTTACAATAGTAGCATATTTTACTGCTTTAGAATGAAGGGTGTTTTTTAATTTTTCTAGTCCCGGAATGGTGACTTCCATCAAGGTTTTGTACGCTGCGATATGCATGGCAGCGGGAAAAGTATCATTTGATGATTGAGATTTATTAACATCATCATTGGGATGTAGTACTTTTGTATGGTCTTCAAGCGAACCTCCAGATAAAACATGAGCTCTATTTGCAATGACTTCGTTGACATTCATGTTTGATTGTGTTCCCGATCCAGTTTGCCAAACGACTAAGGGAAATTGATCCTCTAACTTACCAGCCATTATTTCCAAACATACTTTTTGTATTAGTGCCATTTTATCGTTTGTTAAAACACCTAAATCTGTGTTTGCTTGAGCGGCGGCCATTTTTAAAATAGCAAAAGCTTCTATAACTTCCTTGGGCATTTTTTGTCCTCCTATCTTAAAATTTTCAGAAGATCTTTGGGTTTGGGCTCCCCAATATTTGTCTGAAGGAACATCAATATATCCCATACTATCTTTTTCTTTCCTGAATTTTGTCATTTTTCATTTTATTTGAAGGGTGCAAAGATACAAAACACTAGAAAGTTTAAAAAATCTTTTCTATCTTGAACAAATGTGAATAAAAAAAATAGACGTACTTCGCGTATATTATTAGTAATATCTGAGGAAAATTTTAAAATTATATGAAAATTTGTTTAGCACAATTAAATTTCCATATAGGAAATTTTGATGCCAACGTTAAAAAAATGGTGGATGCCGTTTTAGTTGCCAAAGAGCAAAAGGCGGATATAGTTTGTTTTCCGGAATTGGCAACATGTGGTTATCCACCAAGGGATTTTCTTGAATTTGATGATTTTATTAGACTTTCAGAAAATTGTATTAATCAATTACTGCCATATTCAAATGATATAGCGATTGTTGTTGGCTCACCTTCCAAAAATCCAAGAATTGAAGGAAAGGATTTGTTCAATTCAGTTTATTTTTTATTTGAAGGAAACATTCAATTTGTCCAACACAAAACATTACTTCCCACGTATGATATTTTTGACGAATATCGATATTTTGAGCCGGCCAATATATTTGGCGTAGTTTCATTCAAAGGTAAAAAAATTGCTTTAACGGTTTGTGAGGATATCTGGAATATTGGAAACGAAAACCCTCTATACACAATCTGTCCTATGGACGAAATGATGCCGCTTAAACCAGATTTTATGATTAATGTTTCTGCCTCTCCTTTTGCTTTTGATCATGCACAGGAGAGGCTGCATGTATTGCGTTGCAATGCCGAAAAATATAAGATTCCAATATTTTATGTAAATCAAGTGGGTGCCCAAACAGAAATTATTTTTGACGGTGGGTCAGTTGTTATGTCCCCAGATGGTCTCGTATATCAGGAGATGGTTTATTTTGAAGAAGAAATAAAAACTTTTATACTGGGAGATGTGATGGAAGGCAATAAAGAAAACCTTCAAAAGAAAGAAAAAATTAAAGATATTCATGATGCCCTTATTTTAGGCTTAAAAGATTATTTTTATAAACTTGGGTTTTCAAAAGCTATTTTAGGCTTATCCGGAGGCATCGATTCAGCCGTAACAGCTGTTTTAGCGGCAAAAGCCCTAGGCCATGAAAATGTGCGGGTTTTACTTATGCCGTCACAATTTTCATCACAACATAGTGTGGATGATGCGGTAGCACTTGCCCAAAAACTACAGATTTTATACGATATTCTCCCGATTCAGCCTATGTTTGACTCATTTCTTAATAGCCTATCTTCAATTTTTCAAGACAAAGAATTTGATGTTACGGAAGAAAACATTCAAGCTAGGGTACGTGGTATTTTGAATATGGCAGTATCTAATAAATTTGGACACATTTTGTTAAATACGACGAACAAAAGTGAAATGGCTGTAGGGTATGGTACATTATATGGTGATTTGTGTGGAGGACTATCTGTTATTGGAGATGTCTATAAAACGGATGTTTACCGTCTTGCAGAATACATCAATAAAGAAGAAGTCATTATTCCATTAAACACGATTCATAAGCCACCCTCTGCTGAGTTGCGCCCAAATCAAAAAGATAGTGATAGTTTACCTGAATATGACGTGTTGGATGAAATCCTTTTATTATATATTGAAGAAAATAAAGGTCCGCAAGAGATTATCGACCTTGGTTTTGACGAAAAATTGGTAAAACGTATTTTGCGCTTAGTCAACATCAATGAATTTAAAAGACATCAAACAGCTCCAGTTTTAAGGGTGACCTCCAAAGCTTTTGGGGTTGGTAGAAGGATGCCTATTGTTGGTAAATACTTAAGCTAATGTCCAACAAAACGCCCATACTTTTACTTCATGGAGCACTTGGCAATGTCAAACAATTTAGTAAAATCGCTGACATTCTTTCAGAAAAAATGGAAGTAAAAACGTTAAATTTTAGAGGACATGATAGAGATGTATATGATGGCCCTTTCTCTATGAAACTATTTGTCCAAGACATTAAACAATTTATCGAGGAAAGCAAAATAGGTAAAATACATATTTTTGGTTATAGTATGGGTGGTTATGCTGGAATGTGTTATGCTAGATTATTTCCTGATAAAGTCAGTAAAATTATGACCTTAGGAACCAAGTTTAAATGGACTGAAGATATAGCAAAAAAAGAAGTATTGTTTTTAAATCCTGAAGTTATTGAAAGTAAATTACCCCAATATGTTGAGGTTTTAAAAAGGAGGTTTGACCCAAATGATTGGAAATCGATTATGCAACGTACTGCAGATATGATGATAGATTTGGGAAAAGATCCTCCATTGAAAGATAATCAATATAAGTATATTAAAAACCAGACATTAATTTGTCTTGGAGATGAAGACCATATGGTTTCTAAAGAGGAATCAAAATATGTTGCAGATAGCCTATTAAAGGGTAAGTTTCAATTATATGACGGTTGGAAACATTCAATAGATAGTATAGATTCACGGGAATTAGCTAGCTATATTTTGGATTATTTTACAACTAATACATATACTGAATAAAGTATTTGAACCGTTGTTTTGGCTTTGATGTAGTCTTCAAAACAGTATAAACTATATGATGTATAAAAGTGTGTAAGGTTATAAATTCATTAAATGTTTTTCAAAAAAGAATAATGTAGTACTTTCGTAACAGCTAGGTATTAAAAAAAGAGAATGAAACAAAATAGACCAACCAAAATAACAATTCACAATTTAAAGGTATTATGAAAATAGTTTTTCTTTTACTTTCTTTTTTCGTTTTGTGTAATATATCTGCTCAATCTCCTTATCTTCTGCGAAATAGTGTTGAACATAACATAGTAGATAGGTTTGACATTTTGCAATTGTCAGATACTTTTCAGGCGACCTCTTTAAATAATTTTGATGCTAAAGAAACCTATAAAATATTCAAATCAATTTGGTTAAACCAACCATTAACGGAAAAGGACAAGTACAATGTAAAGTCTTTTTTCCGGCAGTATGTTGAATTTTTACCAAAAGATATGGAGGAGCCGATGGAAGAAACTGGTTTGTTCTCTAAACATAAAGAAGACATCTTGCACCGTAAAGAGTTGACAATTAGCGATTTTGAAAGAAATCCAATTTTGAAGTATTTTTACAGAACAGAAGGACACTTACTCTCAGTTAGTACACCCTCATTTCAATTGTACCTAAACCCAGTTATACACTTTCAATATAGTAATGAAAAAGATAATCAAAATATAATTTTTCAAAATACCAGAGGCGCTGAAGTCAAAGGGTATATTGATAAAAAAGTGTACTTTTTTGCTCAAATTTTGGAAAATCAGCGATCGTTTCCATCTTATGTAGATGCATCCATAGACAAATATAAAGCTTTACCTGGTCAGGGTTTTAGTAAATCATTTCAAAGTTCAATTATATCCAATCTAAAAGGATATGATTATTTTAATGCTCGAACTTATATAGGTTTTGTACCAACAAAAAGCATTCAGTTAGAATTAGGACATGGCAATCATTTTATTGGAAACGGAATAAGATCCATGTTGCTTTCTGATTTCAGCAATCCCTATTTTTATCTAAAGATGAATACGCGAATTTGGAAGTTTCATTATCAAAATTTATTTAGTGAAATGTCTCCCATTTCAACGTTGATTTATAGAGGGGGCGACAAACTTTTACCGAAAAAGTACACAGCAACGCATTATTTAACTTTTAGACCAAACAATCATTTCGAAATAGGATTATTTGAGACCGTAATTTTTGCTAGAGAGAATCACTTCGAATTTCAATACCTCAATCCAATTATATTATATAGAGCAGTAGAACATTCTTTAGGTAGTCCTGATAATGTTATGTTAGGATTGAATGTAAAATGGAATTTCTTAAAGAAATTTTCGGTTTATGGTCAATTATTAGTTGATGAATTTAAAGCGGATGAAGTATTCAAAAAAACAGGATGGTGGGCTAATAAGTTTGGAAGCCAGTTGGGTGTCAAATATATGAATGCTTTTGGTATAGACCAACTTGACATTCAGGTTGAATTAAATAGTGCTCGACCATATACATATACACATCGGGATACATTGCCGGGGTTTCTAGATTATTCTGTAGCCAATTATACTAACCATAATCAACCGCTGGCACACCCCTTAGGTGCCAATTTCAAAGAATTTGTTGGTGTAATTCGTTTCAAACCAACTGATCGAATATTCCTTCAAAGTAGATTTCTTCATTCCGTTGTTGGTGTAGATAAAGATGGATTAAATTGGGGTCAAAATATCTTAATACCCAACGATAATCGACCCATGGATTTTGATAATTACATTGGACAAGGGTTAAAAACTAGCATCTTTCAAACATCACTTGATGCGAGCTATGCTTTTTATCACCAATGTTATATAGATACTAAAGTTCAGTTTCGGCAAACAAATGACATAAATGAGACAAAACTTTTTATTTTTTCCTTAGGATTAAGAATAAATATGCAAGATATTCCAATAGATTACTAAACGGTAACAATAATAAGAAAGCACACTAAAATATTTAACGTTAAAAGAAAATGATTACTTTTGCGGCACTTTTTAATCTTTCTTATATTATGGAAGAATGGGAATTAGACTTTGAATGGCTTAAAGTAAGGCATTTAGTAAAAAATGGGATGAAAAAAGACCATTTACCAGATTTACAAACAATCTTGTTCCTTATTGGGGTACAAGAGTTAGGTACATGGCCTCAAACCAATTTTTCTAAAGAAGAAAAAAAAGATTTGATGCACGTCGCCGTTTGTACTTTACTTGAACCAGATGGTTATTTTATGTTTGAAGGAAGAGACCAAGATGGTTGGCCTCATTGGGCAGAAAAAGGATTGTTCAATATTAAAGGGGTGTTAGAACAGGAAAAAATTTTGAAACAAAATGTTGTCCGATATTTTAAAGAATATAACGAAATTGACACATTTAATATATAAACATATAACAATGAAACATTTAACTCAATTATTATCCATTTTAGTTTTTTTAACTCTGGGCTCTTGCAATAGTGAGCCTCAACAGTGTGTGATTTCCACAGATATGGGAGATATTGTAGTACAATTATACAACACAACACCAAAACATAGGGACAATTTCCTCAAATTAGTAGACGAGAGTTTTTATGATGGTACATTATTTCATCGAGTTCTTGAAGGTTTTATGATACAAGGAGGAGATCCTGATTCAAAAACAGCAACAGCTGAAACATTATTAGGAAATGGGGGTACTGGCTACACGATAAAACCAGAATTTAAAGAGTTTCATACAAGAGGCGCACTTGCCGCAGGGAGACAAGGAGATGCCTACAATCCAGACCGAGAGTCTTCGGGGTGCCAATTTTATATTGTACAAGGAAGTCCTGTAACAGATGGTATGTTATCTAATACAGAATATGAAAATGGTTTTAAGTATACTGAGGCTCAAAAAGAAAAATATTTAAAAGAGGGCGGTACGCCTATGCTTGACAATCAATATACCGTTTTTGGAGAAGTTGTATCCGGAATGGAAATTGTAGAAAAAATTGCTGTAGTAGAAAAAGGTAGGGTAGACCGTCCAATCAAAGACATCAAAATAATTTCGATAAAAAGAGTCAAGTGATCAAAAAAACTTTGGTTTTTTGGATGTTGATCTTGTTTTCAGGATGCAGCAACCCAAGAGCTATGTTTGAAATTGAAGCAAAAAAGCTCGTGGCACCAACAAATATTCCATTAAAAAATACGTCGAAAGGTGCCGATAAGTTTTTGTGGGACTTTGGAAATGGTTCTTATTCAACAGACCAAAACCCTTCTATAATATACAGATTTTCAGGAAATTATAAGTTGCAACTAACGGCATTTAGAAAGGATAAATCAAGTACTATTTCTAAGGAAATTCAAGTATTAGCTCCAGATAATTGTTTGGTTCATATTGAGACCAATAAAGGAAGTATGTTGGTGAATTTATTGAACGAAACGCCTAAACATCAGGACAATTTCATAAAACTAGTTGAAAATGACTTTTATGAAAATACGATGTTTCACCGCGTGATTAGTGGATTTATGATCCAAGGAGGAGATCCTGATTCCAAAGGCGCTTCTCAGAGCATACGCTTGGGAAATGGAGGACCTGGTTATACCATATCAAATGAAATTCACACCAACCATTTTCATATTAAAGGAGCTTTGGCTGCAGCAAGAATGTCTGATGACATAAACCCCAATAAAGAATCTTCAGGTTCTCAGTTTTATTTGGTTCAGGGAAGAATATTAGATAGCGAAAACCTCGAAATATTTGAAGCTCAAAAAAATATTTATTATAACGAGAAATATAAAAATATATATCAAACTTTAGGTGGAGCTCCACAACTTGACATGGAGTACACCGTTTTTGGTCAATTAATAGAAGGGTTTGAGGTGCTTGATCTAATATCTTCTACGCCTACTGATTTGAATGATAGACCCAAAGAAGATATTATTATTTTAAAAACGTTCGTTATTAAATAACTCAAAAGTAAAAAAATGAAAGTCCTTGGAATAGATGTTGGCGCAACGGGAATCAAAGGAAGTATCGTAGATCTTGAAAAGGGAGTTTTAATTGGTGAAAAAGTAAAAATAAAGACACCTACTCCTGCGACACCTGAAGCCATAACGATGTGTATACAAGAAATGATTGATATCCTACAGTGGACAAAAAAACCAGTAGGCCTTGGTTTTCCAGCCATAGTTAAAGAAGGTGTTTGTTTCAGTGCTAGTAATGTAGATGATCAATTTATTGGATTCAATTTTCAACAATATTTAACAGAAAAACTACAGGCCAAAGTTAAAGTGGTCAATGATGCTGATGCGGCTGGAATTGCAGAAATGACATTTGGCAAAGGCAAATCTTCTAATGCCAAATTGATAATATTGGTTACTTTAGGGACTGGGATAGGCTCCGCAATCTTTCACAACAGAGTCTTAGTTCCTAATTCAGAGTTAGGCCATTTAAAATATAAAAAGAGCATTTTTGAAAAATATGCTTCAAATTCTGCCAGAGAAACCAAAAATCTTGGATGGAAAAGGTGGGCAAAGGAATTAAACCAATATTTAAACCACCTTCAACACTTATTTAGCCCTGATTTGATTTTGATTGGAGGAGGGGTAAGTAAACATTTTTCAAAATACGAAACATATTTATCCGTACCTTGCAGTGTTGAATCAGCAATGTTACTCAATGATGCAGGAATTATTGGCGCTGCCATGAGCCTGAAATCTTAACCTTAAATTGTTTTAAACTTACTTATAATATGTTAACATCTAGTCCTACAATGTATAATAAATCAATTTTGAAGCGAGTCGTTATTTTTCTATTTATTGCCTTTTTTGTAAATAGTGATCAGACACTTTTTGCTCAAAAATTTGGAATCAGAGCGGGATTAAATTTCTCAAAAATTCAAGGCCCTCTTGAATCAGGGGTTTTAGAATCTAATAAATTGACCAATGGTTTTCATTTTGGATTTACATATGCTTATCCAATTTTTGAAAATGCTGCCATAAGAGGAGAATTAATATACACTCAATTAGGAAGTTTGTACGATTACGAAGGAGAATCCTTTTACAGAATTCGTAACGAAGCAGCCATTATAAATGAAAGGGGTTATTCAATTATGAACCTTAAAGTTACGAATAACAATATCAGCATACCAATATTGTTTCAATTCACTATTAAGAAAAAATTTGAAATATGTATCGGAGGATATGTAAATTATTTAATACAATCTAGAGGTAGTGGCCAACAACGGTTTACTAGTTTTGACCACCCTTCTGAAGTGTTTATGAAACAAACCTTGGAACACAATTACAGAAAAGATGTAGCTGGTGGAGGATCTCTTACGGGTCCTGCGGTTATTGTCAATGACAGGGCCTTGTTTTTATTTAAAAATACTGGTGCTTATTATCAAATGTTAAGTGCTGAAAAGAGTGGTAATCTTTACAATTCTTTTGATTATGGTTTGACAGGTGGCTTGTCATATTTCCTTACTAAAGGATTTTTTATGGGACTAAGATATGATTATGGTTTGTCTGATCTGACAAATAATAGAATGGATTATTCAAAAAAAGCATTGGATGAAAATGGTGAATTAATTTTTAACAATGACTTTGACAGACATATATCCTTCCAACTTTCAATGGGCTTTAGATTTTAGGGATAAAAATAAGGCAACGTACTGAGCAAAGCTCGAATGCAAAAAAATTAAACTTAATTTTCGGTCTGAAATTATTTCTTTTTAAAATCACCTCTCCGCCAAGCATCTACAAATTTTTTCCAGGCTATAGGATTAAAAATGTTTTGAGGTTTGATTTGACCAGTATAAACGTAGTCGGTAGCTTGTTGCCGTAAAACTATACTACCCGCTTCTTTTCCATCAGCAGGGGTGGCATGCCTCATTTCTTTCATGGCATCAGCAGCTAAGTTTTCTTGTGCTTTTTGGCGTAGTTCATTACTAATATCCAAGGCAAACAATTCTTGTTTAAAATGTTCTTTACTTGGCCAGGGGAATATAATAACTTCAGGAAGTAAATAATCATTGGAAGACATAATTTGGAGCCATTTATAATGATTTGAACTCAGCGTATCTGGGACTACAATTTCGACTGTTTTGAAACCAATTCTACTAAAAACTACCGTTTCTCCAGCTAAAGCCACAAAAGCAAAATATCCATCTATATCTGAATATGCACCCCGACTACTACCTTTGACAGCTACAGTTGTATAAGGAAGTGGTACGGGACTACCATCTTCGCCCTCGGTGAAAACCATGCCTGAAAATTCCACCACCATAGCCATATCTTTTTGTGCATTGATATTTCCTATGATGGTCAAAAGAAAAAATACTAAACCAATAATTCTCATTGTTCTATTTTAATGTAACAGTATGCAAAACTCAATTGAGTCTCTAAACAACGAAATTGTATACAAGGTTGTCATACCCAATTGAATTTTAACACGGAATTAATACATTTTTACTTCAAAAAGAATGAAGAAACCTTCTTTTTCCAATTAACATAAGGAGGGTATTTTAATGGGTGGTCAAACCAGGATAAAGAAGTGACAATACCCTTTGTATTTGAAAATGTTTCAAAACTCGATTTCCCGTGATACCTTCCAAAACCACTATATTGAACACCCCCAAATGGTATGGATTTATTGGCAAACTGTACCATGTTGTCATTGATACAACCCGAGCCAAATTCAATATTTTGGATAATAAATTCTTTTAAACGTTGACTATTGGAATAAATATAACAAGAAAGCGGATATCTGTTTTTTCTGATTATTTGAAGTAGATCATCTTCAGTTTTCCAGGTAAGTATTGGCCAAACAGGACCAAAAATCTCTTCACTCATGATTGGAAGATTAGTATCTTTTACAAGAATTAGGGTTGGTTCTACATACCTTTCTTCCAAATCATAATTGCCACCATATAAAACCTCACCCTGTGATATATAAGAAACTACTTTTAAGGTTCGAGTTTTATTAATTAATTTCGCAAAATGAGATAAGTTTTTTGGATTCTCTCCGTACACAGCACGAATTCTTTGGATAATAGCGGGGATGGCTTTTTCGTAAATGTCATTATGAATGAGTAGATAGTCCGGTGCAATACAAGTTTGTCCAGCATTAAAAAATTTACCCCAAACCAATCTATTCACACTATTAGAAAGATGACAAGAAGCATCAATTATCGCCGGGCTTTTACCACCAAGTTCCAAGGTAACAGGCGTTAAGTTTTCGGCCGCTTTAGTCATTATATATTTGCCAACGCTTTGTGAGCCTGTAAAAAATATGTGGTCAAAACGAAAATTATCAAGGATCAAAGGACCTAGGGAGCTCCCTTCACCCAAAATTGTAGTCACATGTTCCGATGAAAAGGCGGATTGGATAATATCTGCCACAATTTGAGCCGAATGCGAAGTTTCATGCGCAGGTTTTACCAAAACAGTGTTACCAGCAGCTACTGAGCCAATTAAAGGTATCAAAGCTAGGTTTACTGGATAATTCCAAGGAGCAAAAATAACCACAACTCCTTTAGATTCGGGATGAAGACGAGAAATATAACCAGGGAATATGGCCATTGAAGTGGACACTTTTTTGGGTTTCATCCAGGACTTTAGGTTTTTTATAGCATGATTTAACTCGTCAGTAATGACACCAATATCGCTTAAATAGGTCTCATATTTAGGTTTGTTAAAATCTAAAGTAATAGCTTCTTCAATTTTATCTGAATGATGAAGAATGGCTTTTTTTAATTTTAGCAATGATTCCAACCGAAACCCATATGACCGAGTTTTACCTGAATCATGAAACTTTCTAAGGGCATCATATTTTGCCCTTACATCGTTTAATATATTCGAATCTTGAAATTTAGACATTTAGTTTCCAGGACTTCTTTGTAAAAATTCGTCATACAACAACGTATGTCTGCTTTCCAAGGGAGCTTTCCAACCTCGTATAAAAAGGTCTGTAATTTTAGTTTTTGGTTCAAAGGGATCCCCTGTTGAAACAAATAGATTGGCCACTTTTCCAACAGTCAAGCTTCCATACAAGTGATCAACACCAAAGATTTGAGCAGGATTAATTGTTATACATTTTAATGCTTCATCTTGTCCTAAACCATAACTGGCAGCATATGCAGCATTAAATGGAAGGTTTCTCACATTTTCAGCATCATCGGTTCTAATGGCAACTTTTATTCCAGCTTTTGCCATAATGGAGGGGTTTTGGTAAGATTCATCATATTTTGCACTAGACCTTCCAGGAACTTTTAATATTGGGCCTGTAATTACGTCCAAGTTAGCTTCTTTGATTTGTTCTGCTATTCTGCCCCCTTCTGCCACCCCTGTGAGGACACAATCAATTCCCTTTTCTTTGACCCATTTTATGGCCGACGCTATATCATCTTTTTTATTTACCTCAATAAATAGTTTTGATTTTCCACGCACAATAGGTAATAAGGCATCCATTTGAGGATTGTAGGTATCAAACAACTTATTATCATATTTTGCCATTGAATCTATTTTGGAATACAAAACAGCTTTTTCCCAAATATCGTTAAGTTTTTTAAGTGCTGAAGCGGCATCTTTTTTGACATCTTCATCAGAACGTCGATCAAACCTACCTCGTTTGCCTGTCGATGGAAAATTCATCAATACGGCTTCTGAACCTGCAAACATTTGATCCGGAGTATAGCCAAAAAGATCAATTAATGCTCCAGTACCTGGGAAAGTATTGCGCTCAGGCTTAGTAAATACAGTAGTTATGCCATTAACACGGGTTACGGGAATACTGACAGAATTTGGATTCACTGCAGTCAATGCCTTCATGTGAGGAATGAAGTCCCCCAATTCATTAAAATCATTGGTCAAAGAAACAGATTCAATTTCTGCTAAGCCTAATCGGGTTCCACTATCAATAAATCCAGGATATATATGTTTATTTGTACAGTCAATAATTTTGGCATTAACTAATGTTGGAAGATTAGACCCTATAGCTTTGATTTTATCATTTTCAATGTGTAAATCTCCTAAAAATGTTCCATCAGTAATAGTGTGTAAAGTGGCATTTTTTAATATAAATGGTCCAGTCTCCGCCTTTTTTATCTGTTGTCCCAGCAAAGCTGTCGAACAGAAAATAAAGAAGAAAATAGAATATATGGATGGATGAAATACTTTCATATTAATGGCTGTGGTTTCGTGAGTAAATAAGTCTAAGATATGAGGCGTGGCTGTTTTGAAGTAACAAATCACTTACATCTAGCAAACAATTATCAATATTTGATCTATCATATTCTTCATATTCTCCGGCATACTTTTCTTCTGCATCGACGGCAAGTCTCATGTCATTTTTATCATTTTGTATATCAAATCGAACAATACCATCTACTATTGTCATTTGAGGAATAGTATAAACGGATAATGGATGTTTGTCAAAAATGGCGATATCTCCATCTTTTCCCACTTCGAGTGAACCCACTTTATTATCTATGCCTAATTGTTTGGCAGGATTAATCGTTATGAGAGACAAGGCCTCATCATCTGATAATTCTCCATAACGCTGAGTTTTCGAAGCTTCTAAATACAAATGTCGGATTAGTTCGTCGGAATCTGAATTTATAGAAGTTACGACGCCATTTTTAGTTAATATGGCAGCATTATATGCAGTTGAATAGTACACTTCAAATTTGTAAGCCCACCAATCGGAAAAAACAGAAGCTGAAGCGCCAAACTTTGCTAATTCTGGGGCCACTTTAAATCCTTCATTAACATGCTGAAAACAAATTCTTTTTACGCCAAAGTCTTTCAGCACATTCATCAACATCAAAATTTCGTCTGCGCGATAACTATGACAATGGATAATGATGTTCCCTTTTAAAATATCGCCCACTGTTTCAAGCCTCAAATTGTAATTCGGTGGGTTTTTTGTTATACCTTTTTTATATTCATCCCAAGATTTCATATAAAGATTTGCTTCAGAAAAAGCTTGTCGAAATAATTGTTCAATGCCCATTCTTGATGCAGGAGCAATTTTATTGCCTTCACCGTGGACACGCATCGGGTTTTCGCCTAAAGCAAATTTTATGGTTCTTGGTGCGCCAGACATTCTCAATTCTTCTGGATTTAGTACACCAAAACGATGTTTGATGGTTTCACATTGACCTCCAATGGCATTTGCTGAACCGTGCATAGCATGTGAAATAGTAACGCCACCAGCCAAAGCGCGATAGATAGCAATATCTCTTGGATTTAAAGCATCACCAACATTTACTTCAGCTGTATTTGGACTGGTTGCTTCATTTACAGCTTCGAGTGCAATATGAGAATGTGCGTCAATAATACCAGGCATGACAAACATTCCTGTTGCATCTACGATTTTGGTATTTGCTGGAACAGTTAAATTTTTTCCAATATTCAAAATAACACCATTTTGAATATAAATATCCGAATTTTCAATATTACCTTTAGTAATGGTAAGTAAAGTTCCGTTTTTTATCAAGATGTTACCTTGGCCTAATAAAGTTTGAAGCCCAAACCCTAGTATGAAAATTAATGTTCTAAACATGAGACTAAATTTAAATTGATTTGGGATTAGATTTTTTTTCTCCTTTAATTTTGAATGACCCATACTCGTTGGAGGCAACTATTCCATTAAAGGAATTACCTTCAAAATCAATGTCAAAGTTAAATGTTGATGGACTGCCACCAGTGTTAGAGTTGACAGAAAAAGTAAGCTTTTTATCTTTCAAGATAATATCAAATGCATTTTCTTCTTGACTAGAATTATTGTCTGAAATTACTGAGATATTTAATGACCCACTTTTACCACTTATCTGTATTTGTCCTGTTTGTGACTCATTTCCAATATCTACGGTATAAGTCCATAAACCAGAAACAGAACTTTTTTCATCTCCATTTTCTTGAGCAGATGATTTGGACGTTTGTTCAAATAAGTTTCCATCTACGAACATATATTTTATGGTAGATTTATCATCAAACAGAGATCTATCCATGACCACTAAATTGGCAAGCTTTCCTTTTTCAATTGTTCCTGCCGTTGAAATAATTCCCAACATCGTTGCAGGAGAAGTTGTTAAAGCTTCAAGAGCACCCTTTTCAGAAAGCCCATTTTTGACCATTTTCCGAATATTTTTATGAATATCTGATGGTTTTACATTCGTGAAGGAAAACGAAAAGGGAATACCTTCTTTTTCAAATTTTCCAGCTTGGCTAACAAGTTCGTTAAACGCAAACAAACGTTTTTCCTCAAACTCTTTTTCTTCAGGTGATAAGATTTTTTCAGACTTTTCCTCTTTTTCAGACTTTTCCTCTTTTCCTTTCTCTTTTTCAGACTTTTCTTTGTTTTTTTCTTTCGAATTGCCTTCCTTAGCCGGACTATTTTCTTCTGGCAAAGCCATTGTTAACACCACTTTTACATTTTGTTTTTTAATATCACCTATTGCTTCCCAGCCCTCTTTGACTTCAGTTAATGTAAGCATAAAGCCTAATTCTTTTTGTAATTGAAGCGCTCTATGAATTTGGTTTAGGTTAGGAGTAACAAAAAATACTGACATTTTTTTAGAAGTAACTTGGTTTAGCGCCCATTCTTCATTTTTCAAAATGGGTCTGTTTAAACCAACGGGATTAACATTATATCTCTCAACTTTTTGACCAAGAATTTCAGCATTTTTGTATAACTCTCTAAATTTGGCCATTACACCAATTACAGTAGAAGGATACACACTCCTATTGGTTGTAAATTGTGCTACCATTCCAACATTTTTTTTAAGCAGTACTTCATCAAACTCACCATCGAGTAATTGTATCACGGAAGACTGTCCAGGCAACATGAATCCTCTTGCATATATGTGTGACATTGTAAACCCTGCAGCCCTCATTTCTGCAATAGACTTGTCACTTGATTTATAATTTTCTGATACAGATTTATGTGGCGTTATTCCTGCCACATCATTAGGTGGATTTCCTGGGTCAGTAATTTTTGGCTGTTCTTTATTTTCAGCTTTTGGTACCCCAGTATTAGAAAAACCATCAATGAATCCTGCATATACATACATCGAATCGGCTTTTATAATTTGTGCGTCAAATGGCGGACTTAAATCTTTTCCAATTGCGTCGATAAGCCCATTTTTAATGATAAGGTTATAGCCAGATAAAGTCAAGTTAGGGTTCTGAACAATGTGAATATTTTTTAAATAAAAAGTCCTCGTAACCTCTTTAGGTTTATCACTATTTTGTGAAAAACCCGTAAAACTTTGAAGTAAAATAAAAAATATTACGCCCAAGACATGGTGTAATTGAACCGAATTATTTTTTTGGATGTGTTGCATATAAGGAAAAAATATATTGATAAAATAATCAACAAAATAAATTAAAGACTAAAAATAACTTTGTCTGACCACTTAGACAAACATAGTTAAAGTTATTGTGTTGAATATTGATTAGTTTTGAAACTGTTCCCACACTTTTTCTGCCAAAATGAAAGTAGCATTTTCAATGTATTGACTGCCTGAAACAGGATCTTTTACTAGATCGAGCTTCCCTTCTTCTAAAAAAACGTGTTGAATATTAAGTACTTTCGATAATTCAGCAATTGTGCGATTAGAAGGATGGGTATTACTGTAAAAAACATCAACATTTCCAAGTAATGCTGACATTGTACAAAAGCTAGATTCTATTAGAGATTGATTAAAATCTTTAGAAAGTATTTCTTCAGATGTTTTAACACAAAGTATCATCGGAATATCTCCTTCAAATCCAAGGTTCGACACAAGATTTTCCCATAGTATTCTTAAGGCTCTTAAAGCGCAAATCGTAAGAACAAAATCCTTGCCTATAGACAAGTTGACAATACAACGCAAAGGTTTATTAGCAAGGATAACATTTTTGGCTTCAACCATAAAGTGCTGAATAGGAAGAACAAATTGATCATGAATTTTAACATTAAAAATGGCAGTTTGAGGTGGAAATACCGTTTTTGAACCACAATAGATAAAAGTTCTAATACTTTTTTCTGCATACCTTTTTTCAAAATACTCTACAAATAATGAAGAATTTTTTTCTTCTTTAAGGTAGATACAAAGGAATATATATTCTGCAAAAACACCATCAAATAAATCGGTAGGATTAACGTCTTCTTGAATGTTTAAATATAACGCAGTTGCACCATTTTCTAATAATTTTGTGAGGATTAAATTTCCTTCTTTTCCATGACTTATTTCTAGGAAAATTCCCCGTTCAATTCGATCAAATATTCGATCAAGTGGAAGAGAGACAGAAGAAACTTCATCGGCAGTTACAAAAGGATCTAATTTAATTCCTTCTACAAAGCGCATTAAGTCTTCTATTTCTTTTTTACCTTTTAAGTCTTGGTTTATTCTCCGAAGCCAAGTTGTTTTGTCGACCACTGGGAAATTAAATTGTTTAGACATTTTGCTTTTTCTTGATATTATAAGTAACGAGTTTTTGTAAAATTTGACGAACCATACTGGGCCCTTCATATACTAAGCCAGAATACAATTGAACCAAACTCGCTCCTGCTTCTAACTTTTTAATAACATCATCAACATTTGAAATTCCACCAACACCTATAATAGGAATTTTGCCTTTGGCTTTGGAATGAATGTACCGAATTACTTCAGTACTCTTATTTTCTAAAGGCTTTCCACTTAACCCTCCAGCGCCAATATTTAATGTATCCGTTTGGATGTTTTCTCGGTCTAATGTTGTATTAGTTGCAATGATACCGTCCGTCCCAGTATTTAAAACAATCTCTATTATGTCATCGAGTTGGTCGGTATTTAAATCAGGGGCAATTTTAAGTAAAATTGGTTTTTGAATGGACTTTTGGTTTATTTCTGATTTTAGTTTACTTAGGATTTCTGTTAATGGTTTTTTTTCCTGCAATTCTCTTAACCCT
>JBATMZ010000189.1:0-2144 GCA_049290115.1 Saprospiraceae bacterium | reverse complement strand
AATAGAGTATGAATGCTAACCATACTTAAGGCAAACCCAGAAATGACTTTTTCATTTGATTTTGGTAAAAAAACCGAAACGAAAAATGCCAAAAAAGGCCAGATAATTAATATTTCCATTAATGTTTCCATGCCGTTATTGTTGTATAATTAAAACAGGTAAATTTTCCCTTTCTTTTTCAAAGAGCGGACTTGGATTATCTATTGTCAGAGGAACATACTTTGGTTGGTACGATGTAAAAAGGCCGTCTTTAAAAACAGACATATTTTTATTTTCTGGATGAACCGCCACTAGATGAACCCATTCATTTTCAAACCATTCGTACAGTGTCTCCGTTTGTTGTATTGTTTGCAAAATAATCGATTCGTAATGTTCTACAATGATCATCAATCGAATAGGGTCGTGAACTTCAATCATTTGTTCGGGAAGGCCAGGTCTCAAATCTCCGTCAATTCCATTGGCCACACCAATCAAACCCATGACATTGTGTGGCAGTTTAGTTCCAGCACCTAGTTTGTAATTATCTACCCTAGAAAAATAATATTCTAAGTTGATACCACCACAAACAGGTGCCGCTGCGGCAAGAATGCTAAAAAGATATTTCCCTTGAGGATCGTTGTTGTAATCGTATGAATTCATAAATGCCCTTCTATCTAGAAATAAATTTCCAGTTAATTCTCTTCGACCAACGATACACAAAGCATTGGTAGCGTGGTTTAGTTCGGGACGTGGTTCAAATAGAGAAACCGATCTTCTTTGAACAACTTCATGTGATTTTTTCAAAGGAAGTTTTGGGTTAACCGTAGCAAATCTCCTTGCTCGCTCTTTTGCATTTTTCTCCAAGGCTTCCACAAATACTTTTTTATTTTGTTGGTGGATGGAAGCCTTATATGAGTCTGCAAACGTATCGTCATAAAATTCGATCTCATCCCTAGTTGTATCGTGCAATGCGCCAATAAATATGGTTTCGGAAGGAAGGTGAATACCTCGAGTATTTAGGATATTTCTTACTTCTAGGTGATTGGCCATAAAAGAGATAACTCGGGCGTTGACAGAACCCGGTCTCCCCGAACAAGCGCCACAATCATAACCCGCATAATGGGTATTATTGACACTACTGGCACCATGTCCGACGGCGTAAACAATCGGGGCAAAATGGTCGACAAGACCTATACTTTTGAGTAATCCCTCTACACGATCCGCCATTTCTTCGACCGTAAAACCAACCTGCAAACCATCTTCTACTTGTTCGGGATGGTGATTTTCTATACTTAGTTTCGAAAACTTATCCATGTGCCGAAATGAATGTGTGGCGGCAGGGCTAAGTCTAGGCGTAAAAATATTGATCAATAAACGAATAGCCGACCAAAAACCAATGGTATGGGTGATAAGCCATCCAAAAAACAAAGAGTGCGTGTAATTACCAAAGTGAAAATCTTTGCCATTTTTTTGATGGTCCAATTCTTCCTTGATTAGGTAGGGAGGATTCAATGGTGCTGGACAAACTTTCATCGTAAATTTCCCATTCATGGGTTTATAATAAAAGGCAACATTAAAAAATCCAGGTGTGCCAAAAGTTTGAGCAGAAGCATCTATTTTTTCGATATATCTTCTAAGCGAACATTCCCGATCATCGATACAAAATAGCGATTGAAAACTAGGTTTATGAATGTCAATTTTTGACGTATTGTTGGCTAAAATACCACCCAAAACCTGATCGTAAAAAGACCACTCATAAGCTTCTTGCCAAAGATGAAGTAGGTCAAAATATTCTGACTTTTCTACTCTGTAAAATAGGGGAATCGTTTTATTTTGAATTCTGTTTCCCAAGGGGATCCAGTTTTCACCGTATTTGTAATCTAGAGCATCGATCTCCAAAAGTAACTCGAAGATGATTATGTCTTGCAAGGATATTCTACGGGAATCGAGTAAAGTTTTTGGATTTTCCTCGATGACGGAGACCATGCCAGACCATCCAGGATGAGAAAACTGCTGGTCGAACAAATAATGTTCGTACAAAGACTCCTCGCCAACCAATATTTTTAACAAATCGGCAATTTCACATTTTCTATCCAACAATAGTCTTTTGGTTCTAGGTGTTTTGAAAAAGCTGGTATAGGTATTTTTTTCCATTTCTCTGATGG
>JBATMZ010000188.1:0-1715 GCA_049290115.1 Saprospiraceae bacterium | reverse complement strand
GTGCTGTTCTTCTTCACCACCACTCACGTCCTGGGCCAAGGTCAGATCGGTGCCGTGCGGCAGATGAGCGCTGATGCCATTGCACAAGCGACCGGTTCGCGTGCATCCGCCGATCGGATGGGCGCGCAATGGGCCACAGGTGTCGGATATATGAGCAAGTTCGTAGGGGCTTTACCTGCTGCCGAAGCTTTGTACAACTCGCTCAGAACGTTGAACGCGGGAGCTTGCGTTCCCGACCTCTCCATCAGCCCCGAGGCCATGGTACCAGCGAGCTGCTCTGAAGAGAGTGAATGCGCTGAATGCTTCAAAGGCGTCTATGCCCGACATTCCTACACCTTGCAAAAGCTCGCGCGCATACGGTGCATCTATCAGAACACGAAGGAATTCGTGAACAAGTCCGTGGCATTTGGCGACAATATGTCCGGGATCCACGCCATGACCGGCATCGCTTGGCAACACGAACGCGTCGGCATCCTGAAATCGTTGGCAGATCTTAAAGTGACCTATGACAAGAAATACGGCGAATTCATGGTTACCATTAATCAAGAACTCCAGGAGATCGGTGAATGCGAGAAAAAGGTGGGCGAGGAGGACTGGTTCCAGAAGTACGGCTTTATCTACTACGGCTTCCTGAAGGAAAAATACAAGCGGGATGATTGATGGTCCAACGCGATCGTCCGATCCAGGAAGGATGTAGCGCGCTACCACGCTCTCCCTTAGCAACGAACGCTCGTAGCACCCATGAACATTAGGAATTTCATCGGCATTCCCGTCATCTTCTTGTTGGTCGGTTCATGTGGCCCGGCGGAAAAGGATCATCCAAGGACAGAACGTACACTCGCTGAGACGGAAGCTCGAGCGAAGCAAATCGACGAGGACTGTTCGTCGCGATTGTCCGCCCGGATCGATGCGGTCGCTTGGAGGGTCCCGAATTGCATGGTCGTGCTCACCAACATGAAGGCGGTTGGCGGGCGGGGGTATTCCCTCACTTCTGTGAATCCCGAACTCGTCAAGCAAAAGGAAGGTGTTACCCACATGAAACTGTGGCTTCCTGATCCAGCCAGCGACGATACCACTTTCCAATATGAACACACCGGGCATGAGTTCGATGAGAACAGTCCCAAAAGGGAGTCCACTATGCCACCGCATATCTCCATTGTGGAGTATCGGGATGGAAAAGGCGAGAACTTCGGGAATAGGGTGATGAACGTGCGTATGAGCAAGGAACATCAAGGTGACAAGTTCCAATTGACGGTGGCCTTTTCCGCCACCCTCGCGGACATGCAGAACAAGCTGCCTGACATAATGATCACTGATGGTTTGTACCAGAGCGGTTGGATCCGTGAACCGAAGAAACCGTTCATGGAACCCACAACGCATACGGCGGGTCCGGATGGCAAATTCGCCAGTTTCGGGTATGCCTTCACCTACGGTGGCAAAACGGCTGATCCCAATGTCCGCTATGTGCTGGTGACCAATGTCTTCAAATACTACAATGACCGGAAGAATAATATTCCCGTGGGAAAGGAGATCGAAAAGCTTTTCGCTGAGGAACTCAGAAAGTCCCGCTACAAACCCGAGACCCATTTGGCCAAGGACCTGCTCGGTACCACTACCCGGATCCTGCCTTGGGATGGCGAAAAGAGCTTGAGCACCGTGGCCAATATTCGGGCCGACCGTATTGCAGGATGGAAAGAGCATGGACAACCCGGAGG
>JBATMZ010000187.1:0-333674 GCA_049290115.1 Saprospiraceae bacterium | reverse complement strand
TGGAAAAACTGAGTTGGCCAAAGCCTTGGCAGAAGTGTTATTTGACGATGACAATGCCATTACGCGCATTGATATGAGTGAATACCAGGAAAAACATTCGGTTAGTAGATTGGTAGGCGCTCCTCCCGGTTATGTAGGATATGACGAAGGCGGTCAGTTGACGGAAGCGGTCAGAAGAAGGCCTTATTCAATTATTTTATTAGATGAGATTGAAAAAGCTCATCCCGATACTTTTAATGTGCTACTCCAAGTACTAGATGACGGTCGATTGACCGACAACAAAGGAAGGATCGCAAATTTTAAAAATACGATTATCATCATGACGTCCAATATGGGCGCTGATCGTATTTTGGAAAATTTTGAAGACTTAGATGCCTTGGGTAATAAACATCGAGAAGACATTCTCGAAACTACAAAACTTGAAGTTTTTGACGCCTTAAAGGAAAATTTACGCCCTGAGTTTCTTAACAGAATTGATGATAAAATCATGTTTCTTCCATTGACAAAAGAAGAAATTAAACAAATCGCTTTACTGATGATTCGAAAATTAACCAAAAATCTGGCAAAACAAGAAATGAAAATTGAGTTTGACGAATCATCATTAAATTTATTGGCTGACTTGGGATATGATCCACAGTTTGGAGCACGTCCAATGGCAAGAGTTCTCCAAAAAGAAATTGTCAATGTATTAGCTAAAGAAATTTTAAGTGGAAAACTAGCCGTAGGAGAAACCATTCACATTGGAACGGATAAAAAAGGTTTCACCTTCTCAGAGGGGAAGCAGTCTTCCGAACCAGCACTTGAGTTATTGGACAAAAAAAAGGTACAGGACAATATTTCTAAATTAAAAAAAGCCACCGAAGACCTAAACAACACTATTGAAGACGTTGAGGAAATAGATTAAGATGACTAGTTGGGCTTATATTAAAATGCTAAAAAATACATAGACTTTTTGATATTTTTGTGGTTAATTTTGATCCAATAACTCCTTAGTTGTCAATTCAACCTGGTTTCTTAGAGATCAACCAATTTTTTACATTACCTTTGCACCCGATATGGGCTTCTTTAAAAATTGGTTCTTATTTCTTGCCTTATTTTTCTTTGTAGGAAACGATGTTTTACCTGCTCAGAATGCCAACCCTTTTGAGATTAAATCCCGACTGGATTCGGTAGCAAAACTTCCTAAGTCCATTGTTTTTGACACCCTCATCGCACCTCAAACAGGGATCAAAGATTCAATTGTACCGTCTACAATTGACAGCAGTAACATAAAGGTGGTCAATCCTTTTGATGTTGATCATATTCCTTTAAGAAAAACAAAAACATCTAGCTCGAGTGAATTCCTTGGCGCCAACAAAAATCAAATTGTTTCTGAAAAACCAAATAACAATTTCATCTTTTGGGTTTTATTATTAGTCGCCGCCTTACTTGCCATTGTCATCAATGTTAACATTACAACCTTAAGGCTCATCTTTCGATCCGTATTTAATCTCAATTTATTTAAGTTGTTTCATCGGGAAGAAGGGACTCATTTGTCCTTAACTCAAGGTTTTTTATACTTAATTTTTATTGTAAATGTTACACTGGCTTTATTTTTATGGATCAAAATAGATAGCCCAGTACTTTCAATCATAGATTGGTTAAACTTGTTCTACCTTCTGACAGCGGTTTATTTCGTGAAACATATATTGATTTTTGTATTGGGTAATATTTTTAACATTCAAAAATCGACCTCACTCTATAATTTTTCTATATTTTCTTACCACGCTTTAGCAGGTATATTATTGATGCCATTAAACTTAATTGCTGCTTTTTCACCAAACTATATCGCCATTCCTATTATTTATTTGTCCTTGATTATAATCTGTTTTATAGTCATTTTTAAGGTTTTGCGAGGCCTCATTATTAGTTTAGATTTTTGGAGTAATAGATTTTTACAATTTTTTATATACCTTTGTGCCTTTGAAATTTTGCCGGTAATGATTTTGGTAAAGTTTTTGTTGTATCAAGGTAATCTATAGGCACTGAGACCAATAAAACAATTCATGCATGTCAACGAAAGGTAGTGTAAATAAAGAATCACACTCGTACGTCGAACAATATCACAAGGTTTCGACCATCTTGATATCTCAACCAAAACCGGTAGATAAGTCCCTTTATTTTGATTTGGAAGAAAAATATGGGTTGACTATTGATTGGAGGCCTTTTATACATGTAGAATCCGTCTCTGAAAAAGAGTTTCGTAAATATCGAATCAGTTTGAATGATTATCCCTGTGTTATTTTTTCAAGCAAAGGAGCTATTGATAACTACTTTCGATTATGTGAAGAAACAAGAGTAAAAGTTTCTCAAGAAACACGTTATTTTTGCCTTACTGAAGCTATCGCCAATTACTTGCAAAAATTCATTTTATACAGAAAAAGAAAGGTTTTTGTTGGAAAAAGGGTCATTGAGGATTTAGCCCATTATTTTAACAAATATAAAACCGAAAAATACCTTTTACCTTGCTCAAATGTGGGTTCCACCGAATTGGTTAGTTATTTAAACAAAATAAAAGTCGATTTTACCCCAGTCATCATGTACAATACTGTGTCTAGTGATTTATCGGACCTAAGTGATGTTTATTATGATGTGCTTGCCTTTTTCAGTCCTCAAGGTATAGAGTCATTGTATGAAAATTTTCCCAACTTTCAACAAAATAAAACAAGATTTGCTGTTTTTGGCAACACTACCTGTAAGGCGGCAAAAGACAAGGGATTGTTTGTAAACATTATAGCACCCACTCCCGAAGCACCTTCTATGACAATGGCGCTTGAAAACTATATTCAAAAAGCGAACAACGGTCATACTTTAGGTTAGTTTCGTATACCTATCACTTAAATCATTACATGGATATCCAGTTTATACAACAATTGGAATCAATTTTGGAAAAACCGTTGCCTGGCACCTCAGCGCAAATGAAAATGGCTAGTTTTTCGTCTTCACCAAACTTTTACGAAGTGCCAGAAGACCATAAAGTGGCTTGTGTAATGCTTGTTTTATTCCCAAAACAAAATGAGTGGAATTTTGTCCTCATTGAAAGAAATGGTGATGACCTGCGGGATAAACACGCAGGACAATTAAGCCTTCCTGGTGGTAAAGTAGACGATAATGATAAAACCTTAGAGGATTGTGCACTTAGAGAAACCTATGAAGAAATAGGAATCAACCCTTCTCTGATTGGTATTTTAGGTAGTTTAACTCCTCTTTATGTAAAAGTAAGCAATTTTTTAGTCCACCCGTTTATTGGCTTTACAACTGAATATCCAAAATTTATAGCCCAGACCTCTGAAGTTAGTCGTATTTTTGAAACCCCCTTGTCGCTTTTAACGGACCAGTCTTTCAAGAAAACAACAAATATTGAAGTTAGAAATATGGTTATACATAATGTACCCACTTACAACATTCAAGGCAAGGCTTTATGGGGCGCAACAGCTATGATTTTATCAGAATTTGAGGAAATTATGAATTCCCTAGAATTTTAATCTAATTTATTTTGATGAATTTTCGAATCTGGCTTTGTTTTTCGTCCATACATTTTACAAAATACATTCCTTCTGGAAGCCCTGAAACCGAAATGGATATACTACCTTCCTTGTACGTCGAATTATTTATTTCCTGAACCATTAATTCCATTCCTTCATTGTTAAATATATATATTTTCCCAGAAGGCCAATGGCCTTTCAAATCTATCCATAATTCGTCTACTACAGGATTAGGTCTAATATTGAATTTTTGTACATGTTTTTCGTCTTCCACAGACACAATATCTCCTGAAACAAACTGAAAAGTATACTCCCTGCCAAAATCTGGTTGGAATATTCTAAAAGCATCTTCTCCAACACCTTTTGCCCTTATTATTCCATTACCATCTCCGTTTGCCCACCACGAAATGCCGTCATCATCCGAATCTAAAAACTGTAAGGTAAAACATCCTGATAAATTTCTTATAGTATCATTGTACATGGTATTTGCCGTCATATTATTCCTGCTTCTTTTTATTATCGTGCCTGATTCGTCTTTCAAAATCCATGAAGTCTCATGAGGTACTCCATTTGTGCGCATAGAAACAATAACTCCATCTTTTAAAAAAGGTGTTTGGTCAATGGTAGATTCCAAATAATTGTTATTGACATATTCATCGGCAGTATCATTGACATTTTCTATCCAAACCTTGAAAATTCCTCCATCTAATAGTTCACTGCCCGGTAGATTTGGCAGTATGATATTGGTTGTATTTAAGAACTCTAAATTACCCGTCCATTGGAATGTACGCTTCGAAAACCCTTCCACCATATAAGCAACACTAATCTTTGTCAATACATTACTTCCCGTATTTTTAAGGGTAATTTCCGGATTGGTGCAAATAGGATTTTTTCTAAAATGAATAGCCGATGGAGAAGGAGATATTATGTCTTCAATGGCGGCATCGTTCATCTTAAGAGCAGGCCCATACTTTACTAATTGTGTGTTGACAATATAACGACTATCTCCAGCTGCGGTGTTTAAACCGTAGTCTACATTGAAAGATGAGACTCCGCCCACCATGTTCATAATTTCGTATTCTCTTAAGTCACTTGGCGCACCTGGACACCATCCCGCTCGGTCGTAAACCCAAGTTCCGCCTTGAGGATAAACAGGATTGTCTGCACACTCTTTCCAAAGTAGCCACGAAATATTTGAATTATGTACTTGAAGTGAATGGGTTCTCGGTATAAACTCCCCTTCTTGTCCATGCCCCGTTGCCACTGTCCTGATTTTCATGGATTGGACATTGGGTTCAACGTGTATAGTACGCGCTTCTAACTGCTGATTTGATAATATAGCTGTATATCCGTAAGCGTCTGCTGGCCAAATTTGTTGAATTGACAAAACTTGCCTCGGGGGTGTGCCCTTGATGAAAGCAAATTGAATATCTATTTCTTCTTGTCTTTCTCCTCCTTTATCCATGAGTAATCTCTTGTTTCCTTTTAAAATCGGACCATAATCACTGACATCAAAAACCCATGTTTTCCCATTTAATCCAAAATCTAAACCAATTCCATAAGGTGTCACAAATGACAAAAGCTCAAATTTTGCTGGAAACTTTCTATAATACGTCAACGGTTCGACAATGATGATGTTGTCCTCAATAAATTCTAATTCATCAACGATTTCCCCAAATTCGTCGTATACCGGAAAAATACCAGCTTGCCATAGATATCTAGTATCTTCTTCTAAAAGATTACTGTTGGACACGGAATATCTTGTCACTTTAAAAGGTGCATTTTCGACGGAGTCTCTTATGGTTGCATCTTGGGATGTGAACGAAAAAATTCCCTTCAACAAAGAAATTTGCAGTCGTTTTTTAGATTGAGCATAACCTTTAAAAATCTCTATATTTGAAAACCTTTTGGATAATATTTTTTCTGAAAAAGTAGCTTGGGCTTGATAGGAAGAAAGGTCTTTTAATGTAGTTTCGTCTACTTGATCCATAGTGTAGTGTGCCATTAAATGTTCGAATAAGGATCCTTCATTGGATGGGCTATTATACAATATATGGTTGATTTCTTCGCCCGTCAATTCCTTGTCCCAAACACAAAAGTCATCTAAGTCTCCATTATATAAATTTCCTCCACTATCACTTCCTCCAAGGAAAAAATGCGCTATGTTTAATTCTTTTGTTTTACCTGTTCCCGAATGCCAAAGACTTCCATTTAAGTACATTTTCATGCTTCCTGTGTTGGTGTTTTTGGTAAAAACCCAGTGATTCCATTGATCCTCATACTCATTTGGAAGTGCACTTTTATCAATTCGATCAAATCCACCATTGGCATATCCACAATCCCAAAATACCCGACCATTTGACCATGGGAGATGCGCATTTAATTGTCGGTTTCCCAAAGAATCCGTGGCATAAAATAATGAATTGTTATTTGGTAAAATCAGTCCGTTCCCACGTGACCAAAAACTAACTGAAATTTCTTTTTTGATGTTTTTCATAGAAGTCGTAGATAGAGTAGCAACTCCTTGTCCTCCTAGGGTCAAATATCGATCGTTTTGAACAGTTATCGAAGGAGTATTAGTAACCTCATTATAAGCTAATGAAAGATTGTTGAGCCTAGAACTATTACCAAAATAGCTAATTTCGAGTATCAAATGATGGTTTGCGGTATATACAAATGGTTTTTGAAAAATTACGTTTACGTTACCTGCATTCAAGGTAACTGATCGGTTGATGACTTCCGTAAATAACAATCCTTCTATATTTTCATAGGAATCGATATTTTCTAAACTTTTGGCCACTTTGCATGAAAAATAGTCAACCACACCAGACCCATCTACTAAAATACTGATACCATTGATATTTCCCGAAGGAACCGCACCCAATTCACTTTTATCAAAAATATAATATGCTTTGGTCGGTTTGCTGGTATTCATTCCGATAAACGTAGGATTATTTTGATTCCCTAAAGGCAAAGTGGACTCTATAGTACTACTTTGAATGGCAATGTTTTTTGTTTTATATTCATAAGCTGAATATGTCGGGTTATGGGTGTAAGGAAAAAAGCTGTCTCCGTAGCCGTTAATAATATAATTGGGATGTGTCGCTTTTAATGAATCCGTAGCCGAAGAATCGATAATACTTGTATTGCAACTATAGTCCCATTCACCACAGCCAAGATTTCTGTTAGAACTAGTAGAAATCAGTCCCTTTTTACAACGCATTGAGTAGTACATTAATATTTTTTCGTACTGATGATCTTCTGTTGGAAAAGAAATAACCGTATCCCTTGCGTTAGATTGAAAGTTTAAGGTTTTAGTCCAAATAGTGTCCTGACCATATGCTGTTATTGATATAAATCCAATGATTAATGTGGTCAACAGTCCTTGAAACGAGTATTTTTGATACATGTATACATTTTTAAGCTAGGTAAAGATAGACAAATTTTAAAAATTACGGCTATCGAAAATTACTTTTGCAACCATAACATTGATTTTCAATTCAATAGACTATCAAAGAAAAAAAAGTGTCTGTAAATCAAATTCCGATTCGTTTTTAATCCTTACTTTTGGGTAAAACTCATGAGCATGTCAGAGATAAAGTTTGGTACGGACGGTTGGAGAGCCATCATCGCAAAAGATTATACGATAGAAAATTTGGAGAGAATTACCGAAGGTACGGCCAAGTGGATGCTCTTGAAAAAAATGAAACAAGTTGTCGTAGGTTATGATTGCCGCTTTGGTGGTAAAATGTTTTCTGAAACCGTGGTTAGGGTTTTTGGTAATTATGGGATAAAATCGATATTATCCACCAATTTTGTGTCTACGCCTATGGTTTCACTGGCAACCGTAAAAACCAAAAGTGATTTAGGAATTGTCATTACTGCTTCACATAATCCACCAGAATATAATGGCTACAAACTCAAGTCCGCCTTTGGAGGACCTTCATCACCAAATGATGTAGACGAAGTAGAATCTTTGATCCCTAGTTCGGCGTTGGTTAGTTTTCCAACCATCGACGAAATACAAGGGTTGGGTCTTCTAGAATTTTTAGACATGGAAACGATGTATATCGACCATGTTAAGGCCAATTTTGACATGAAATTGATTGAAAAGACGGGATTACACCTAGCGTATGATGCCATGTTTGGCGCAGGTCAAAACGCTGGAAAAATTTTGTTTCCAAAAGCAAGGTTTTTGCACTGCGATTTTAATCCGTCATTCCTAGGACAAGCTCCAGAGCCTATAGACAGAAACCTCGGTCCACTTAAAACTTTGGTTGCTGAGGATAAAAACATCCTCATGGGCTTGGCCAACGATGGGGATGCCGACAGAATTGGTTTGTATGACGAAGACGGCCAATTTGTAGACTCTCATCACATCTTGCTTTTGTTGTTACATTACTTCTATCAGTATAAAAAAATGACAGGAAAAGTCGTCATCACCTTTTCGGTTACAGACAAAATGAAAAAAATGGCCGAAAAATTTGGACTTAATGTAGAAGTAACCAAAATAGGCTTTAAATATATCGCTGAAATCATGACAAATGAAGATGTTTTGGTCGGAGGTGAAGAAAGTGGGGGACTTGCTGTAAAAGGACATATTCCCGAACGGGATGGTATCTGGATAGGTCTAGTCATCATGGAATATATGGCTCTAACGGGAAAAAGTATCAAACAACTTATACAGGATGTTTATGAACTCGTTGGCTCATTTTACTGCGATCGAGATGATTTACACATCACCAATGAGAAAAAACTCGAGGTTATGGAAAATTGTCTACACGGCAAAATCACAAAAATTGGCGACCGTCCTGTCATTTTAACCGAAGATTTGGATGGCTACAAGTTTTATGTTTCAGATGATGAATTTATCATGGTTCGAGCCAGCGGAACAGAACCCGTTTTGAGGGTATATGGTCAAGCACCCGATTATGCTTCCGTTAGGACTTTGATCGAAACAGCTACAAAAACTTTGTTAGCATAATAAACCAAAAAGACTTGGCTTATAATCCTATTTTAGTACTTCTTTACAACTTCACCAACTTACCGACTTTCAACCGATTGTTATCTTTATCTGTTTCGTAATAATACAGTCCGGGTATTAAAAAAACTATATTGATTTGGTGGATATCTAATGCATTTAGCACGGTTGACAATACTTTTTTTCCTGTGTTGTCAAAAATCTTTAGGGTTAATCGCCCTTTTATTGCTAAGGTATTCGTGGATATTTAATCCGCGGCTGGTATCGGACTTGAAGTAATTTGAACCTCTTCAATTTTTTCACCATCTGCTGATACAATGTGTATACATGGCGTTTCAAATTGAAAATCCTATGTGACATTAATAGTAAAATCTTTAGTATGAACAAAAAAATATGCGGATGAAGGCCACATGCAACCAGAAGAATAAATAGTTCTTTCCACCATGGTTTTAAAAAGTCATTATCTTCTATCTGTATAATCTCTCTTTCCATCTTCAAAAGGCCCTACCCTAACGTCAAGGCCATGATTAAAAGGCATGCTTTTCAATATTTCTCCATACATGGAGTCAATAATAACTCCATCTTCATCCGTGGGAATATTGTCATCGTAACCTATCAATACTGTATCTTTATTCCCTACAGCATCTTTCAAAATAAAAATAGACCTTATACTAAGGTTCGTTTTGGCCATAGGCACTTAAACTCAAAAATAAAAACTAACTATGAATCATACAATTCTGATATTATAAAAATAGCCAACCCAGTCGGATTGGCTATACATTTTATTTCACAAAACTGTGATGGTTTTTCATTTCAAAATTTACTGCATTTTACCGTTTACATATGCAATTACTGCACCGGCAAGACCCCCAGTGACTGCATTTATAGCCACATCTGTAATCATATTGGTCATGTTTGGCGTCATGCTAGAATACATAAAAAAGTTCATACTTAAGCCGTACAATAATCCAATTAATGCGCCTGCATATAATCCAGTCATTAATTGGGTGATTCCTGCCCACTTGGTAAAAATATATCCCACTAATAAACAAAAGGTCAAACATCCTAAATATACAAACATTAGATTTTGTTCTTCGCCAGCAGGATAAATGTCCTTAAACAACATGCCATAAAACACCCATCCCAGAAGAAAATAAACAACACTTCCGGCAATACTAGAAATTAGAAAATTTTTTGTGTTCATAATAATAAATGTTTTGAATTGATAAAAAATAAATATATGTATAATGCAAATATAATGATATTCTTAACTTATTATATTTTTTACCTTAATATTTGTCGAATACCTCTTTTCTAATATTTTAAATATAAATTATTCTACTTTTGCGTCAAATAAATACTTGTCATTAAAAATGCGATTTCCAACAATCAACCTCATCCACGCCCTAACCCTTATGTCCATTTCGCTTTGGATGTATAAATCTTCCGTCAATCCAGCGATTGTACATTTATTCCCCTTTCTAGCGGGCATCATTCTTCTCACATTAAACAATGGAATAAAAGAAGGCAGTAAAGAGCAAAAAAGAGCTGCTTTTTACCTCACGCTAATTGTTTTTATTTATATGGTCTACTTGCTTCTTTTCCCCAATGAATTGAGCGAAGAAGGTTTCACCATCAATATAGCGTTTATATTAGTCGTTTCTATGGCTTCGGGCTTAACGTATCTGTACGAGAGTTATCGTCAAAAAACTACAACCAAGTAGTGTCCCGATACAAAAATTTGTCGGGATAGTCAGTTGTATAATGAAGTCCCCGGCTTTCTTTCCTCATATTGGCGGCCTTGGTGATTAAATAAGCTATAGTGATTAGGTTTCTTAATTCACAAAGCTGTGGTGAAATAATCGTCGTATGGTAGATATTTTCTGTCTCTTTATACAATAGTTTCAATCTATCCAATGCTCTTTTAAGACGAACATCAGCACGCACTATACCGACATAACTACTCATGATTTCTTTCAATTCCTTATGACTCTGGGTAATCAAAACCATCTCCTTGGGTTCAGTAGTTCCTTCTGCATTCCACATTGGAATATTGCTTTGTATCTGATACTGATGGATGTTTTCTATAATATGTGTGTGTATTCTCTCTGCAAAAACCAACCCTTCCAACAATGAATTGGATGCCAATCGATTGGCACCGTGAAGTCCCGTGTTGGTACATTCACCAGCAGCATACAACCTATGAATCGATGTTTTACCTTTTTCGTCGGTATTGATTCCTCCACAAACGTAGTGACATGCTGGCACAACGGGTATAAAATCTTTTGCAGGGTTAATACCTAATTGTTTACACTTGTCGGTTATATTTGGAAAATGTTCGTAAAATGCCTCTTGGTCTAAGTGGGTACAATCTAGAAAAACATATTCTTCTCCCCTAATTTTCATTTCATTATCAATAGCTCTTGCCACAATATCCCTAGGGGCCAAAGATAACCGTTTATCGTATTTGTGCATAAACTCCTTCCCATCACCCGTCTTTAAAATAGCACCGAAACCTCTAACCGCTTCTGAAACCAAAAAAGCCGGGTTTTCTCCTACTGGATTAAATAGTGCGGTTGGGTGAAATTGGACAAACTCCATATTGGCAACCCTTCCTTTGGCCCGATAAAACATAGCAATACCATCACCAGTAGCAATCACAGGATTGGTCGTCGCCTTATACACTTGTCCTGCTCCACCTGTGGCAATTACCGTCACTTTAGCCAAAATGGTTTCAATTTCTTTGGTTTTCTTATTAAATATATAAGCGCCATAACATTCAATATCTGGCGTTAATCTGGTAATATTTCTACCTAAATGATGTTGGGTAATGATGTCAACGGCAAAAAAATGTTCTTCAAAAACGATATTAGGCAAAGCCCTGGCTTTCTGATTAAGGGTCCTTTGAATTTCCCAACCTGTAATATCTTTGTAATGAAGAATCCTATTTTCCGAATGGCCTCCTTCCTTACCCAAATCGTAATTGCCTTCCTTGTTTTTGTCAAATCTTGCACCCCAGTCTATAATATCTTTGATTCTGTCCGGACCCTCTTTGACGACTATTTCTACAATGTTTTCGGCACAAATACCGTCTCCCGCATCTAGAGTGTCTTCAATGTGTTTTTGAAAATTGTCCATGTTTTGGTTCCAAACAGCGGCGACTCCTCCTTGGGCATAACTGGTATTACTTTCTTTTTCTGTACTTTTTGTCAGTACCGTAATCTTCAATGTTGGATCTTTTTCAGCCAATCTAATGGCCAATGACAACCCAGCAACTCCAGCCCCTACGATCAAAACATCTGTATGTTTCACTATTATCTTTTATATTTGAAATCTAAAATCCAATACGTTGCCCATTTCAAAACACATCCTGCATCTCGGCTCGTATTTGTCCTTTTCTCCTAATACTACGGTATCTTGTTCGTCGCTCAATCGGTAAGAATGTGTGGCCAGATTTCCACAATGTGGGCAAATAGCATGTACCTTGGTAATATATTCAGCAACAGCTAATAACGACGGCATCGGACCAAAAGGTCTTCCTTTAAAATCCATGTCTAGTCCTGCTACAATAACCCTAATTCCACGAATGGCCAGTTTTTGACAAACTTCTGGTAGTGTTTCGTCAAAAAATTGGGCTTCGTCGATACCAACCACGTTGACGTCTGCCACATTTTGGTAAATTTCTTTACTAATACTTATCGGCAAACTAGAAATACTGTTTTCATCGTGAGAGACTACATTCTCAATGTCGTATCGTGTGTCCCTACTTGGCTTAAATATTTTAATTTTTTGATTTGCATATTTGGCTCTCTTGATTCTTCTAATTAATTCCTCTGTTTTACCCGAAAACATGGAGCCACAGATTACCTCAATCCATCCACTTCGCTGACTTCTAAATCCTGGTTCTAAAAACATATTTTATTTATATCCTTAACAAAGATAAAAACATTCTACCTTTTGTACTAAACTACTTGTTGTCTCCAATAAGTAATACCGTATTTATGCTCAAAAATTGGCAAATCTTCTTCTCTATAATTCTCTTGAATAAACTTTTCTACGTTGACAGAAATACTTCCTTCTTTTGCTTTAATATCTACAGGCAAAAAGGGTCCTTGTGTTTGTAAAAACCCTTTTAATGTTGACATCCCCGAATACAAATAAAATTCTCTTTTATAAAGAACACATTCTATCGGTGCCAAGGATGTTAAATGTTCAATATCCATTAATATTTGGGTATTGTCATCATTTTCATTAATTTGTGTCGGTAAAACACGTACTGGAGATAACCAGATTTTGGGTGTTTTTACCCCATTCACATATTGTTTATAAAGGTATATTAAAAGCTGTGTAACTTGCTCTATACTGGCTGTTGACGTATCGACTATGGCGTCATAATCTTTAAATAACTTAGGCTTGATCCCATAATTTTTTTCAAACCTTTGGCTCTCGCTATTTCTTCTTTCTTTAAGTTCTTTGATAACAGATTGTATATCTTTTGCTTCTGGTTCGCCAATCCTTTTATCGTCTTTCAACACCCTGGTAGCGGATACTACATCAAGCGCCATCAGGTATATTTTAAACGTGGGTTTTACAAAATGCCAAGCAAGACGGGAGTCAAGAATATGGGGCTCAACTTTATCATTTACTTCTTTTAATTTATTATCAATGATATCGTCAATATGCAAATTGTCATCTGTAAACTTGTTAAACTCCAGCGTATTCATGCCCATTTCCTGCGCAAGATTTCTTTGAATTTGTCCCGTTGACAAATACGTAAAATCAAAATACTTACAGAGTTCTTTTGCTACCGTACTTTTGCCACTTCCTAAATCTCCCGTAATGGAAATATGCATGGATGATTTTTTTTGAGTCGCAAAAATAGCGATTTCAAAAGATTTTCATGTGAAATATCAAACTAATTCAAAGTAAAATACACTTTCCAAAAAATATATTTTCCTATCCTCAATGATATGAATATGAGAAAGGACAAACTACTATTTTAAGCTCTTTCTTCACGCATAGATTGGATTGTGGTCGAAATTTTTTCTTTTTTCAATTTTACATTGATGTCTTTCGCCTCTTTTTCCATCTCTTGAATACTTATAATAGCCGTGTTCAAAGATTTTTCCAAAACCAACATACTTTTTAGCTGTGCTTGTGAGGGTTGGCCGGGATAATTAACGATTTCACTATACAAAGAGGCCAATTTCTCTCGTAATTCTGGTTCGGCTTGTCCCACATAATTATCTCCCGTAGTAATAACCAAGCTCTTTTTTAAAGTTGTCAATTTTTGTCGATACACATCTACCGGTATTTTTTTGGACAGCTTTTTTTCTTTGACCTGTTCTGAAACTTTTTCTGAAGTGGCCAACATCATATCCACCTTTTCAACTTCTTTGGCCAAGGTTTCAATCATATTGTAAAGGTTCATACTGTTTTTATATTGAACCATTCTTTCTTCATCTGAAATGATGGAAGTTACTTTGTTTTGAAGTTCAATTTCTTGAAAATATTCTTTGTCTCCTTTGGTCAATTTAACCTTATACTTCCCTGCGGGATATTTAGGTGCGGCAAATCCACCAAAAGCCAAGGTTTTACCCGTTGCCGTCTTAGGTAGTGGATGGGTATAATTCCACAAAACTTCATTTAATCCTTTACTTTTCCCTGGTGGTAGGTCGGCTACTTTGTTTCCTTCCATATCATATATCTCCATCGCCATTTTCCCAAATGTATGGCGCTTATTCATGTAATAAACTATACGAGCCATAGACGTGGGATTGTCACCTACAAATTCTCCAACATGAGGAAATTCTTGAAAACTAACACTTTCACTAATGGTAGTAGGACTGGTTGCAATAAACTCAATTTCTTTATTGAGTAACGCTTCATTAATCTGTCTTAAGCTGGAAATATCATCAATGATAATGACACCTCGGCCATGTGTTCCCATCACTAGTGCATCCTTATCTTGATGAATCGTCATGTAATGAATGGCAACAGCAGGCATATTATTTTCAAACTTAACCCAATTGAGTCCTGCATCCAATGTAACATACAATCCTTGTTCTGTTCCTAAATACAAAATGTTTGGATTTTTTGAATCTTCTTTGATGGATCTGGCAAATATCGGAATCTGATCCGTTATAACAGACTTCCACGTCTTTCCAAAATCCATGGTTTTCATCACATATGGTTTTGTGTCGTTTTGGGTATGCCCATCAAATACTACATAGGCTACCTTAGGATCAAACTTACTAGCTTCGATATAATAAACCCAAGTATGTGAAGGAACACCCGTGATAAACGGACGTACATTTTGCCAACTCGCTCCTCCATCCTTGGTTACTTGCACATTACCATCATCTGTTCCTACCCAAATGATGTTTTTATCTAAGGGAGATTCGTTAATGGTAAAAACAGTACAGTGATTTTCTGCTCCTGAATTATCGGCACTCAAACCGCCTGAGGAGGCTTGCATTTGTTTTTTAGGATCATTGGTCGTAAGGTCTAGTGATATTTTTCTCCACGATTCTCCACGGTCTTCCGATACATGGACAAATTGACTTCCTACATACACTCTGTCCGGATTGTGATAACTTGTACTCAATGGTGCATTCCAATTAAACCTCAATTTTGGGTCTCCTTCTTCTCGATATGGTTTAATGGTCTTAGCCAAACTTTGAGAGATATTCACTCTCCAAATATTCTCTGCACCTTGCATTTCAGAATAAACTGTATTTGGGTCATTAGGGTGTGGATAAACCCTAAATCCATCGCCGTAGCCTACAGATTTCCAATCACTATTTCTAACTCCTCCAATTTTACTGCTTGGTCCTGTCCAAGAACCATTATCTTGTAAACCGCCATACACCCAAAAAGGCGACCTATTGTCTACAGAAACATGGTAAAATTGAGAAATAGGCAATCCTTTCACCATTTCCCAATTAGTACCTCCGTCCCACGAACGGTAAACACCTCCATCCGTGCCAATGACTATTTTATCAGAATCGTTAGGATCAAACATAAAATCGTGAAAATCGGAATGAATTCCTCCTTGGATAGATCGAAACGTTTGTCCCCCGTCTTTACTCATATAACCAGAAAGTCCTGCTTTTAAGAGAATTTCTGGGTTTTTTGGGTCGACTACGATTCTTGAGAAATAAAAGGGACGAATGACCAACTCAAAATCTCCATTGGTTTTTTTCCATGACGCTCCAGCATCATCCGACCTATATAAACCTTTTTCCAATTCTTTTTCCGTTTCCAAAACAGCATATAGTCTTGAAGTAAGAGAAGGCGCTACAGCTACAGTTATTCTACCTAACTTCCCTTGGGGAAAACCATTGTGAATTTTATTCCATGTTTTTCCAGCATCTACTGATTTGTATAAAGCAGAATTATTTCCTCCTGATTGAAATGAGTATGCCGTACGTCTAAACTCCCAAAAAGAAGCATACATAATATCTGGATTTGTTGGGTCGATCAATAAATCTGAGCAACCTGTACTAGGATTTATATAAAATATTTTATCCCAAGTTTCTCCCCCATCATTGGTTTTATATATGCCCCGATCTGGGCTATCTCCCCACAATGCACCTAAAACAGCTACAAAGACCACATTTGAATTTCTTGGATCAACGACAATATCTCCAATGCGTTCCGATTTTTCCAGTCCCTTTTTTTGCCAGTATTGACCTCCGTCAGTAGATTTATATATACCGTCTCCAATACTAACGCTGTTTCTGGTCCAAGTTTCGCCTGTTCCAACCCATATCGTATTATCTGGATCGTTCGGGTCAACTTTGATTGACCCAATACATTGATTGTGTTTGTCAAATATTGGATTAAAAGTAATACCTGCATTGTTGGTTTTCCACACACCTCCACCTGCAGCACCTACATAAAATACTTTTGAATCTGTTGGATGTGCTTCTAAATCCGTTACCCGTCCACTCATGACGGCAGGACCTATATGCCTTGCTTTCATGTTAGAAAAAATTTCCTCTCCTTTAAAAGATAAGGGCTCTTGGGCTTGTAATGATATTCCTGCGAAAAACAAACAAAATATAATAAAAATCCTTTCCATGGAAATGGGCATTTAATGTGGTTAATAAATAAGAAATAAATCCGTTATTCCCCTGGGAAAACAAATACTTTGTCGTCTATATCGACGTTCATTTCAATTTTTTCAATTTCTATGTGAGCCATTGTTTGACCGTCAAATTTTTGCTCTAGCGAAAAGGGCATCATAACGCCATTTGTCTCTTGATAATCGGATAAAACGGTTTCTGAAAATTTACCTTTACCCGGCCCCTTGGGGATCAAAGATTTTGTTACGATGGGCACATAGTTTTCTTTATCGAAAAAATAAGTAGTTGCGTTTTCCTCTTCTTTGCCATCTATGAGAATGGGCTGTTTAGTAAGTTTCAATTTAAAACAGTCCGTTCCTTCTACAGTTTCACTTCCTAAGACTTCAAGCACGTACCCTTTTTCTTTATATTTTAAAAATGGGTCAGGAAAGTCTTCAAACTGTGATTTTAATATTTCACTATCCTCCGCTTCCATTTTTTCAGCCTTCATATTCATAAAATTGGTTTGCCATCCAATTTCACCATCAAAACAAGGTTGTGTCATTTCTATGCCCTGAAAGGTAAATGATATTTTTTGTTTTTTACCTTTGGACAACATCACACATGGGAACTCCATACCCTGTGTTTTCACTTTACCTGTCATCTTCATAGATGTAATACTAGATACGGCATCCCGTCCACCAATACTTTCAAAATATTTAATGAGTATTTCGTCTGCAGTTTGAGCATTCGACAAAATAGAAAAGAAAAGAAAAAAGGTGGATAAAAAGAAAATTTTGATTTTCATTGTTTGATTTTAAAATGTTGAAATAGAATCTAAAAATAAAGTACTATTTGGTCTTTTGCTTCATTTTATCGACAAAATCATCAAAATACTTGACTATTTCCCTTTTTATTAACTTTTTTAGGAAGTGGCTTTTTTGCCCAATGTTTTCATTTGAAGAAAATCTACCAAAAAAGCAAACGCCATTGAAAAATAGATGTATCCTTTCGGAATGTGGAAAGACAACCCTTCAGCTATCAAGGTCACTCCAATCATTAATAAAAAGCTTAACGCCAATATTTTAAAGGAAGGATGGTCGCTAATAAATTTACTGATTGGTTTACTTGCAATCAACATAATCACGACCGTGACAGTTACCGCCGTATACATTATCCACAATTCACTGACCATTCCAACAGCTGTAATGATTGAGTCTACGGAAAAAACCAAGTCTAAAATGATGATCTCGCCCAACATTCGATTAAAATTTAATTTGCCTTTTATTTGTGGTTCTAATTGGTCTCTTTGTTCTGTGTTATGGTATATCTCCTTGGTACTTTTGTATAATAAAAAGATCCCCCCAAACAATAATATCAGGCTTTTACCCGAAAAATCTATATCCAAAATAGTAAAAAGTGTTGTGTCCAATTTTAATATCCAAGAAATAACAGCTAATAATAATAGACGCATGATTAGTGCCAAACCAATACCCCAATATCTTAGTTTGTCCCTGTTTTCCTCCGGTAGTTTGTCGGCAAGAATAGAAATGAATATTATATTGTCAATACCTAAAATAACTTCTAAGACAATCAGAGTAAATAATGGAATAAGTGCGTCCATCATATTATTTGGTTTTTAATTTTATAATGTGCAAATGTATTACTTTTTCCTTTTCTTCGTGGATTAAAAATAAATTTGATAGTTGACCACGGTCCCTTTACCTTTGTTTTTACAAGTTTTCAAACAATTTATTTTTCATGTTAGCTTTTATGCTCTTTTATTTGGTCGTTTACCCGATTTCTTTTCTTCCCCTGTGGGTATTATATTGGTTTTCGGACGTTCTTTACCTTCTTTTTTTGTCGGTTTTCCCCTATCGCCATAAGGTAATTTACAGTAATCTTAAGCGATCATTTCCCGATAAAAATCAGTCTGAAATCAATATTTTGGCAAAAAAATTTTATCGCCACTTGGCTAACTTACTCGTTGAAGGGATAAAAAACTTAAGTATTTCAAAAGGCGAACTGAAAAAAAGAGTAGTGGTAAAAAATCCCGAAACAATACATTCGTTTTATACGCAAGGTAAAAGTGTCATTTTGGTGGCCGGGCACTACAACAACTGGGAATGGATGATTACCTCTTTGAATGATTTATTTCCTCACCAGGCCATTGGCATCGGCAAACCCCTTTCCAACGGATTTTGGGACAAAAAACTCAATCACTTGAGGGCTCGTTTTGGGATGATAATCGCCCATGCTAAAAACTTTAAAGAACTGCTTGCCCGGCAAACAAAAAAGCCCGTTTCCATTCTTGTGTTGACCGACCAATCACCGGTGGATTCAAGGAAGAGTTATTGGATGGATTTTTTACATCAACCAACAGCCGTACTTTTTGGTGCCGAACTAATGGCCTTTACGAACGATTTTGCGGTGGTGTATTACACCATTAATCGGATTAAAAGAGGATATTACTCCATTACTTTAGAAACCATCACAGAGGAACCAAAAAAAACATCCTGGGGAGAAATCACGACAGCGCATACAAAACTACTTGAAAGGGATATACTTGACACTCCCGAATACTGGCTTTGGTCCCACAAAAGATGGAAGAGGGACATTCCAAAGGATTTGGAAGCCCTTCGAAAGGAACAAAAAGCTTCATTTGATAGAAAGGAGAGGCGCTAGTTGGAAAAACACTCAGCTTTGTTTACCTTCGTTTTATGAATATCACCTTGTTTCAATGGAGCACACACTGGCTCAATCCAAGCGAAAATTTGGCAGAAATAGCCTCTGCGTGTGAAACCATGCATACGGAAACAGATTTAGTAGTGCTCCCCGAAATGTTTACCACAGGATATGTCCTTAACACAAAACTCTTGAAATTAAAATGGCAGGAAGAAACCATACAACAACTGACTGCCCTGGCAAAAAAGTCCGGCCTTACCTTTATGGGCTCCATTCCATTTTTTAGCTCTGGTCGGTGGTTTAACACGATGGTGACCATTTCCGGGGAAGGTCTCCTACATACATACGACAAAATACACTTATTCTCGCCTGCCGGAGAAAACAAAGATTATAGCTCAGGAGGCCATTCAACTCATTGTTTAGTAGAAGGCTGGAATATAAAACCACTTATTTGTTACGATCTGAGATTCCCCTACCTTTCCTTTACAAAAGAGCAAACGGGCATACTGATCTATAGTGCCAACTGGCCAGAAAGCAGAATTGACCATTGGGCTTCCTTGTTGCAAGCCCGGGCTATCGAAAATCAATGTTACGTCATCGGTGTCAATCGCACGGGAATGGATCCAAATGGATACGTTTATCTAGGTAAATCTATGGTTATCAATTACGATGGTAAAATATTGCACGAATTGGGTGAACTTCCTTCTTTTGATACTTGTTTTCTGGACAAAAATGGAATGTCAACATACCGGGAGAAACTTCCCTTTTTTTTGGATAGAAAAAAAAAGTATTTTTAAAGGGTTTAAAACTAGCGTTCTTTTTTAAGGTTTAAAATACCAGCAAATTAACCCATTATTCATCCGAATCGACAATTCAACAGTTAAACGATTCAACCATTCAACATTCCCATCACATCTTCAGCACCTTACCCTTTTGCAGCAAGATGCCGTTGTCCGTACCTGTCCAGAAGTACAGACCGGCAGGAATTGATGACAAATCAATATTGTTATGTCCGTAGTACAAACGCTGCCTCATCACCTCTCGTCCTGTAGCGTCGTGGATGTGGATTATTCCATGTTGCGGGATGTATTCTCCCAGGGTCACCAGAAGAATATCCGCTACCGGGTTGGGAAAAAGCGTGATATCCGCTTTTTTTCCGGCATCCTCACTGCTGCTTGTACCAATGGTCACTGTCCGGCAGGTCGTATGGCTGTTGTTTTCATTGCTCACCGTAAGACAAACTTCATACGTGCCGTTTTGAGCATAAGTATGAAAGGGATACTTTTCAGTTACTCTCGGGCTGCCATCACCAAAGTCCCAGCTCCAGGTCTCTGGTCGGAAGTAGCTTAAATCGGTAAAGCGTATCCTTTTATAGTCATTACTATCGGGCTCGTAGCGGAATTTGGCCACAGGATGGTTGTCCAGTCCCAGGGTGTCGCATGGACTGCCGTCATCGGGACCGAGACGAAACTCGGGGATGTTAGGGACAGTGCTCGTGAAAAGACGGGGCATGTAGATGGCATGTTGTCGCACGCCAACCTGATCATAGCGCTCGTATGGGAAGTCCATGTATGACATGTAGCGTTGTGTACCTGCTGAGGTAAAAATGTATATTTTACCATCTGGTCCGAGCTTTAAATTATCGAAATTAACATATGTTTTAATATTGTTTGGATTTGGGTCGGGAGCATAATAAAAACTGTCTATAATGGCTACCGTTTTTTCATCCATTTTAAATTTCGTGCTACCATGGTCATATTGTTTTAAATGAGTCCCGTTGGAAATATATAAGTACTGGCTGTCAGAGGAAAATGCTGCCCCTAAAGCAACGCCATACTGAGGAGAAACAATCGATCTAAAATTTTTAATCTCACCTGAACACCTGTCAAAATCCCATATACAAAAGCCTCCCCCTTTATTGGAAATAAGTTTATTGCCTGTGTATAATGCGAGGTGTTTGCCGTTGGGAGAAAATACAATCTGACCCAATGTCCCTTCGGCTATTTTGGTGTAGCCTGTTTTTACTTTTTGATGAAATACCACTCCTGTTTCGGTCACTAAAAACGTTATGAGATTTTCAAAGGCGTCTGTAAAAGTCACTACCCACCAATCTCTGCCATTGCCGTGACGTATGGCTTGAAGCGATGATATAAGAGTATCTTTTGAATACACTAACGAATCTTTCACAAAGATTTCACCATAGGGCTTTTGATCACTTTTTACCATTAAAGAAAAGGCGACCCTGTAAGTGTGCCTTTTTGTACAATATGAACGTGTGTTATAAATAGCAATAATTTTATTTTCAATTGGGGTGAAAATGATTCTTTGTACCAACAATAGACCGGTAGGAATCGCCATATTATTATCTCCTGAATTGTTGTATTCCCATTCATTACAGTTTGGATTGATCGAATGATCATAATTGATGGTGTCCTCAATAAACTCATTTTTTCCATTGATTATAACCTGACCGTTACTGTAAAGTAGCAGATTACCATCTTTATCGCATAAAGTGGCATTACCACCAGCCATATTGATCTGATGCAATGTTTCATGGTATATTTTTACAGGTTCGTAGTTAAAATTAAAACTTGAGTTACCAAATAACGTGTCTATTCTTGTTGGGTTAGTATCATCACCTATGATCCAATGGTAATCCTCCTTTTGTCCCAATAAATTAATGGATATGTTTAAAGAAATTAAAAATAATATAAAAAACTTGATATACATGTTTAGTTATTTTAAATGGGGGTGGCCTAAAGACCTCCCCCAAATTACCATTATATTTTAATTATTTTACCTTTTTGTGTTACAACATTTCTTGTTTTTACCTCCCAGATATACATTCCGGACACTTTATGACTAATATCTAATGTAATGTGATTTTGATTAGAAAAAATTTTCTTTTGAGTAATCAGTTTTCCACTGATATCAAATATGAAAATTTCATCTGGTTGTAAAACTTCGTTCCACGAAAAATCAAATAATCCAATTCCGGGGTTTGGAGAAACAGAAATATTGGGTTTGGCATCACTTCCTTTTTTGGTTCTTGGATTTGATGGCTTACATTCCGGATCGGAAGTTATTTTGACACCTGTCCTTTTCATCAACGTCTGGGCTTCAAAAACAGCTTGCCCAAATTCGTTAGGACACTTTAAAGCAATCTCTCTAATTTCGCTCCATTCAAGTGAATCAAGGGCATCATTACCTCCTATGACAATTTTCATTTCAGCAATCCACACTTTCTTTTTATCCAATAGGAAGGGAAGCGGTGTAGGTAAGTTAAGTAAATCAGGTAGAAGGTCATCGGCCCTTACTATTATGGATTGTTTGAATGCGTTAACACCTGTTTTATACATGTTTTGTGCATTGTGTAAATCCTGATACAGCTGAGCGTGTGCCGAAGTTAAGGTCAAAGTGGTGTCCAACTGAATTTGGCTGATTTCAGCAGTCAAAGCAAGCATTTCCGCCATATAAGGAGCCATCAACAGCCTTTGAGATTGAGTAGGTTTATAGATGCCTTCCTTTTCCTTTTGGGCATCATACCATGGGGTGATGTCCGGATTAAAGGAGACGACTGAGTCTAAACAGGTCTGAATCCATGTAGCCCCTTTCCAGATTTTCCATTTATTGATTAAAGATATGACGGACCAGTAAGCAATGGGGCTGGTTGTACTGTCGAGGATTTCCAGTCTTTTATACAAACTTTTTAATGCGTCACAGGTGGGTTTGGCAGGATCGACGATGATAATGGGTGGATCCTGGGGATCAGGCCCTTCATCTGTCAAATCATCGTCATCAGTCTGAAAATTAAACTTGGGAATACCGCAGTCTGGGGTGGTTTCACATGTAAGTATTACTCCATTATCTTTAAACCATTCTTCAGAAATAATAGGAGGACTAATTATCCCTGGTTTTGCTCCCGGGATATTAAAATCTGTCGTAAATCGATTTTCTTTTGCTTCGTTAATGGTACCATTTGTAATGGATGCCAAAGTATTTGCTCCTTCCCATATATTTCCGGCATTATCTTGTTCTCCTATGTGTGCGTCTGTGGACAGATTAAATCTGTTTAGTCTGTTTTGTCTGAAAAATGACATTCCATGGTTGGAGTAAAAACGAAAGTTAAAATTTGAAGAACTGAAAGGCACTTCTTTAGCAATGTTGCAGCAATATCCGTTGACTTCTCCATCATCTGTACCCCATAATTCAAAGCCTCTGCCGGGCCAAAAAACTTTATTGTTTTTAAACAATGACTTATTGGTTCCTGACACTTCAAATGCCCTTGGTTCGTGGGCAACCGTAATACCGGTACTATTGGTTATAACATTGTTAAGTACACTTAAATGGCTGCAATCAGTGATTTTAAATAATGAAGGATTCCTGAACTGTCCGGACAAATCAAATAAAATTCTATTGTTACTAATACTGGAGAGATTATCCGAATTATTTACATTATTTGCATCAATAAATTGTGCATATGGCCCCTCAACCGTAAATTCATTATTTTCAACTTTCAGGTTTTTAAATTCTCCTTCCAGCAAAATTGCCATATCATTGGCAAAAAAATAAAAATCCTTAATAGTTACTGCCGAACCAATATTATTTAAAACATGTATACTTCTCGAGAAAGAAGAGGCTCCCTGGGGTTTTCTTCTAATCGATTCATTATTTCCATGAATGAATATAATTGAACTTTCACCTCCACTATTAGATCCTCCGCCATTAATATAAATATCAGAGCTTAGATTTATAAAATGGTTATCTTTTTCGATATTGGTAATATGTCCGGCTGGTTCAATTAATATTCCGTTGGTTTCATCCGTCCAATAAGTATCAATAAATTCATTATTAAATACTTGTAAACCAGAATTCATACTCCTTACACCGTAAAGTAAATTTTTAAAGGTATTTCTACCTGAGCCATTAGCATTCCCAATTATTATAGTGGATATATCTTCAGCAACAATGCCTGCAAAAAACCTTTGGCTATAATTTGGCTGACCTGAGTATGATGGCAACATATTGCCCATATCTTCAAATGTAGTATTGCTCAATGAAGTGTGAATAGTGTTATTTTGTGCAGTAGTACCAGCACTGTAAATTCCAACGTAATTATCCTCAAACCTTGAATACTCACTCACTAAAATTGTTTGATTCTCGAGCTCCACCCCTCTCCAGGCATCTTTAATGGTTGTTCTTAACAGCCGCAGCCCTCCATTTCCAAAATTGGTTGGCCCGTTTTCTCTTACTACAACGCCACGCCACATTTGGTCGCAACCCTCAAGCTTAGAATCTGTAAAATATCTGGCTACCCAAATACCCTCCTGAGCATTGATTTCCAAGCGGGCACCCGGTCCCATAAACCAGTTTGTACTGTTAAAAAACAATAATGGTATGTCAATAATTAATGTGCCTTCCACAGTAAAACACAGGTTTTGAATTATGCGGCTAAAAAAGAAAACTGTGCTTGGAATAACCGGATTTGAGCCTAAGACCAAATCAGATATTCGGGTAACGGAATTTACATTTGTACCAATATTGACACAATTAACCTGATTGGTACAAGATGGTGGGTCTAATGAACACTCAATATTCAATGTGGATGTAGAACTTATTACCCCACATGCATTTTGTGCGGTGACAGAAATAGTATAAAGCCCATTTTCAAGTATCAAAGTACTAAACATACTACCTGTACCAGAAGATGGACTTCCGCCAGTTATATTCCAAGTGTAGGTCATTGTTGAGTCAGGATTTTCAATACTAAAAGTGTAGCTAGAACAATAGTTTGTTCTGATATTAATCTGTGGTTCGTTATTTACACATATATCAATACATCGCCTTGCACAACAACCAATATCTGTTATAATATCTAAACATACTTCATAGGTTCCTGATATAGCATACTCATGTGTTGGATTTGACTGAGTACTTATCGAACCATCACCAAAATTCCATCCATAAGTGACAAAAGGGTGATCTCCATCTGTATTTTGTGAGAAAAACTGAAATTCAGAATTTGTATTGTTATAAGTGATTTGCGATAGTGCTGTGGTAGTACAATTTACAATAATTGAGTTCACTCTTATGATTGAAAATTCTAATGTTGAGTCAGGATAACTTTCAGGAGCAACTTCAAGATCTTGAATCGAATAAATTTGGAGGTGATTGTAGTCATTGTTGGGAAGATATTCCAATATTTCTATAGAGTGATGACCAAAACCATTAAAAAATTCTTGTCCATTAGGGATTTGTATTATTTGAAAGTCATTTCCCGGAGGTGAAAAAACATTTGGAGCGAGATTTTCAACATACGTTGAATCATCATTTGATGCTCTTAGTAAGACTTTCCCCTGAAAATGAGTTTGAGTTTGAGGCAAACAATCAATCAAATCAACATCTAGATTTAAACTATATGTAATATATTGATTATTTATAAAATTAATGTCTGTAAAAACTCCTTCCATATAAACCATTGATGGCTTTGCAACAGATGCAATACAATTTTTTGGCACAGGATGAATATTTGGAATGTACTTAATTGTATGTGCGCATGGTAAAACTGTGTTGTTGACAATTAATGGAATATAATGGTGGGGTGAATTTAAACTCGAATTCCAATGAGGCACATTACCATTAGAGAAGGAGTTATATAAATTCCAGCTATTAGTTGTATCGGGTATTATATTGGGGTTTGTAATTAAATTTTCTGGGATATTTCCACATTGCCCCCATCCTACATCAACTTTTAAAAGCATCCATAAAAACATTAAAATTTTTAGACCATTAATCCACCAAAGTGCGGTGTGCGGTGTGCGGTGTGAGATTCATCACTTCAAAGTTAATCAATTTTTGGTTCATAATAAAAAGTTTTTTTGACATCGTAGTTCTATACCCAGCTTAGATTGCCTCCTTGTTTTTTTTGAATGCTTTTCCTTATATTCTCCTTTCTTTGTAATCTTCCTGTCAGCCGGTCATCATCTTACTTCGTCAAGTTAAATAATTATAATTTCATTTCAAAAGTAGTCTCATTTTTTAAATAATCCAAATATATATTCCCAAATATTCATATTCTTTTTTCACATATTCAACATATATACATTTGTTTAACTCAAAATACAATATTTTATTCCCACAACAGCAATATTTGCCATTTTTCATTCAAACAAACTTCCAATTATTTATAATCCACGATATAATTGTTGGTAAATAGGGTATCCCATAATTTTTATGTTTGTTCGTCGTGGAGACATTTTTTAGGACGTGACACACTATCAAATTAACAAATTGGCAATTTAACAATTCATAAATTCCTCAAACCTTCAGAAAACACCTACTCTCTATTTTTTGAATCAATACAAATCGTCACCGGACCATCATTACATAAAAATATTTTCATGTCTGCACCAAAAATGCCACTTTCTACCTTTTTCCCACTTTCTATAGCCAGCATTGAAATGAATTTTTCATAGGTTTGATTGGCAAACTCCTGCTTGGCAGACCGTATGTAAGATGGCCGATTTCCTTTTTTTGTCGATGCATACAGAGTAAATTGGCTGATGACCAAAAAACCTCCGTGTATATCCTGAACAGAAAGATTCATTTTACCTTCATTGTCACTAAATATGCGAAGCTGGTTGATTTTTTTGACCAACCACGTGATGTCTTCTTCGCCGTCTTCGTCCTCAATACCCAATAAGATCAATAGCCCTACACCAATTTGACCCGTAATGGTTTGATCTACTTCTACCCGACCTTCGGAAACCCTTTGGATGACGACCCGCATGATGTTTACAATAATGATTCCATAGATACTCTTTCTGACACGTATTGTACAAGATCGGATATGTTTATCCTTTCCTGAACCAACGTGTCTCTGTCTCTGATCGTCACAGTATTGTCTTCCAAGGTGTCAAAATCTATGGTTACACAAAACGGGGTGCCAATCGCATCTTGTCTTCTATACCGTCGACCAATGGCATCTTTTTCATCATATTGACAAGAAAAATGTTTTTTGAGTGTGTTGAATACGTCTTGTGCCGCAGAAGTCAATTCTTCTTTGTTTTTCAACAAAGGAAGGACTGCTACTTTTATAGGTGCCAAGGCTGGTGGCAAACTCATCACAATCCTTTTAGAATCTTGTCCGTCCGCATCGGGTACGTTTTCTTCCTTCAACGCATTGGTAACCATGGCCAAAAACATTCGATCACAACCAATAGAGGTTTCTACCACAAAAGGAATGTAATTCTCATTCAATTCCGGATCAAAATATTGTAATTTTTTGCCAGAAAGGTTTTGATGTTCGCGCAAATCAAAATCCGTTCTCGAGTGAATTCCTTCCAATTCTCTGAAGCCAAACGGAAACTCAAATTCTATATCCACAGCCGCATTGGCATAGTGTGCTAAATTGGCGTGATCGTGGAATTTTAGTTTTGAAGCATCGGTTCCAAGTGATTTGTGCCATTTCAACCTAGTTTCTTTCCAATAATTATACCACGCCATCTCAGTACCCGGAACAACAAAAAACTGCATCTCCATTTGTTCGAATTCCCTCATTCTAAAAATGAATTGCCTGGCTACAATCTCGTTTCTAAAGGCTTTCCCAATCTGGGCAATTCCAAAAGGTAATTTTTGTCGGGTAGACTTCTGAACATTGAGAAAGTTGACAAAAATACCTTGTGCCGTTTCAGGTCTAAGGTATAATTTACCTTCTTCCCCAGCTATATTGCCCAATTGTGTGTTAAACATCAAATTAAACTGACGTACTTCTGTCCAATTCCGACTGCCACTCTCTGGGCAAACAATGTCGTATTCGGTGATCATATTGCCCAATTCTTCCATATCACCGGCAGACATGGCTTTCGCTAGGCGATCCAAAACCGTATCAATTTGTTTTTGGCGTTCGATGATTCTGTCGTTGGTCGTTCTGAATTGATTTTCGTCAAAAGTATCCCCAAATCTAGCTTTTGCTTTTTCTACATCCTTGATGTTTTTGGCTTCAATTTTTTCAGCATACCCTTCTATAAGCTGGTCCGCTCTATACCTTTTTTTAGAATCTTTATTATCTACCAATGGATCATTAAACGCATCAACGTGACCCGAAGCCTTCCATGTTTTTGGATGCATAAAAATTGCAGAATCAATGCCAACGATGTTTTCATGCATCTGAACCATACTTTTCCACCAATAGGTTTTGATATTATTCTTTAATTCGACACCATAAGGACCATAATCATATACCGCACTTAATCCATCATATATTTCACTTGATTGGTAAATAAACCCATATTCTTTGCAATGTGCAACCAAACTCTTAAAATCCATTTTTATCTATTTATTCTTTTGAAGGCGCAAAAATAGTACTATCCTGACAAAAAACGACGTTAATCCTGTGAAAGCCTTCCTCAACCTAAAAAAAGTTATAATTTCGCCCAAATTTAAATTATGAATGTTAAATTAATCTTCTTTTTATTCACCGTAGTGATCTTTTTATTCGTCGGATGTAATAGTTCCACTTCGAGTAATGTTGATTGTAATGGTATTACGCCAACCTACAATGCAGATATTGCGCCTATTTTGACGGCAAATTGTGCGGCAGATGGTTGTCATGGTAATTTCCTTACACAAGCCGGTATTAATCTAACAACTTTCAGTGGTGCTAAAAACGGTAGTGCCAATAGTAAGTTTTTAAAAGCAATCAAACATCAAAGTGGGGCAGAATCTATGCCGCCATCTCCTGCTACAAAATTGAGTGATGACAATATTCTTTTAATAGAATGTTGGATTCAAAATGGCAAACCAGAATAAATTAATTATTTCAAAAGTAAAAAACCCCGATTGGAATAACGTCTGCTCGGGGTTTTTATTTTAAAATATAGAATATGTCCTCCCTTTTAGAACAAGCTTATAATCCTGAAGAATTTAGAGAATTGGGTCATCAACTTGTTGATTTCCTTGCCGATAACCTAAAACAAAATATCAGGGGCCTCCGACCTAAAGTGATCGAATACATTTCTCCAGACGAAAATTACATCGATTGGGGTCAATGGGAAAACAAAGACCCAATAGCCTTTTTCCAAAAGATTCTCGATAACTCTATCCAGTTGCAACATCCCCGATACATGGGGCACCAGGTATGTTTCCCGGCTCCGTTAACTGCCTTGGCCGGTTTTCATGGTTTGATGCTGAATAGTGGCGGTGCTATTTATGAAATGTCGATGGCCGCCTCTACACTCGAAAAGCTTGTCATAGACCGTCTAAAACCCTATTTTGGTTTTCCCGAGGGTGATGGTCTATTGACGTCCGGGGGAACGCTGGCCAATCTCACAGCCCTGATTTGTGCCCGGAATGTGAAAGCTCCGGAAGACGTTTGGACTAAAGGGCAACAAAAAAAATACGCATTTATGGTGTCCGAAGAAGCGCATTATTGTATTGACAGAGCCGCGAAAATAATGGGCTGGGGTGAAGACGGCATCATTAAAGTACCTGTAAATAAAAAATATCAATTGGATGTGTCTTGTCTGGAAGAATATTTTACCGCGGCACAACAAAGGGGTATTACCGTGTTAGGTGTGGTTGGAAGTGCGCCTTCTACTTCCACAGGCATATATGATGATTTGGTTTCTATCGGCCACTTTTGTGAAAAATACAATTTGTGGTTTCACCTCGATGCTGCCCACGGTGGCCCTGCGGTTTTTTCCGAAAAATATGCTTATTTGATGGACGGTTGCGGAGCGGCAGACAGTATCGTCGTTGATGCCCATAAAATGATGATGACACCGTCATTGACAACATTACTTCTTTTTAAAAAAACTGATGACAGTTACAAAACATTTGCCCAAAAAGCCCAGTATTTGTGGGCAGACAGTGGTCAGGAATGGTATAATTACGGTAAAAGAACGATGGAATGCACCAAACTGATGATGAGTACCCGGGTTTATGCCCTAATCAACACCTATGGGGTTAAAATCTTTGAAGAAAACATCGATCGTTGTTATGACAATGCAAAGTCACTGGCAACGATGATTCAAAAAGAAAATAATATGGAGGTGGCTGTTGACCCAGATTCGAATATTGTATGCTTTAGGGTATTGTCCGATACACCGAAAAAAACTAATAGCCTAAATGAAAACATTCGTCAAAAAATGCTCGAAAATGGTTCGTTTTACATCGTCCAGACACTGCTGCACGGTCAACGATACCTTCGGGTCAGTTTAATGAATCCCTTCACAGGAGATAAAGAATGCCGCTTTTTGCTGGATACCATTCAGGATATGGCTAAACAATTTTAACAATAAAAAAGGGGCGTATTCTTCGAATATTCCCCTTTAATTATTTGTATATAAATGACTTATATATTATAGGTCAAACCAATCACGTAGTAATTCTGTAATTTGTTGTCGATCTGAAGAAGACTTCTCTCTTGCGGAGAAAATCGCAATCCGTGCTCAATTCCTACGCCAATGCCTCTCCAAAGATTAAAGGACAGCCAGTTGGTCCACGTACCATTATGTAAAGATGGGTCACTGTTTTTATAGCTAAAAAACCCAGAAACATTTGATCTCCATTGAATCCCCTTAGTGATTTTTGTATTATAATCACCAACTATTTTACATCCTAAAGAAGAGGTAAACGTATTGTCCGTGTCTGTAAAAATAAAATTATAATTTAATGGGTGAACTACAAAAACCATATTTGCCAAAGGTGTATACGTTGCACCAACGCCTATGTCTAAATACCCAGGATTGTTAAAGTTATCAATGACGGATGTTCGGTATTCTCCTAAAGCGGAGGCAGCAATTTTTGAGGTAAGGTTATAGCCAAACAAAGAAGTTACGTTTAACACATCAGCAATGGGTGTAAAATCAGGATCTGGACCTGCATCATCAATGCGGAGTTTTTGCCAACCAAGACTCAACCCACCTGCATTTCTCCAAAAATATTTTTCTTGTATTAAGTTCGCAAACGAATTCATACTCATCGACAATGTAGTCGCTGTGGCATTTCTATTGTCACCTGCTGCAAACCAATTGTTTCTCCCGATAAAATTGGCACCTATGATTCCTGATACACCTGTTCTCCAGCCTGGCAGTTTAGCAATGGATGCATCAATAGTAGCTATCTCGGCCACGATAGGATTAATTTCAGCTTGAAGAGGTGCAAGCTTTTCTTGAAGTTCTTGTTTCTTGGCTTTTAATTCATCTAGCGTTACATCTTGAGCATTAGACATTGTTAAACATCCTCCGAAAAAAAATAAGAATAAAAATTTCTTCATATGATTTTGTTTTATTTGTGATTAAATATTCTTTTTGTGCTAACCTTATCTACTAACTTGAGTTTCTGTGACATATGACGGATAAAAATCGAAGCTCTACAATAAAACGTAAATAGCCTAAAAAATATACGTATTTCTAAGACTATATTTAAGCCATTGTTTGTGAGGTATAACTATCGTCTCGGGATGTTGTTTAGCCCAACCATGTTGACCATGGGATTCTAGAAAGTAATAGAATTAAACCAATTCCATAAAATATCAATATCTTCTTACTTCCATCTTCTAATTTTTTAGCTTGGCTGTGCCCAATGGTAATCAAAATGATGGCTACAATATTAATGAAAGGGTGTTCAACGGCCAATAATCTTGCGAAGGAATCCTTCATTGTATCCCCCGAAAGGTTTTGAAAACCATTAGGTGATAAAAAATATAAGATCAATCCAACTAGCAACTGAATATGGACGCTTATCAGTCCATACTTTGCTATCTTTTTGTAGGAATTTTTAAAAGTTCCTTTTGATAAAAGTGCTGCAAGGACACTTAAAATGATGAGCACCAACACTGCCCAAGCAAAATAACTATGGAATGATTTAAAAACAGAGTACATGGATTTTAATTTAAATGTAAAAATGAAAAGGTGCAGATTTTACATCCACCTCATGGCTTTCACAAAGTAGGTTGTTAAAAAAGGTAAGGTAACCCAAAACCATTCTGGTGAAAAGTATAAAAACCCTAATGTGGCCACAAAAGATAAAATAGTATATAGCCAGTACATTTTTACAGATTCTACTGCTGTTGACATAATTAAATATTTAATATTGCATTTAATAAATGAATCTACATTCGATGTAATCGACGGCAAAAGTAAAACATTTGGATGAAAATCAAGTTATATTTTGAATAATTAAAACTTACCCATTGTTGTCAAAAGCTTATCCTTCTAAAATCTTGCTATTTGGAGAATACACGGTAACATTAGGATCTCCTGCTTTGGCAATTCCATTTTTTAATCAATCTGGAAGGTGGATTCTACTAGAAAATCACCAAAGTGATGAATTAATGGCTTTCTATCGCTTTTTGCGTAACGAAAACACGATTAATTTTTTAGATCTTTCGGCATTTGAAAAAGATATCCAACAAGGACTTCTTTTTGAATCTAATATTCCACAAGGATATGGTCAGGGTAGCAGCGGAGCACTTGTGGCTGCAGTATATGATACTTATAAGACGGATTCCATAAACGACCTAGAAATTCTCTGCTTTCGCTTATCATCTATGGAATCTTTTTACCATGGCAGTAGTTCGGGAATTGATCCCTTAGTTTCCTATACAAAAGAACCCATTTTAATTAACAAAGATAAAAGTATTGAGATTTGCCATTACCCAACCCAATGCCCATACTCTTTCTTTTTATTGGACACACATATTTCAAGGAAAACACAAAAGATGGTTCAAATCTTTCAGCAAAAGATGAAGGAACATGTTGATTTTAAAATGGTTGTTGATCGTTTGTCGCAATTAAACCAAAACATTATTCAAGCTTTTATCAACGGAGAATATGAACTTATGTGGACACTAGGTCAAAAAATAAGTCAAGTACAATGGACTCATTTTAATGAATTTATACCTTCTAATCAATTAGAGATTTGGAAAGACAGTTGCGTTTCCGAGGTGTTTTTTTTAAAGCTTTGCGGTGCTGGTGGTGGGGGCTACAATCTTGGTTGCACTTTAGACGTAAACGCAGTTTTTCATAAATTTCAAAAACATTCACCTATCTGGCTTACCTTATAATTAATTCCCTTTATTTGAAAAATTATTAACCATCTGTCCAACAATTTGTATTAAAACGACGTTTCATTTATCTCTGCTGTTTTTAGTTCATCTTTTCTTCAGTTCCAGTCCTATTCTTTTTGATTTAAATGTTCTTTCACCATGAGAAAGTTATTTTTTATTTCTTTTTTGTTTTTCTTCCAATCATCGTATGGTCAAATTCCCATGTTTGAAACATTTGATTCTTTTGAAAACCAGAAGCTTTCACGACAAAGCGACACCGCATATCTTTATAACTTTTGGGCTACTTGGTGTAGACCTTGTGTAGAAGAATTGCCTCATTTTATTGAATTTGCCAAAAAACAAAAAGACAAAAAAGTTAAAGTGATTTTCGTAAGCCTTGATGCAAAAAAAGACACCGAAAAATTGGCACGATTTGTCGAAAAGAACCTAAAAAACCAAACTGTCGTTCATTTAACAGACCACAAATACAACGACTGGATTGATAGGGTGGATCCTTCTTGGTCGGGAAGCATTCCAGCTTCATTATATAAAAGAACGGACAAAATAGCGTTTCACGAAAAACAATTTGATAGTTTTAACGATTTAAATACAAGTTGGCTTCACTTTTTAAACAATAAGTAACATGATATTCTCTTTAATTTTAAACCTCTTTTTATATTTAGGTAATCCTCAAACGGCTCCTTCTGGATACCAAATTGGGGACACTGCTTCCGATTTTAACCTTAAAGGTGTAGACGGTAAAATGGTTAGTATGGCACAATTCCCTAAAGCTAAAGGATTTATTGTTATTTTTACCTGTAATCACTGCCCTTTTGCCGTAATGTATGAAGACAGGATAAACTCACTTGCAAAAATGTATACAGACAAAGGTTACGTCTTATTAGCCATCAATCCTAATGACCCTGAAGTTCAACCAAAGGACAGCTATGAATTAATGATCGAGCGAGCTAAAGAAAAAGGATTTGTATTCCCTTACCTATTTGACGAAGGTCAAAAAGTTTATCCAGAATATGGTGCTACCAAAACACCTCATGTGTTTCTATTAGACAATAAACGTACAGTGAAATATATAGGTGCAATCGATGACAATGCCCAAGACGCATCCGCTGTTACTGAAAAATACTTAGAAAATGCCATCGCCGCCATTGAAAAAAAGGAAAGGCCAAATCCTGAAGTGACAAAGGCCATTGGGTGTTCGATAAAAACCAAAAAGTAAATGTCAACATTTACTAGAACGCTTTTCTTTCTATTCTCTTTGTTTTTTTTTAATAGTTGTAGTCCTGCATCAAACCAAAAAGAAAACAAGGTTTCTTTGCATAAGTATGGATTTCCTGTTTCTATTAAAGTACCAAAGGATGTAGCTTTTACTAAAGGGTCTTCCAGTTTTGTTGAAAGTTTAACCCTCGTCAATAATGATGGATTTAATATGCAAGTGCTTATGACGAATGCATCTAGTGGGTCTTTGAAAAAAGCAAAGTTATTACAAAGAGAAATCGTCATAAATAATCCTGACTTTCTTAAAATAATAGAAGATTACGACGATCATTTTATATTTGAATTAGAACTCAACGGAGACCGATATTATGACTTTCGGTTTGTGAAAATTGTCGGCAACAAAGAAATTGTTTTTCAAGGAGGTCCAACCTGTAATTGTACAGAAGAAAACATCAAAAAAATGGTAAACGCTGTTCAATAAGTTTTATAATACTAATGTTATTCTTTTAGAAATATGATAGTAAAACTTGAGTCAACCTTTGGAAAATTAAACTTTAAAGGTACTAATGAAAGGGGGCAATCTCTTCAACTATCTGGAGACAAAGAATCCGTCAGTCCCATGGAAGCAGTACTTATGGCTGTTGCAGGATGTAGTTCCATCGATATCGAACTCATTCTCACAAAAATGAGACAGGATCTTAAAAAAATTGAAGTTGAAGTGAACGGAATCCGTGCCGAAGAAACACCAAAGGTGTTTACAAAGATGGAAATTCATTATATTCTTCATGGCGATTTAAAAAAAGATAAAGTGCAAAAAGCCGTCGAGCTTTCTATGGAAAAGTATTGTTCTGTTTCTCTCATGCTCAAACAATCGGTGGAAATAGCTTATACTTTCGAAATTCGTCCAGTCACCTGGGACGAATCAATGTAAAAATATTCCACTTTTAATTTGTCTCTTCTAATTTTGTACCTTTGCCGCATTAATATAGCACTGTTGTGTTTCTAAACCTTTAGATTTCTTCCTTCTATGAAAGCTAAAAAATCGTATGGTCAACATTTCCTCATCAATGAATCTATTGCGGCAAAAATAGGAAGTAGCTTATTGATTGATTCCGCAAATCATAAGGTTTTGGAAATTGGACCAGGTAAAGGTGTTTTAACCAAATACTTGCTGACAAAAAACTATCGGTTGAAAGTCGTTGAGGCCGATATGGATATGGTCAACTATCTTAAGAAACATTATACCGATCTTCACGAAGACATTATTTTTTTAGACTTTCTTAAATTGAGCTTAGAAAAAGTCTTTGATGGCGAACCTTTTTCAATCATTGGCAATTATCCTTACAATATTTCGTCTCAAATTTTGATTAAAATGGTTAATCATCACGAATTTGTGCCCGAGATGGTCGGCATGTTTCAAAAAGAAGTTGCGGACCGGGTTGTGGCTCCTCCTGGAAGTAAAACCTACGGCGTGATAAGTGTTTTGGTGCAGGCTTTTTATGAAGGAGAAATGTTGTTTTACGTGGGGCCAGAAAATTTTAACCCACCACCAAAAGTCAACTCAGCTGTCATACGACTCACGAGAAAAAAAGACACTAACCTCGGTTGCAATGAAAGACTTTTTCGTCATATGGTAAAAACAGCGTTTAACCAGCGTAGAAAAATGTTGAGAAACACGCTTAAACCTTTGGTTGAGGATAATAACATTTTGTCTCAGCCTTTTTTCGAACAACGACCCGAACAACTTTCTGTAGATGATTTTGTCTATATTGTAAAGACCTTAGAACCCTTCTTAAAAATAAAATAAATGAGTTTAGAAATTAAGATTAATAACGATTTGAAAGAAGCCATGAAAAATAAAGATCAGGCTGGACTACGAGCAATCCGTGCGATTAAAGCCGCCATTTTGCTTTTTAAAACTGACGGAAGTGGTGACACCTTAAATGAAGAAAGAGAAATTAAACTCCTTCAAAAACTAGTCAAGCAACGACAGGATTCTTTAGATATTTTTAAAAAACAAAATCGCGAAGACCTAGCCATGATTGAAATGGAAGAAATTGACATTATTCAACGTTATTTGCCCGAGCAATTGGACGAAGAAAAACTAAAAGCGGTCATCCAGGCCCTCATAGACGAAACAGGAGCTTCAGGTATAAAGGATATGGGAAAGGTAATGGGTTTGGCATCGCAAAAGTTGGCAGGAAAAGCCGATGGGAAAACTATTTCTGCTATAGTAAAAAGTTTGTTGGTGTAACCACTTGAACACATAGTCGTTTAAAAGAAAAACCCTGACCAAAAGCATTTTGATCAGGGTTTTTTTATCGTTCGAACTCTTTGAATTATTTAATAAATTCTAGACTCTTCTCAATAAACGTAGACAAGTCTTCTCCTTTCAACATGTTTTGATTCAACAACGCTAAATTGTGAAGGTAGTTGGCAAAATCTGCCTTTTTATCCTCGCTCTTCATTTTTAACAATTTATCTGCGATGAGCGTGTGATTGGTATTAATGACCACATTATGCATATCTGGAAACATGTTCATGTCCATCCCTTGAAGAGCTTGCATTTCTTTCATCCTTCGCATAAACTCTGGCTTTGTAATCATAACTGGATGATCATTAGGAGACAATGGTTTTAGCTCTATCTGGCCTCCTTGCAAATTTTTCAATGCTTCCGTGAATATGCCCTTTACCTTTTCTTGTTCCTTTTCGTTCAACACGCTTTCTTTTTGTTCGTCTTTTTGAACAAGGTTGTCCGGCGTATCTGAATCCACCCTAACAAAAGTCAAATCCACTCCTTTGTATTCCAAATGCTGCATGAAGTGGTTGTCGATAATGGTATCAAACTCCAATACATCATAGCCATAGTCTTTAGCAGATTTAATATAGCTGTGATGACCTTTAGCATCTGCGGTATATAAACAAACGATTTTGTTGTGTTTATCTGTTTGAGTATCCTTGACTTTATTTTTGTACTCTTCAATCGTGAAAAGTTCACCATCAATATTTTTTAACAGACCAAAGGTCATGGCTTTTTCGTTGAATTTTTCATCCGAAACCATTCCATACTTCACAAAAACGCTGATTTCCTTCCACTTATCTTCATACGCTTTTCTATCTTGTTCGAATAATGATTGCAGTTTTTCCGCAACTTTTTTCGTGATATACGTATTGATTTTTTTTACATTGTTGTCAGACTGCAGATAACTTCTAGACACGTTCAAAGGAATATCCGGTGAGTCAATCACTCCGTGCAAGAGCGTTAGAAACTCTGGTACAATTTCTTTGACATCATCCGTGACAAATACTTGATTAGAATACAGTTGTATCTTATTTTTCTGAACTTCTAATGAGTTATTTAACTTTGGAAAATATAAAATTCCTGTCAAATTAAACGGATAGTCAATATTCAAATGTATCCAAAATAATGGTGGTTGGGCCGCAGGATATAGTTCGTTGTAAAAAGATCTATAATCGTCATCCGTAAGATCGGCAGGTTTATTTCGCCAAGCAGGTTTAGGGTTGTTGACGATATTGTCTACCTCCGTTTTGATTTCCTTTTGGTCTTCTCCTTCTCCTTCATATTCGGTTTCTGTGCGCATTCCGAACTTAATCTCTATGGGAAGAAATTTACAATATTTGTTGAGTAGTTCGTCGATTCTCCATTTGGTGAGGTAATCTTTATTTTCTTCATTGATGTGTAAAATTACTTCTGTTCCTCGATCTTTTTTGTCGGCATCTTCCATAAAATATTCAGGATTACCTTCACAAGTCCACTTGACAGCTTTCTCTTTACTTCTATATGATTTGGTGATGACTTCTACTTTGTCGGCGACCATAAAAGCAGAATAAAAGCCCAGTCCAAAATGTCCTATGATGGTAGCATCGTCCTTGTACTTTTGTAAAAATTCCTCCGCTGAAGAAAAAGCAACTTGGTTAAGGTACTTTTCCACTTCTTCTTTTGACATACCAATACCTTTGTCAATGATATGAAGTGTTTTGTTTTCTTCATTGATTTTTATTTCGATGCGGGTGTCACCCAATTCTCCTTTTACTTCGCCTCTCAAGGCTAAGGTTTTTAGTTTTGTGGTAGCATCTACACCATTTGAAATTAATTCTCGTAAAAATATCTCATGGTCAGAGTATAAGAATTTTTTGATAATGGGAAAAATGTTTTCCGCCTGTACAGATATATTTCCTTTTGTCATGTTACTATTTTTTTCTCTCAAAGGTCAAACCCCGTGCCAAGGCATTATTTGCGTCATTTTGGCAATTTTAAAAGAAATTTTGGCAGATTTTGGCCCTCTTCTTTCAAGATTTATGGGTCATATCGCCTTTTGAAAGTCTTGCACGAATGGCATTTTACTCTCGTTGGTCCACATTGGGCGAAGTTTGTAATTTGTTTGTCGAAGCTTGCAACTTCGATCTCTTAATTTCACGAATTGTAATTCGAAACTTCCTTATTTGACATTCGCCCTGACCACGATACCAAACCACCGGAATACCACTCCGATCAAAATTGAAGCCATAAAATCATTTCCCTTTCTTCGACAATGGATGAAACTGCAAAATCGTCTCTCTTAAGTAGTTTCTATCAACATGGGTATAAATCTCTGTTGTCGTAATCGATTCATGACCCAACATCTCTTGTACCGCTCTCAAATCTGCTCCGCCTTCTACCAAGTGTGTAGCAAAAGAATGTCTGAATGTGTGCGGACTTACTGTTTTATTTATCCCTGCTTTAGCCACCAACTCTTTGATGATGGTAAATATCATCACTCGGGTTAATCCCTTGCCTCTTCGATTTAAAAATACGGTGTTTTCATGTCCTTCTTGAATCGTAGGCAAAAGTTTTCGTTCATGTTCCACGTAAAACAAAATGGCTTTACTTGCTTTTTCTCCAATGGGTACCAGTCTTTCTTTGTTGTTTTTACCAACTACTTTGACAAATCCTTGATCGAGAAACATATTCGTCATCTTCAAAGTTACCAATTCACTTACCCTTAGTCCACAAGCATACAAGGTTTCTAGTATCGCTTTGTTTCTATGTGATTGTGGTAAACTCATGTCGATGATGGAAAAAACACTTTTGATTTCTTCATAACTCAATACATCTGGTAATGTTCTTTTTAAACGAGGACTTTCCATGGCATCAGAGGGATCTGTTTGTATCAAATCTTCCATGAGTAAATATTTATAAAAAGCCCTAATACCTGAAATTATCCTAGCTTGGCTTTTTGCTTCAAGCCCCAATTGATCGATATAATAAACAAATCCTGTCAGATGTTCTTCTGTAACATCTACTGGTCTTACATCGATTTTGGTATAAATAATGTATTCTAGTAGTTTTCCAACATCTCTGATATACGCTTCAATAGAATGTTTGGACAGCGATTTTTCTAGCAAAAGATACGCTTTAAATGACTTCATACTGCTTTTCCAGTCCGTCATATCGCTGTTAGATTACAAAACAATATAACTCATGTCTAATTTAGCTTCAATGGCATTCGGAACAAAGTCCCGGATGTTTAACCGTATTTCAATATCAATGAAATCATCTTTTAATATTTCTTTTAATTCGATGGCGCCACTTTGAAGCTTTATTTCACTGTCCACATTGTATGGAACAAAGTCAGAATAGTACATTTCTTTTTTAAGATTTGGATTACTCCGTGAAACTAATGTCACCGAAATATTCTGAATGAAGTCCAAGTCATTTGTATTTGATATACTTATCATCTTTCCATAAGAAGCTTGGATACTTTTAATATCCTCTAAAGTTAAACCTGCATTTGTAGTTTGCCTTCCTAGGTCTGTGTACACATTCTTAACCGTAATATAATGGGTCAACACAGTACTTAAACCACTAGGAATATAAAAGGCAGTTTCAAATTTTCCACCAAAAATATAATTATCCTCTTTTTTACATTGAAAAAAAAGGGTGATGAAAAACAGGAACAATAAAAGTTTTTTGAAGCTGTACATGTTTGTACTTTATTTCTATTCTAACGTATTTTTTAGCTTTCACGTTATGTTTTCTATCAACTATTTACAAAAAACGAATCCATGAACTAGTAAGTTGTAGTCATATCTTCATCTACACAAATTATAAAATCTGCTTTGCCCAAATGTTCCTTGTCTAGCTTTGAAACTTGTTTTTGTTGAATTGCACTAATCGTTTTACATTTAATTTCTTCTTTCCCTTCTTTCAAATACCAAAAAATACTTTGATAGTTGTCTGAATGGTAGGTTCCATTAAAATGAATAAACATTGTATTAGGCAACCTATTTTTAAGGATGAAATGGGTCATGGTTGCATCTTTAATAGCTTGCGCTTTGGGAAAGTTTTCCGTAGGCGAATGTCCTCCCATGTCCATTTCCATCATGCTTTTATAGCACTCCAATTCGCCATCGTATTTTATCGGTAAGGGCGCAATCCAGGCCTTTTCGTCATTGGGAAGGGTGTCTAAGACCTCAAACCCATTTTTAAAAACTTTATTGGCATATTTTCTTGGAACATTCGTGGCGATAAAAGGAATTTTCTTTTCTTTGGCAAATTCAACTAGTTTTTTATAGTCCGTATCGTAGTTGTTCCACAATCTTACTACTTTAGCCATACTATCTTTGGAAATTTCATCTAAAAGATATTGATTTAAACCTTGCTGATTATCGGCTTCAAACATTTCTGCACCGAGTACAAGTTTTCGTTTTTTTCCTATGGCTAATAAGGATTCATATTGCAACCAATGTATAATGGGATCGTTGTGAATTTCTCCAAATAGTAAAACTTCCGTTTCTATTATATTTGAGATCATTTCTTCGAATTGTACTTTTTTACCTTTGCCATTAAATATTTGATATGCCGATACTTTTTGTGATGTAAGTCCACTTATAAAAAATAATAAAAACAAACTTGTCATGAATGTAAAAGTCATGAATGTTTTTTTATTGTGTCTTGAAATTTTCATTTTTCGAATTATTAATAATGGGTAAAACTACTAAAAAAATCAGTCCTAGCAGGATATTTATACCTACAGATACTGAAAAGAACACAATATTAGCAAAGGAAAAACCATCTGTTCCAGAAATACCATACATGGATAATCCTTCACCTACCAACATGTGATAACTACCCATCCCCCCAGGAGAAGGAAAAAGTATTCCCAAACTTCCAAAAGCAAAAACTACCAATGCTTCCACTAGGCCTAGGTGAGAAGTCGGAGCAAAAGCAAAAAAACTAAAGTACATCATTAAAAAATACAAAACCCAGATTACTCCTGTGTAAAATATAAAAAGAGGAATGCTTGAAACGTTTCGAATGCTACTTACCCCGTCGATAAAACCTTTAATACGATACCAAACACGCTGTCCAACTGAGGTGTGGAGCAATCGATATCTAAAGGTATACATCCAAACTAAAAAACCAACAAACAATAGCGATATTACTGTCCATAGTACAGGATAGTGAGTAAAAATTTGCAGTTTTTTACTCAAATCTATATGTACATTAAGATAGTTGTAAAAATCCTCTCCACCATAAATCAAAGTAAGTCCTAATACAATGGCCAGACAAATCACATCAAAGATTCTGTCTGTAAATATAGTACCAAGTACTTTTTCTACAGGAATATCTTCATAAGTTGAAATTAGGCCAGCTCGTATAAATTCTCCAGATCTTGGTATTCCAAGGTTGGCTAGATAGTTAATCATAATAGTGCCAAAAAGATTGATTGTTTTTGGTTGGTACCCTAAACTTTTTAGCATCATTTTCCAACGAAGCGCTCTAGATACATTGGTCAATAAAAATAGGATTAAAACCAAGACTATCCATCGATAATCTGCACTTTGTATATCTTGCCAAACTTTTAGCAGTAAGCTGCAGGATTCTTCTGGTATGTTTTTAAAGGTGCACTCTTCTTGATAAGCCGTGTTTTGTCTTTGATAAACCAAATAAAAGATAAAAAAACCTATAAAAAAAAAGATAGCAGCTTTTATAGCCTTTTTTACACTTTTTGGCATTCTTTTCCTGAATTACACAAGTTTGTTCTCACTATTAGGAAATACCGAAACAGCTTTAAAGTTTTTGGCTTCTTCGGGTGTCATCAATGCATATGATATGATGATAACGATATCACCAACTTCTGCTTTTCTGGCTGCTGCACCATTAAGGCATAACATACCTGATCCACGAGTCCCTTTGATTACATACGTTTCAATTCTTTCACCGTTATTATTGTTAACTATCTGCACTTTTTCGCCTTCCAAAAGGTTGGCAGCATCCATGAGGTCTTCATCAATAGTAATCGAGCCCACGTAGTTTAGATTAGCCTCCGTTATGGTGGCTCTGTGAATTTTCGATTTATGGATATGTAAAAACATGATCAGTTATTTGAGATGCAAAGATACATCATTTTTAAAAATCGTTTTTAATTTCGCAACAAACAGCCTTAGAAACAAATATTGATAGGTTTTGTTTTTATTCACCTTCATTCAAAATTTCTAACAAGGTTCTGAAAGCCACATATTTATTTTGATATTTTTCACTGTGCTCCTGTTGTAGTTGTTTTGCAAAATTGTTTTGATATTTTTCAAATGTCTGTATATCTTCTGCAATATACTGTATCGCAAATCCAATACCGTGTTCGTCTGGCTCTTCTACTATTTTTGTCATTCTGTAAGACAAAAAACAGCCTGTCTTCATTACGTCGGGAATATGTACTTCCTGCATCCACAAAAGCCAGTCTTGCGCACTCTGTTTTTCTATTTTAACCGTGACATTATACACGATTTTACCCTTCAACACTTATACGTACGATTATGGTTTAATAAACATTCTAAACCCATTTCCATGGATATTTTCAATTTCTATTTTGGGGTCTTTGCTTAGATATTTTCTTATTTTTGTAATAAAAACATCCATACTTCGAGCTGTAAAATAGTTGTCGTCATTCCAAATTTTTGTCAACGCTTCTGAACGTTGCAAAACATCATTCATTCTAAAACAAAACAGTCTAAGAAGTTGTGCTTCTTTCGGAGACAACTTATCTACACTTCCGTCAACCTTATATGTTAAAATCCGAAGGGCATAGTCAAAATGAAAATCACCAATGATAAATTCTCTTTGATCTTCTTGCGAAAGATCATTTTTATTATTTCGTCTTAAAACAGCTTTTACCCGATATAATAACTCTTCTGAGTTAAACGGTTTGGTAATGTAATCATCCGCTCCAAGTTTAAAACCTTCCAAAACATCCTCTTTTAGTGTTTTTGCTGTCAGGAATATAATCATTGTGTCTGGTTTGATGGATTTGACTTCTTTTGCCAAGGTAAATCCATCTTTCTTAGGCATCATCACATCGAAAATACACATTTGGAACATTCCTTTTTTAAATGCTTCTAGGCCCGCTTCGCCGTCGGTGGCTAATGTGACTTCATAGTCATGCATTTCGAGGTATGACCTCAAGACATCTCCAAAGTTTTGATCGTCTTCTACCAATAGTATATGGTTATTTTCTGTACTCATAGGATATATTTTTAAAATGTAAAATTAGACTTTATTTTGGTTACTTACCTTTTCTGGTAAAGAAATCGTGAATGTGCTACCTTTTCCTAATTCACTGATGACCGTTACTTTCCCTCCGTGTGCTTCGGTCATGGCTTTAACATAACTCAAACCCAACCCAAATCCTTTAACGTCGTGAACATTGCCTGTATGTACTCGATAGAATTTTTCAAAAATGAGTTTTTGAGCATCTTTTGCCATGCCAATCCCGTTGTCGGTAACTGAAATTTCAATTCCTTTTTTAACATTTTTTGTTGAAACAACTATCTCTGGTGAAAAGGGAGTATACTTCTCTGCATTATCCAAAAGGTTGTTAATCATATTTGAAATATGTGTAATGTCTCCTTCAATTTCAGGGTTCGTCGCTTCTAGTTTTACGCTAATTTGTCCTCCTTTGGCCTGAATTTTTAAATCAGCATTGACTATAGCATTTTCTATGACTTCGTGGACATTAAGACGCCCGACTTTAAGGTTTAAGTCGTCTTTATCAATTTGAGCCATTTGCAATACTTTTTCTACCTGTCCTAACATTCTTGCATTTTCCTGTTTTATAATCCCTATAAATCTTTTGACTTTGTCACTATTTTCAATGATGCTGGGGCTTAAAATAGAATCTGAAGCAAGTGAAATGGTAGCAATTGGCGTCTTAAATTCATGGGTCATATTGTTGATAAAATCAGTTTTCATTTCTGATACTTTTTTCTGTCTAAAAATAACATAGATGGTATAAGAAAAACAAAACAAAATAAGTCCCGTAAAAAAAGAAGAAGTGATTAAAATTGGAATAAAGCTTGACCACAGAAATCTCGTTTTTCCTGGAAAATTCAAGTTAAGGTGGCCGGGTTCTGATATTTCATTTGCAAATAAAGGCATTTTATATTCTGCTTTATTGAGAGGGTTTATATCAGCAACGTTACTAGATTTACTTGTATCTCCTACCGCAGCTGCCACATAATTTCCATTAATAATGATATAATCTTTAATGGTATTTGAATAAACGCCATATTCGTATTTAATATCTATATTTTGTACTTTGAGTTCTTTGGCAATATATTTATTCAATTTATCTTTATCAATGGTCTCGAGAAAATGTTCTGCATTAAATAAAAACCTCAAAGAGCCTATATCACTATTGCGTTGACTTTGGGCCCAAGGTGTTCCTTCTCCACCAATAATTTCTTGTTTGAGTTTTTCTACTATAGAACTTTGAAATCTAATTTCTTCCTCGTTTCTAATTAGCCTTTCTTCTGCATCTTTAATTAGTTTTTCTTTGACATTATTTAAAGCAAAGATAACTTTGTCATCAAAGTTTTTTTCTTCGAGGTCGACTGATTGTTTAATCCAAAAAAACTGGATAATTCCTACACCAATTAATGACATGGACATTATCGCTATGATTCCCCAGATTACTTTTCTACTCATGAATGTTAAATGCTGTAAAAATATAAAAGTTTTATTTGAGCTATATATTGTAAACGAATATATCTGTTTTAAAATATACGATTACTGAATAAAAAAAGCCCCAGCTTTGGGCAGGAGCTTTTTTAACCTATTTAATAAGATATATTAATTGTTGATTTTAATCAACTCTACTTCAAAAATTAAATCGCTTTTGGGAGGTATAGCTCCAGGGTATCCTTTTTCGCCATAGGCTAATTGATACGGAATATAAAACTTGTATTTTCCTCCTTCTTTCATAAGTTGTACCCCTTCGGTCCATCCAGATATAACTTGATTTAAACCAAAGTCTATCGGTTCACCTCTTTGAACACTACTGTCAAATACTTTTCCATCGAGGAACGAACCTGTGTAATGAACTTTTACATTACTTGTAGATGTTGGTTTATTACCTGTTCCTTCCTGAATAACCATGTACCTTAAACCAGAAGCAGTAACGTTTGAAAAGTCCTTTTTAATTGATTCTGCTGCGGCCAACATACTTGCTTCTTTCTCCTTCTGTTTTTTAACTGCATTCATTTTTGACTCTTCAAATACTTTGGCAGCGTCAAACTGTTCTGCATCTTTTCCTTTCCTTAAAATAGTCAGAGACTTTAGCGTATCATTTTGAGCAATAGCATTCACAATCTCTTGTCCTTGGATTACATGTCCAAAAACTGTGTGTTTGCCATCTAACCATGTGGTTGCCACATGTGTAATAAAAAATTGTGATCCATTGGTTGCAGGTCCTGAATTTGCCATACTTAAAATTCCTGGCCCAGAGTGTTTTAGCGTTTCATCAAATTCATCGTCAAATTTATATCCTGGATCTCCAGTACCGTTTCCCAAAGGGCATCCCCCTTGAATCATAAAATCGGCTATTACTCTATGAAATTTTAACCCATTATAAAAAGGAACTCCTTCTCCTTTAGCTTTATTGGCAATTTTTCCTTCCGCTAGTCCTACAAAATTTGCCACCGTCATAGGTGTTTTTGCATGTTCCAATACGGCAAAGATATCCCCTTTATTGGTTTCAAATTTGGCATACATTCCGTCTGCCTGAGTCTTTAAAAATTCTTTATCCATTTTATTATAGTTGTTTTGTGCATTCAAAGATGCAAGTAGGCTAAAAGCCAACAGGGTTGTAAAAATTTGTTTATTCATTTTTGTGATTTTTATAACGAGACGCAAAAGTATAAAAAATGATGTTTTTTTTTGGATTAATAACTTTATTTTAACTAAATAGATTTAATGTTGTTTTCTAATCCGTCCAATTTATTTTAAAGTTTTGATACTTTTCTTTTGTTTCAGCCTGTTTTTATTGATATAATGTTCATTCCATGAAAGGAAATTATACATGTGTTTTATCTTTGCAACATCATTTATTTATTTTATCCATAATTTTATGAAACCAGGAATTAAAGTTTTTGCTCCGGCATCTGTATCAAATGTAGCTGTTGGATTTGACGTCCTTGGTTTCGCTTTTGATGGTGCTGGAGATGAGGTCATCATTCGTGAAGGTAGTTCCCCTGGCTTATCCATAACGGCTATTCGGGGCACAAAAATAAAGCTTCCCACCTCTTTAGAAATGAATACTGCTGGTTATGCCGCACAAAGCTTATTAAAAAGTCTAGGAGAAGAAAATAGGTCTTTAGAAATGGAAATTTATAAAAAAATGCCTATAGGAAGTGGGATTGGTTCATCTGCGGCTAGCGCTGTAGCAGGCGTATTTGGTGTTAGTGAATTTATAAAGTCGGGCCTTACTAAATCGGAATTACTTCGCTTTGCAACTGAAGGCGAACAACTTGCAGATGGTGTTTTTCACGCTGACAATGTAGCTCCTAGTTTGTTAGGTGGAATGATTTTAATGAGGAATAATGAACAACTTGATTTTAAAAAGATACACATCCCGTCTGGTTTATGTGTGGTTGTTTTATATCCGCATATATTTATTTCTACGTTTGAAAGCAGACAAATCTTACAAAAAGAAGTTCCTTTAGATAAAGTTATCGCCCAACAAGGGAATTTAGCTGGTTTTATTGCAGCCATGTATACAGGTGATTTCGAACTAATGAAACGCTCCCTTCATGACGTAATCATTGAACCACAAAGGGCACATCTAATTCCTTCATTTTATGAAATGAAAGAGAGTGCATTAAAACTTGGTGCCATAGGTTTTAGTATCTCTGGGGCCGGGCCATCTATGTTTGCACTTTGTGATAATACGTTTATTGCCCGGGAAATTGGAGAAAAAGGAGCGGCTCTTTATAAAAAAATTGGAATAGAATGCGATGTTTTCGTTTCTGGTATTCAACAAGAAGGAGCAGTTCGTCTATAATTATAATTTCTTTCCCATAGTATGTCTTATACTAGAATTAAGTATAATCGATACAATGTATTATTATTATTTAACTATTGAATGTTTATTAGAAATATCCCTATTAATAAAACAGTTATTCTAGCTATAAAAAACTCATCTGCTGTTAATGCCATGATACATTATGTCGTAATTATTATTGTGTTCCACGTGGAACATAAGTACTAATTAGATAGAATTTGTCTTAAAAACTAAATTCTTCTTAGTTATAAGTTTGCTAAATTATTTTAAATTTATATAAATTTAATAGACTGTAAGTAAAAATAAAATAAAAAATATTATAAAAGTTTATATATAAAAAATATATTTGTTCATTCAACTTTTATTTCACCTTTTAAATTCAATGTAGTATGGACAAATTAATTTCTTATGGCAAATACTTATTTGTCATTCCTTTTGCAGCTTTTGGTATTATGCATTTTATGAATGCGGATGCTATGGCGGGCATGGCTCCTGGAGGAGCAGTAATGGTTTATATTTCTGGACTTTGTTTAATCTTAGCTAGTGTAAGTATTTTAATAGGTAAATATGATAAACTAGCATCCGTTTTACTTGCCGTTCTTCTTCTATTATTTATGATACCACATTACCAAGCAATGAGTACTGATGAAAGCCAACTCTTTCATATTCTTAAAAATTTGGGACTAGCTGGTGGAGCCTTAATGTATTCCAGTATGGCAAAGGATAATTCAATTATAGGGTAATATCATCCTAAAAAAACTTTAATAAAAAAAGTCTGGTTTTTGACCAGGCTTTTTTTATTGTTCCACGTGGAACATTTTTACATCCTTTTAAAATGAACCCACTTATTAATAAAAAAGTCACTAGCTCACCCTACTATCAATTTTACTAAAATATATAATCCTATTATATAAAAATATATTCTAAAAATACTTAATATTTTATTTCCTTAGATTATCGAACATAATAAATGATAATTATTCCAAAGTAATAGCCTCCCTCTTATTACCTGGAAAGGATCCCTCTTCGACTCTTTCAATAAAATTATCTAAAACCGAATTAAATTCATCTGGTCTTTCCGTCATTGGTGCATGACCTGTTTTATTAATTCTTACCAATTCGGAGTTTACAATATGTTCATGAAATTTTTCACCAACCCACAAAGGCGTAACACTATCCTGAACTCCCCAAATTATTAATGTATTTGATTTTATTTTATGAAGTTGATCTTCCAAATTATGCCGTATTGCAGATTTAGCTAGAGCAACAATACACATAGCTTTTCTAAGATCATTTACAATACTATAGACACTATCTACTAATTCTTTGGTAGCTACTTCAGGGTTATAAAAAACATCTTGTGTTTTCTTTTTTATAAACTCGTAATCACTTCTTTTAGGAAAAGTATTACCCATCGAGTTTTCAAACAATCCACTACTACCTGTGAGTATCATTCCTTTAACCCTTTGTGGATACTGTAAAGTATACATTTGGGCTATATGACCACCCAAACTATTCCCCAGGACATATACTTTATCATATCCTTTATATTCAATAAATTTGGCAATATGATCAACTAAAGAACTAACTGATAATTTCCTTAAGGGAATATCAAAAAATGGAAGTAGCGGTAGAACAACTTTTTGTTTTCCATTAAAATATAGGATTAGATCGTTAAAGTTACTCAAATTACCCATCAAACCATGAAGAAGGATTATGGGTGTTCCCTCTCCATCCGATTCATAATAACTAAACTCTCCTTCCGTTTTTACCTCAAGATTCATCGTAAATCAATATAAATTATGTGCAAAGTAAAGGAAAATTTTAAAGCTCCTTCTTTTTTAAAGTAAAAATATAATAAATTATAGATGCTAATAAACACAGTGCCCCTACCTGATGTAAAACTCCTCCAAGTAATGGAACCTTTCCAATACTAGTTAAAACAGTACAAATACCTATGATAACTTGTATCAATAAAACTACTCCCAACATATTTAAATTGTTACCATTAGTGCTCTTTTCTGCTAGACCCTTTTTGTCCTTTAAATTTTTAAACCAAAGAAAAATGAATACAATTAATAAAATGTAAGCTGTTCCTCTATGCATAAAATGTACAAATGCTGGTGCAAATTCATTTGTATCATAATTCGTCAGGTTTTGTAAATTCCACTCTGAAGCATTTTGTATGGCAGAAGGAATCCATTCGTTATTCATCTTAGGCCAAGAAGGATACACAACGGCAACTTTCATTCCAGACATCATTCCACCCAAAAACAATTGGATTATATAAGCCGAACAAAAGATAAATAGTAAAATCTTTAATCGACGATCAATTTCTACCCAACTCAAGTTTTTATACTTTTCACTTAAATATGTCCACTGAAGAAATCCAAAAACTGCGAATGCAATCGAAAGATGAATACTTAGTTTGTAAGCATTTACCCAAGGTCGCTCAATTAAACCAGAAGCTACCATTATCCACCCAAAAACTGCTGCCAGTAAGGCTAAAACAACAACTACACCAAGATTCCTCAAAAGAGAAGGTGATAACATCTTTTTTCGTAAGAAAATAAAAAAGGGAATAATGAATACAAAACCCATTATTCTTGCCCAAAATCGATGAATATATTCCCAAAAGTAAATAAACTTAAATTGAGAAATAGTCATCCCTTCATTAATCTCTTCATATTGTGGTGTCAGCTTATATAAATCAAACTCCTCTTTCCAATCTACATCACTCAATGGTGGAATTGAACCACTTACAACTTCCCACTTAGTGATAGACAAACCTGATTCAGTTAATCTTGTTATTCCACCTACCACGACCTGTACAAAAACCATAATAAGTCCAATAAACAGCCATAACAACACCGATTTGGAAGAATTCATCTTTTAAAAATTTAGACAAAATTACAAGAATTAAAAAAGCAACAAAATTAACTTTCCACATTACTAATAATATAATTTTATTTAATCAAAAAAACTCTATTTATTATTACTTGTGTGGATATATAGAATATCTATTATAGAATAACGTCTTTTTATAACTTTTCTTAATCTCTCCACATAACTTCTCCACATTAACCTTTGATATTCTGAAAATTAACAATCTTAATGTTAATGTTAATAATGAGTAATGTGAATAAAACTTATTCATTACTAGTGTTGAAAACTTGATTAGAAATACATAGTTATTATTCATATATTTATTTTTGTGGTGTGTAAAATCAAAATTAAAAACTTATAAAAAAATGTACACTGTTTTTACACAACCTAATGTGGAAAAACCTCGAAGGGTTAAACATTTCTTAAAAAATATAGATTATATAAATCCTGTAAATAAATAAACCTATTTTTGAATAAAATTTAAAAACTAAAAATTCTACTCACTTTTATAGAAAATAAACTATGCTATCAAAAACATATGCAAGTGCTGTTCATGGTATTGAAGCACAAACCATTACTGTGGAAGTAAATGCAGGTGGTACCATCGCCGCAGGTAAACAGTTTTATTTTTTAGTTGGTTTGCCAGATAATGCAGTAAAAGAAGGATTCCAAAGAATTGAAGCGGCTATAAAAAATATAGGGTATAAACTTCCAAGGCTAAAATTAGTAGTCAATCTAGCGCCAGCAGATATTAAAAAAGAGGGATCTGCTTATGATTTACCTATTGCCATGGGTATTCTTTCTAGTACCGGTCAGTTAAAAACGGAAATTCCACAAAAAACAGTTTTTATCGGCGAGTTGGCTTTGGATGGAGATTTAAGGCCTATAAAAGGTGCGCTGCCTATTGCGCTACAAGCTATGAAAGAAGGATTTGAAAAAATTCTTTTGCCTAAACAAAATGCTAGAGAAGCATCCATTGTAAAAGGTATTGAGGTGATTCCGATAGAAAACCTCAAGCAAGCCATACAGTTTACGCAAAATGATATAGACATTGAACCATTAAATTATGATATTAATCGTTTATTTCAAGAGAAAATCCATCAATACTCCGTAGACTTTAATGATGTTAAAGGCCAAGAAAATATTAAAAGAGCATTAGAACTGGCAGCTGCAGGGGGACATAATGTTATTTTAATAGGCCCTCCAGGTGCTGGAAAAACAATGCTGGCACGAAGACTACCAACCATTCTACCTCCACTAAATATGTATGAGGCGCTAGAAACAACAAAAATTCACTCTGTAGCAGGTTTATTAGGTACTGATACAGCTTTAGTAACAGAACGTCCATACAGGTCTCCCCATCACACTATAAGTGATGTGGCATTGGTAGGTGGCGGCTCGAGCCCAAATCCAGGAGAAATTTCTCTGGCGCATAATGGAGTATTGTTTTTAGATGAATTGCCTGAATTCAAAAGGCAAGTTCTAGAGGTTATGAGACAACCAATGGAAGAAAGAAAAGTCACTATTTCAAGAGCCAAAATATCAGTAAATTATCCAGCAAGTTTTATGTTAATAGCCTCTATGAATCCGTGCCCATGTGGATATTACAATCATCCAGAAAAAGATTGTGTTTGTGCACCAGGAACTGTAAAAAAATATCTTTCCAAAATCAGTGGACCTCTTTTAGATAGAATAGATCTTCACGTAGAAGTAACACCAGTCAGTTATGATGAATTGGCTAATATTCACTATCAGAGTGAATCAAGTGAAACGATAGCTAAAAGAGTAATGTTAGCTAGACTAGTACAAGATAAACGGTTTAGTTCTTTTCCTGGAATATTTTATAACGCTCAGATGCCTAGCAGAATGGTGAGGGATGTTTGTCAATTAACTGAAGCTGGGACAAGCCTACTCAAAATAGCCATGACAAGACTTCAATTATCTGCTAGGGCTTACGATAGGATTCTAAAAGTGGCCAGAACAGCTGCTGATCTTTCAGGCAGTGATGACATTAAAATTGAGCATCTTTCAGAAGCGATTCAATACAGAACATTGGATCGAGAAGGCTGGGCGGGATAAATCTCCATTCAATTGGAATAATATATTAATAGAATCAATTTCTTTTTGATGTCAAACTAACCAACAAAACATTTTTGTCGTCATAAGGTAGATTAGTATTTTTAAAAAAATAACCTCATTATCTCACATTAAAAAAAGACATCATGAAAAATTGTAGACTTATTTTCTTTTTAAGTTTTTTACTTACAAGCACGGTAGGAATTTCTCAACAGTATATTGATCAGGTAACCACCTATGACAACACCTTATATAAAGGAACTATTGTAGAACAGAAATTAGGAGAACACATTAAAATTTTAATTTTAGGTTCAAACGATACAGTTATGTTAAAAATGGATGAAATTGACCGTATTGTAAAGATTTTGAAAGTAGAAAATGATAGAAAAGTAGTGATTAAAAAAAATACAGCTAAACAACCTCAATTTAACACACGTAGATTTTCACCAGAAATTGCCTTAAGTATTGGAGGAGGAGATGTTGCACAAATGGGTCTTGGTTTTGCTTTATTTTATCGTTCACACCCCAAAATGCAATTGGGACTATCCACAACATATTTTGGAGAACTTAGTTCTGGCAATGGAAGACTGTATCAGTGGCAAAAAATTCCTGTTCTAGCAGAAATCCAATACGACATTCAACCATATTTTAAAACAAGGGCAGCATTGTTTGTCAAGTTAGGCATAGGTTATAGTTTTACTTTGAATGGAAGATACTTTGATGAATCCGTCTGGTCAAATGTAAATATTACAAATGGTTTGGCTATTAATCCTGGAATAGGATGTAGGTTTAATGTTACCCACAATACAGGGATCAAATTGGATATCTCCTACCAGATGATTTTAGATCGGGCTCAAGACGATCAAAAAGAAACATTGAGCCAAAATGTTTGGAATAATATTTTATTAAGAGGTAGTATCTTCTTTTAATAAATGAAAATACCAGAAAACATATTTCACGGTTGTTTGTCCGGAAACCGAAAAGCCCAAGAAATGCTTTTTCAAATATGTTATGGGGACTGTATTAAAATTGCCTTAAAGTACACGGCCTCTATGGATGATGCAAAAGAAGTAGTGAACAGTGCATTGTTTAAAGTTTTTACAAAAATATCTGACTTTTCTGGCAATCACAACAACTTTTATGGCTGGATTAAAAGAATTGTCATTAACCAATCTTTGGATTATATCCGTGTCCATCAGAAAACGAATATTGTCGGTATTGAACATGCTGAACCCATCGTTTTCAAGGATCATACAAATTTTGTAGATTCATCAACTATTTTTGATTTAATCCACCAGCTTCCTGAGACAACAAAAAAAGTATTTAACTTATATGCTATTGATGGTTATTCGCACAAAGAAGTTTCTGAGATATGCCAAATAAGTGAAAGTAATTCCAAATATCATGTTTTTGCCGCACGAAAACTATTAAAAGAAATGTTATTTAAAATTGAGTTATGATGACAAATGACGGAAACCAAGACAGAAATTTTGATCAATTTGTCCAAAAAGAAATTGATAAAATTGACATTTCTTATGACAAACAACAATGGGATTTATTACAAGCTAAACTAGAGATATTTTCTAAAACACAATCTCCAAAAAAAATAAATCCCGAAAACAATCCAATAAAGTGGTTAAAGTGGGGACTTATTACGCTAGTCGTGACTCAGATTATCATAGTTAGTGTAGTCTTTATTTTAACAAAAGAACCTTCAACAAAACAAAAGGCAATTGAAGTTCCAGTTAAGACTCAAGATGTTAACCAGGATGAGACAATAGATTCAAAAACCAAGTTATTGGAAAAAAACCCAAAAAAGAATCAAAATTCACAATATGAATATATAAATGACCAAAAAAAGAGTGGAGCGAAAAAACAAGAAAATTCCTTAAAAATACCCTTAGAGGAAGGACAAACCATTCATTTTACTAAAGCCGATTCTTTGCTAATAGATAAAAGTAAAAAAGAGACAAAACAAGACACAATAAAAAAGAAAAAATACATCATTTGGTAGTAAAACAAGGGTAAGCACACCCAAAGTTTACTACTTAAATAAGCAATAAATTAAAAGTTCTCTTTATGAAAAATCCATTTGCCGAGCTCTTTAAAACTTGCTTTTTTTCCATACATTAATATGCCTACCCGATAGATTCGTCCAGCCATCCAAACTAGAAAAATGGTAAAAAGGATAAGGCTTAGCATAGAAATAATAATTTGCCATGCAGGCGGATCAAATGGCAACCTAACTGGCATAACGATAGATGAAAGTAAAGGTATCATCGAAGAATATACAGCTAATGAACTATCAGGAGCAGAAACGGCACTAAACCCAATATATACGGCAAATATTAGAGGCATCATGATAGGTAAAGTCAATGATTGTGCCTCATTGATATCTTCACCAACGGCTGAACCTACTGCGGCAAAGAGGGCTGAATAGGCAAAATAGCCGAATAAAAAGTAAAATAATGTAAGGGGAACTATTTTCCACCAATTTACGGCTTTTAATTCGGCAAGAATTTGAACAATTTTTTCTTGATGTCCAGAAATTTCCTCAGCCGGTAGGCTATTATTTAATGAATTTACAGCTTCTAAATCAATACCAAAAATGAAAGTACCTATTAACCCTACCACAGGAATTAAAATTATCCAAATACCGATTTGGGTTAAGCCCACTAAGCCAACGCCCATAACTTTACCCATCATGAGCTCAAAAGGTTTAACAGAAGAAATCAATACTTCTACAATCCTGTTAATCTTTTCCTCCATCACGGAGCGCATTACTTGAGATCCGTACAAGATAATAATGATAAATAGGGCATATCCAACCACACCTCCAATCACAGAACTGACAACGGTGGTCAAAGAAGTGATATTTTTTTCATTTTTAATAGTCTTTGGCTCTATAACCACATCCGTATCCAAGGAGGCAATAACGTCTTCGTTTAAATTTTGAGCTTTAAGTTTAAAACTTCTTATTTTATTAGAAATAGCTTTTTCAATTGAAAAATTTTCGTCCATTCCTAGCTGCTCGTCCGAGTGATATAATGCGATATATTTTGAGCCAAGGGTGTCAGGCGCATTATTTAATTCAATTACACCAACAAACTCACCTTTTTCAACGCGTTTGATTAATTCAAGAATAGGTTCATCATGAAAAGTAAACACCAAATTGTCTCTAGTTTTGAATTCTCCGTTTAAAATGTTCGTCCGGTCTGCAATAGCTATCGTTTTCACTTTGTCAGATCCAGTACTCATGATAAATCCGAGGGCAACAAAAAACACAAGAAACCCAAGTGGTGTGAGCAAGGTCGTTAAAATAAAGGTTTTGTTTAAAACCCTTGACAAATATTCTCTTTGAGTGATTAACCAGATTTTACCCATTGTTCTGTTCTACTTTTTTTATAAAGATTTCATTTAAAGAAGGAAGGACTTCATTAAAATGGTGTATTTCTAATCCATGATCGAGGAGGGATTTTAAAAGTCTATTAGGGGAAGATTCATTATCTAGACCCAAAAGAAGATTTTCCCCTTCATTCTTTAACACTTTAAAACCAAACTGTTCAAGTGAAGTGTTGTTGATGTGACCACTATGTTTCACAGAAAAAATATTTTCTTTGAACGATTGTTTTATTTCATTAACGTCGCCATCTAAAATCTTTTTACCTTTATTAATAAGGACAATTTGTTCGCATATTTCTTCCACTTGTTCCATGCGGTGTGTTGAAAAAAGAATACTAACCCCCTTCTTCTTTAAAGCGTATATTTCGTCTTTAATTAGATTTGTGTTAATAGGGTCAAGCCCTGAAAAAGGTTCGTCTAAAATAATAAGTGTTGGGTCATGTACAACAGTGGCAATAAATTGAACCTTTTGTTGCATACCTTTAGACAGGTCACCTATTTTTTTGTCCCACCAATCAGTAATGTCGAATTTTTTCATCCAACCGTTTAGTTTCAATTTGGCTTCTTTGTAAGTCAACCCTTTCAACTGAGCAAGATAGATGAGGTGCTCGCCAACTTTCATTTTCTTATAAAGACCCCTTTCTTCAGGCATATATCCTATTTTAGCAGGATGCAGGGCATGAAGTTTTTCTCCATGCAAAAGAACAGAGCCTTCATCAGCTGCTGTAATTCGTGTAATAATCCTTATGAGAGATGTTTTACCCGCACCATTGGGGCCAAGCAAACCAAAGATAGTTCCTTCTTGTACATCAAAACTAATTTTATCAACCGCCACATGGTTGTGGTATTGTTTTACTACTTTTCGAAGCGATAAGACAGGGTGAAGTTCAGTCATAATGAATTAAATTAAGCAGCAAATATGCGTAAAAATTGTGAAGATAGTAGGAGAAATAGTACAAAAAGGATATTTTAATCGACAAAAGGCATATAGTGTTGGTTCTTGGTAAAAATATATTAAAAAGATAAACCAATTCAAATAAAAAGTCCATTTTTGTACATTCATTTAAATTGAAAACACTGATAATATGCAAGTTACAAGACTTTTTGACTATATTCAAAAACAAATAAACGAAGAACCTTTAGACAGGTTTGTTGGTTCAAAGGTCAACAATAACTGGATATTTTATAGTACTATTGAAGTACAAAGCTTGGCAAAACAACTTGCTTCAGGAATGTTAAAATTAGGCATTAAACCAGGCGATACTGTGGGCATAGTGGTGTATAAAAACAGACCAGAATGGTTGGTGGCAGATTTAGCAATTCAATATATTGGTGCTATTGGCATTCCCATGTATCCTACAATTAGTACTCGAGAATATGAATACATTATGAATGAAGCAGAGGTAAAACTCTGTTTTGTAGGAATTGACGATCTTTATGAAAAAGTATCGGGGGGGGCACAATCAAAAGTAACGACATTACAAAATATCATTTGTTTTGATAAACAAGAAGGAAGGCCGTTTTGGAGAGACTATTTGAATGACGATCATATTAAGGAAGTTGATACATTAAGTCAAAAAGTAAAAACAGAAGATTTAGCAACTATTATTTATACGTCAGGTACTACTGGAAACCCCAAAGGAGTCATGTTGACTCATGCAAACGTCCTAAGTATTGTAGATGAAACAATGTCTTATTTACCTATCAAAAAAGGTTATAAAACCCTCAGTTTTCTTCCATTCTGTCATATTTTTGAAAGAGCAGTTATTTATGGATATACAAGCATGGGGGTTCAAATGTATTGTACTGGAACAGACAATCTTGGTGGTGAAAATGGAGACCTAGCAACCGTAAAGCCACATTTTTTCACCACAGTTCCCCGCTTATTAGAAAAGGTATATGAAAAGATATATAATAAAGGATTGGCGCTAACAGGAATTAAGAAAAAATTGTTTTTTTGGGCTTTGTCAATGACAGATGATTTTGAAATGGGTAAAAAATATTCAGGACTTAAAGCCATTCAGATTAAAATTGCTGACAAATTAATTTTTAGTAAATGGCGGGCAGCTTTGGGAGGCAACCTAATTGGTATAGTGACAGGAGCTGCACCATGTCCTGCAAAAATAGCTCGAGTTTTTTCTGCAGCGGGGATACCAATTTTAGAAGGATATGGACTAACAGAAACTTCACCAACATTGTCAATTAACCATTATGGAGACGGACTTGCCAAAATAGGAACTGTCGGTGTTCCTATCAAATGTGTAGAGATAGTTATAGACAGTTCAGATGGAAATTATCGGGAAGGCGAGGGCGAAATCCTTGCAGCAGGTCCTAACATAATGTTGGGGTATTACAAACAACCCGAACAAACAGCTGCAGTTTTTAAAGAATTAAATGGGAAAAAATATTTTATGACTGGAGATATAGGCATGTTTGTTTCAGGTCCTCAAAACAAACAATATTTAAAAATAACAGATCGTAAAAAGGAACTTTTGAAAACATCTGGAGGAAAATATGTAGCCCCGGCGCCTATAGAAAGCAAATTAAAAGAAAACTTTTTTATTGAACAAGCAATGGTGGTGGGAGATGGACAAAAATTTGTTGGAGCTTTGATAACACCCTCAATTGACACTTTAAAAGCATTTTGCGAGGAAAATAGTATCAAATGGTTGTCTTTAGAGGATGTTTTAAAAAACGAAACAGTTATTGCAAAATATCAAGAAGCTGTGGATGAGGTAAACCCAACTTTTAGCCATATAGAGCAAATAAAAAGATTTGTTTTACTCCCGGCATCTTGGGAAGCGGTAAAATCAGATGGTACAGATTCGGAATTAACGCCAACGATGAAATTAAAGAGAAGAGTTATTCTAGACAAATTTCGAAAAGAAATTTCTAAAATATATAGTTAGAATAATGCGTTAATTATGCTTTAAAAACTTCAATTGTTTTTTTCATTTTTACAAGGTCGGTAAATTTTCCTTTAAAATGGGTTGCCTTAACTATGTGATTGTCAATCCAATGGTAGTTGCCTCCTCTTGGTTTTCCTACAAGTAATCCATGGTACCTAAATCCATGTTTTTTTAACCATGCTTCAGTAATTTGTCTATGTTCCTCCGTTCTAGAAGTAAAAAAGGTAATTATATGGCCTTCGTCATACCATTTGTTACAAATCTCTAAGGCATCAGGAAATGGTACCACTTGGGACATTCTTTCTGGTTCTTCATTCGGCACATCATCACAGATAGTTCCGTCTATGTCAATTAAAAAATTTTTAACTTCTTCAGGTAAAACAGGACTTAGGTTTTCCCCTTTATCGTTTTTAATTTGGTTAAGATTCATATTTTTAGGTTACAATTAAATAATTTAAAGTTAGATCCTAAAACTTTATTGATTAAAGTTAATAAAACTAACAGGGTTAACGGATTTGCCGTCATACCAGAGTTCAAAATGGAGATGGGGGCCAGTTGTCATTTCGCCTGAGTTACCTATAATGCCAACTACTTGACCCGTTTTCACCAAGTCACCCGTTTTTACCAATGAAACAGAGAGATGTTTATAAACGGACACAACATTTTTTTGATGTTGAATATAAACGGTGTTGCCCATATTGGCCGTCCAATCTGCACTTATGATAACACCGTCCATAATACTTATTATTGGCGTGTTTTTAGCTGCAATGATATCCACACCAAAATGATTGATATTTGGTTGATAGGCGGCAGACAAAGCACCCGTTACAGGAGTAATGAAGCGAAGAAAATTTAATTCATGAGACCTTTTAGAATCAGATAATTCGTCAGATGTAATCACTTGGGGTTGTACAACAACATTATTCTCATTTTCATCGCCGAGAGTATTGCCTGTAAGTAAGTTTTTTAAACCTTTAGTGTAAACTTCATTGGCCAAGACCTCTTTTTCTAATTCGTTTACTTTGATAGACAACTCAATAAACTTTCTATTATCGGAAATATCCCCATAACCAGGGATTAATCTTTTAACGGGCGTAAAAACAATAAAAGAGATAACCAAGATTGACAAGAGCAACCCTATGACAGAAATAAAAACATAAAAATTAAGCAGACTTACGTTATAAGACCCTATCTCTTTCAAGTTTTCATCATCCAGAATCGTGACCCGATAAGTATCTTTCAGTCTTTCCCAAAGTTTACGCTTGAGAACGTCGCCATCGGCCATTGTATAAAATATTGACTACAAACAAAATAATTTATTGAAAAATCAGTTATAATATGATTTATCAAGTAGCAAAATTAAGTAATTTATTGAAATAACATTTATATTTGCAACCTATTTAAATATTAGATAAAATTATAATATATTTTGAAATTTTCAAATCATTTTTTTTGGATAAGCTTTATTGCATTGTGTTTGTTGAGCGGATGTGTCACCAAACGAAAAAAAAGCGAGACTACAAAAGCAGGTAAATTTTACCACAATACAACGTCATATTATAACGGATATTGGAATGCAACCGAACTTATTAGGTACAACCTTATTAATATGCGGTTGGCAAATGAAGATGATTTTAACAATATCCTTGAGGTTGAAGATTATGTAAATCTTTCAAACCCCAAAATGGTGGAAGCAGATATGAACAAGGCTATTGAAAAAGTTATTGTTGTAAGCAACGTTCATGAACCCAGTGACTGGATAGACGATTGTTACGTATTAATGGCTAAAGCTCAATACTACAAACAAGACTATGAAACGGCAGAAACGACGTTGCAATATTTTCAAGAAGTTTTTAATCCCAAAAATCCTTATGGAAGGAATTATTTCAAAAGTCCATATAATAAGAAGAAATTAAAAAAGATTAAAGCTCAACAAAAAAAAGAGGAAAAAGAACTTAAGGAAAAACAAAAAGAAGAAAAGGCGAAAGAGAAAAAAGCCTTGGCGAAGCAAAAAGCAAAAGAAAGAAAAAATAAAGCTAAACAGAAGGAAAAGGAAACAAAACAAAGGGCAAAAGATAGGGAAAAAGCAAGAAAGGCGGGTGTTAAACTGAACAGCTCAGAACCCAAATCGGATCCTTCAGCGACAAATGTTCCTCCCCAAAAGGTATTACCAAAAGAGCAAGTAATTGAAGAGGATATTCAAGAACCAAAGAAACAGAAACTGGCTAAAGACGAAACGGCTTACAACGAAGGCCTGTTATGGTTAGCAAAAACCTATATTAAGAGACAAAATTATTTTACTGCAGAATTTCTTTTAAACAAACTTAACGCTATTCCAAATTTGAATAAAGCAGTTTCGGAAGAACTGCCTTCAACCATGGCGAGTGTAAACATTAAGCAAAAAAAATATACAGAAGCTATTTCTAATCTGCAAAAAGCCATTAGTGTTGTAAAAGGAAGAGAATATAAAGCTAGATATTCATTTATTATTGGTCAGCTTTACGAAAAAGAGAAAAATAATAAATTGGCATACGAATTTTATAAAACGGCATTTAAAAAATCAAAAAATTATAAAATGAGGCTTATGGCCAATATGGCCATGATGAAAAACGAACTCTTGTCCGGTCAAAAAAACAAAGAGCAAACAATAGCTTCATTGAACAAAATGCTCAAAGAAGACAAATACCAAGATCAAAAACATATTATCTATTATACAATGGCACAAATCGAGTTGTCGGATGAAAACCTCGAAGGCGCTATTGAAAACTTTCAACTGTCCTTGCAAAACAACAATAGCGATGACAAATTAAAAATCGATGTTTATTATATAATCGCAACACAGTTGTTTGACAAAAATAAATTTTACGAAGCAAAATTATATTACGACAGTACGTTGCTCGTAATGAACAAAAACGATAAAAGATTTTTAGAAGTAGATAAACGATCAAAAAAACTCGTTGATATAGCCAAAAATATTGACATAATTTTACACCAAGACACCTTATTATATTTGGCCGAATTAAGTGGAGATGACCAGAAAAAAGAAATGTTGGCCTATGCGAAAAGGATAGATGAAACTAAACAACCAGCCAAACCGAAAGTAGACCTTACCCAAGGACTAAACATTACCAATGTGAATGTTAAAAATAGATTTACAGAAGACTTTGGAAAATCTTCATTTTTTGCTTATAATAAAGAATCAAAGGAGAAGGGTAAAGAAGAGTTTGTTAAAAAGTGGGGCAGAAACGTTCAACTGCAAGATTACTGGAGAATTAGCAGTAAATCAAAAGATATTAAAGTCTTTGATGATGTTGTTAGAGACAAGACAATAATAGAAAACCAAGAGATTGCTGATCTTGTGGAAAGTCAGACCTATAAAAACCTATTAAAAGAGGTACCCCAAAGTCCTGTTCAAAAAAAGGAAGTACAAGAAAAATTAATAAACGCAATGTTTGAGCTGGGGAAATTATTCCGAAATGTAATTGAAAAACACCAAAACTCAATAGACATCTTAGAAAGAATGCACACGAGATTTGGACCAACAAAATATGAGTTGGAAAGCTATTATTATTTGGTTTTAAATTACAGAGACATTGGTAATTCGTCAAAAGCCGATGAATATACCCAAAAATTAACTAAAAAATATCCAGAATCTTCTTATGCAAAAATATTAGTTGACCCTAACTATTTTACAGAATTAAAAAAGGAGGCTAATAAAATTGATAAATATTATGAAGAGACCTATCAATATTTTACATCTGGGAATTATAAAATAGTTATAGAAAGAATAAAATCGTTAAAACAGCAGTTTGGAGAGGAAAACAAATACGCTGCAAAAGTTGCCATTATGAACGCTATGTGTATTGGCAATTTGGAAGGAAAAGATGCTTACGTAAAAGCACTTAATGATGTTGTTATTGCTTTTCCTAACACACAAGAACAACTCAAAGCAAGAGAAATACTTCGCTTTTTAACAGGGGACATACAAGCGTTTTCAACGATTAATGACGAAGAATCGGCCAAGCTTTACAGTTTTGATGAAACAAAACCACATTTTGTGGCTATCGTTACTTATGGACTAACAGAAATGGAGTTTGTAGATGTAAAAATATCTATCTCCGAATTTAACAAACAACATTTTAAAGTAGAAAAGTTACAAATGTCGGATGCGATGTTAAATAAGACAGACAACTCACAAGTTGTGGTTATTAAAAAATTTAACAACGCTAAGGAGGCAATGAAATATTTTAACAAAGTTGATCAATTAAAAGCAGACTTTATTAAAGGTAGTGTTCATTATGAAGTCCTTCCAATCTCACAACAAAACTATTTAAAAATGCTAGGTCAATATTCTTCAATGGCTTATAGATTTTTCTTTGAAAAAAACTACAAAACTATAAAGTAGAAAAAGTAGAAAAAAAGAAATTTTTTTAACATAAACGACAACTGTTCATATAGAAAAACTTTTATATATGATTGATTCACAGCTACTTTTGAAAAGACAAAAGACAAAAAATTAAATGTAAAATTTTTTACAAAATTGGTTTTTTTTATGGAATTCTACGATCTAGGTACTATTTTCGTGTTGTTAAAGTAAGGTAAAACTAAGTTAATATTCATCTTTGGGTAGTGTGGTATAAGGAATTTACTATCACATTATCGAAAAGGTAAATATTTGATTTAGTCCTTATTTTCATGTTTGTATAATCTAAATTATGTCCGATTTTCATTTAAACTTCTTTTTTTTAGAATTAAATGAAAAAAAATTTTTGACTAAAAACATGAAAACAAAAGACACTTAAAAAGATAAAGTGTCAAAAATGATGTAAAGGATATACAAGAAGATTCCGACCCTTTTTGTATTGATTATAGTGAACCTAAAAATTTGAGAATGCAGAAGTTTTACAGTCGTGCTTTCGGCATGGATGCCGTGTGTACAAATCCAAAAACAAAGGGTTTTTATTTAAAAAATTCTTCTCAGGAATTTTTAAATAAATTTCAAAACCATGTTAAAGGATTTCTTTTTTTCCTTTTAACTTTATTGGCCAATCCGGCAGACCTTATTAGCCAAACCTGTACATGTACAGGAACCAACTTAGTTCAAAATCATTCATTTGAAAGCGGAACAAATAATTGGAACTGGTCAGGTGGAACACTTAGTGCAGGTTCATATGCTGCACAATGTGGTTCGAATGCTGGACACTTCCAGATATCCAATACAAGTAACAATTGGGTTTCCCAACAAATTGGAACAGTAGGTTCTAATGGTATATCCGTGGGCTCAATAATTACTGTTAAAGTGTATGGTGGAACACATAATCCCTCTTACTATCATCGAGTAGGAATAAGTTATTTTACCAGTAATTGGACATATATTAGTGGAGATTACACTGAGGTAAATGCTCAACTACCAAATATGATAGAATATACGGTTTCTGGAACAGTACCACCCAACACTCATTATATTAATGTGGAAAAGGGAGGTAATGGAGATTGGGTTAAAACGGATAGATGGTGTGCAAGTGTATCACAATGTAATCCGGACAATAGTTCTGCCCCACCTTTTTGTGCTCCACAACCAGTTTGTCCTAGTGGAAATAACTTTGCATGGAGTCAAAGTATCAATTCGAGTGATGGGTCTCCTTCAACTGTAAGATTAATTTGTTCTTCTAAGTTGACATATACAATTCCAGGAAGTTACCCGTCGGCATTCAACGGACCAGTAAACGTAAATGTTTCTGATGTAGTTTCTTGGGATGGTTATTCAGGAAGAGGATCTGTAACTCAACAAAATGAAAGATGGAGGATAATCTTTAAAAAGAATGGTTCTACTGTTCATACAACACCATATACCAATGATGTTCCCGATTTAAAAACCCAAGGATACTGGAGAGGTTCATTGGGAACAACTGCATATCTACCAAATGGGGCTGACCAAATTATTTTGGAACATTGGGCGGTGGCAAATGATGCCAACTGCTCTAATAGCGCAAATTCAGTTGTTCCAGTAAGTGTGTGTATTGGATACACTCCAGTGACCTGTAGCAATGTTACCAATGGTGGTCAAATTGGTTCTAGTCAAACATCATGTATGGCAACCTTTGATCCGGCAGCATTTACCAATATTTCATCGCCATCGGGTGGATCAGGTGCTTTAGAATATTTATGGTTAAAAAGCACAACAACATGTGTTGCACCTAATGGGTCAAACAACAGTGAGTGGGAATCCATTTCAGATTCTAATTCATCTACATTAGATATTGGACCCATTCATCAAAATACTTGTTACATTAGATGTTCAAGAAGAGCAGGGTGTACGAATTATGATGGTGAATCAAATGTTATTTCAGTTACTGTTTCTGGACCAGCTGTTCAAATTGGTTCTGCTTTGACCCTTGTTAAAGATAGGAATATTTCTAACGAAGTACATTGTAGCAATTCGACTCAAAGAGTTTTATGGTTGGATTGTTTATTAGAAAACTCTCCTGGTGGTTCTTCTGGAAACAGAAAATACTGGAAGATTATTTCTGGAGGAGCGTTCAAAGAATATTGTGACGGTACGGCATATTTTGAAATGAGGGTACAAAATTTGGTTACTTCCTCTTATGAGCTAGATATAAAAGTAGTGTTAAGTGGCAGGACATATTCTACGCCTTCAGGTAGTCCTCATATTGAAGGATGTACTTCTTCAGCAAGTAGTGACTGGTACTATTATCAAAACATGACGGGGACCATAACAGGTGTCAATGGATTGGCGGGTGCTTTATTGTCAATAGATCGCAAAGGAGCCTCTTTCCAGATAGGAACAAATGCAAGCTTATATGCCAGTTCAGGCCAATTTGGAGCTAGTGCTTGGTTTATATATAATGTCATGAGTCATCCAAGTACCTTTAAACTTGGCGGCGAATGTGGAGCAGACTTAAACTTTTTGTTATCTGGAGGCGCATTAACATCTGGACAATCAACTAATTGCGGATCAATATGTAGAGGAGCAAGCACTCAACTAACGGCGAATGGAGCAGGAGGAAAACCAGGGTATACCTACTCGTGGGACAATAGTCTTGGAACAGGTCAGACAAAAAGTGTTTCCCCAATTAATACAACTACATATAAAGTAACGATTACAGATACAAACGGATGTACATCAACATCACAAACAACCATAAACGTTAACCCACAACCAGTTCTAAATGCTGGCCAGGATGTAGCCATTTGTTCAGGACAATCGGTATTACTTACTGTAAATGCAACAAACGGAACACCTCCATACACGTATAATTGGCCTAACCCTCCTGGAGGAACAGGGTCAAGTAAAAGTGTAAGCCCAACTACGGCTACTACATATGTTGTTACTGTAACGGACTCTAAAGGATGTACGGCAACAGATGACGTTAGAGTAACCATAGGGTCAACACCATCCGTAAGCGTCCAAACCTTACCTGTATGTGCAGGAGCTACTTTGTCGGTAACTTCTACTCCTTCAGGAGGTACACCGGGCTATACCTATAGTTGGTCTGGCCCAGGAGGATTTACAGCAACTTCACAGAATATTACCAGAAACAATTCAACCGTTGCTATGTCAGGTACATATTCAGTAACTATGACGGACTCACAAGGATGTTCGGCTGCGGTTGCAAGTACAACTGCCACTGTTCGTCCAGCACCAGTTGTAAGTCTTGGTCCTGATAAAAGCATTTGTAATGGAGATGAATATGATATTCACTCTGAGGTAACGGGCATACCAACATGTGGTACCCCAGGAACCATGAGATGCGATAATCCAATATCTAATAGTGACGGATACATATCCAATTTAAGTACTGCGGCTATATGTGGTGACAATGCAGGAGCAAAACTTTGGACACAAGGAGGAGATGGAACCTCGTATATTACATTAGATATGGGTGCATCAAGACCTGTGGGAACACAAATATGTGTAAGGGTTAAATTAGAGCATTGTAGTCAAACGAGTTCTACAAATTCAGACATGAAAATAAGACGATCAGAGTCTTCAAATTCTGGATTTGCGGATATAGTAGCATCAAAAACATTCTCACATAATACATACCAAACATATTGTTATACTTTGACCAGTACGGCAAGATATGTACGAGTACAAGATAATGGAAAGTGTTCGTTTAGGTTGGATTACGTTGAATTTTCTACACCAGACACGTACAACAATAGTGTAACCTACGCATGGAACGGTCCAGGAATAATAGGTTCAACGACAGGGACATCAATAACAGTTAATCAAAATGGAACGTATGTATTAGTCGTAACAGACTGTGGAGGATGTACAGCAAGTGACGACATAGTCATAAATATTAACAATAATGTAGTTGCAACAGTGGACGATAAAGAAATATGTCTTGGCGGATCGGCAACATTAACGGCAAATGCTGTGGTTGGAGCTACTTATGAGTGGACAGAACAAGGAAGTAATACAATTATTTCAACGGCTCAATCCATTACAGTTTCTCCAACAACTACAAAAGTTTATATAGTTACGATTCGAAAAAATGGATGTGAAGATTCAGATGACGCTACGGTTGTTGTTAACCCAAATCCAATAATTATAGCAAATGCACCAGAAGTTTGTGCTGGATCAACGCTTGCGATTAATTCAACTCCAAGTGGAGGAACTCCAGGCTATAGTTATAGCTGGACAGGTCCTGGAGGATATAGTGCAACTTTACAAAACCCAAGCAGAAATAGTGCAACGACAGCTATGTCTGGCATTTACAACGTTACTGTTACAGATAGTAAGGGCTGTAAAGCAAATACATCAACTCAAGGAACAGTGAATCCTAACCCCGCTGTTTCGGTAAATGCACCAGAAGTTTGTGCTGGATCAACGCTTGCGATTAATTCTACTCCAAGCGGAGGCAGTCCAGGATATTCATTTAATTGGACAGGTCCTGGTGGGTTTACTTCAAATGTACAAAATATAAGTAGAGGAAATGCAACAGTAGGAATGTCAGGTTTGTATAATGTTACTGTTACTGATAACAAAGGTTGTAAAGCAAATACATCAACTCAAGCAACAGTCAACCCTAACCTTTCCGTTTCGGCAAGTGCACCAGAAGTTTGTGCAGGCTTTACTTTAAATATAAACGCCCTTCCAAATAGTGGAACCCCAGGATATAATTATAATTGGACTGGCCCAGGTGGGTTCAGTGCTTCCTCTCAAAACTTAATCCGACCAAATGCAACAGTTGCTATGTCAGGACTGTATAGCGTTACTGTCACAGACAGCAAAGGTTGTGTTGGAAATACGAGTGTCAACGCTACTGTTAACCCAAATCCTACCATTACAGCAAGTGCTCAAACAACATGCGAGGGTCAAACCCTTAATGTAAGCTCTTCGCCAAACAGCGGAACCCCAGGATATAGTTATATCTGGTCTGGCCCAGGAGGATTTAGTTCGACAAACCAAAATGTAAGTCGACCAAATGCGACAGTAGCCATGTCAGGAACTTATTCGGTGACTGTAACAGACATTAAAGGCTGTGTTTCTAATACAAGCGTGGACGTTACGATACTTGCTGGACCAACTTCAGGCATTTCTGGACCTCAAACAACATGTGCGAAAGAATCAGTTTTATTTACAGCATCTCCACCAGCGGGTGTTGGATCTATGTATAGTTGGACATTCCAAGGAGGAACGCCAGCAAACGGTACAGGCTCAAGTGTGACCTCACAATGGAACTCTGTAGGCACATATAATATTCAAATGGTCGTTACAAAAAATGGTTGTACGGCGCAATACAATAGTACAATTGTTATAACTGAAGAAGTTTTCTCAATAGCAGGACCTGATAAAAATATTTGTCAAGGGGGATTGACAACAATAAATGGCCAGGGGCCAGTAGGAGGTAATTTCTCGTGGACTGTAGTGTCAGGAGATCCAACCTCTATTGATTCTGGTTCAAATACAGCAGACTTATCTGTTTCACCATTATTTACTACTGTTTATAAATTGACAGTGAGCCAAAATGGATGTGTAAGAACGGATGAGGTTACAGTATTTGTAAATGTTAGTTTAAACCCAATTGCCGATGCAGGAAATCCAATGAATATTTGTGGTGATGTTGCCACAATTATTGGTGGTAACCCAACAGGTACACCACCTCCAGGAGCACCAAATTCGAACCTAGGTTATATTTGGAGTCCTGCCACAGGATTGAATTCTACATCAGTAGCAAACCCAACCTTAACTTTATCAAATCCAGGTACATATGAGTATCAAGTTATCGTTATCGCATTGATTAGCGGGTGTACAGATACAGCAACGGTAAGCCATACAATTGTACCAAGACCAACAATTACCGCCAATGCACCAGAAGTATGTGCTGGTTTCACGCTATATATAAGCTCTACACCAAGTAGTGGTACACCAGGCTTTAGTTATAACTGGTCAGGTCCGGGCGGATTTAGTGCATCGACGCAAAACGTGAGTCGACCAAATTCAACGCTAGCGATGTCAGGATTGTACAGTGTAACTGTAACAGATAGCAAAGGTTGTGTTTCCAATACAAGCGTACAAGCTACAGTTAATCCTAATCCTTCGATTACTGCCAATGCACCAGAAGTATGTGCTGGATTCACGCTAAATATAAGCTCTACACCAAGTAGTGGTACACCAGGCTATAGTTATAACTGGTCAGGACCGGGCGGATTTAGTGCATCGACGCAAAACGTAAGTCGACCAAATTCAACGGTAGCGATGTCGGGATTATACAGTGTAACTGTAACAGATAGCAAAGGTTGTGTTTCCAACACAAGTGTACAAGCTACGGTTAATCCTAATCCTTCGATTACTGCAAATGCACCAGAAGTATGTGCTGGTTTCACACTAATTATAAGCTCTACGCCAAGTAGTGGTACACCAGGCTTTAGTTATAACTGGTCAGGTCCGGGCGGATTTAGTGCATCGACGCAAAACGTGAGTCGACCAAATTCAACGCTAGCCATGTCAGGATTGTACAGTGTAACTGTAACAGATAGCAAAGGTTGTGTTTCCAATACAAGCGTACAAGCTACAGTATTATCTAAGCCAGTATCTGGTATTTCTGGTCCTGAAACAACATGTGCAAAAGAACCTGCGCTATTTATAGTTTCTCCACCAGCGGGTCCGGGATCAGTATATAGCTGGACTTTCCAAGGAGGCACTCCAGCAAATGCGACTGGTTCAAGTGCAACATCGCAATGGGATATTCCAGGAGAATATTTAATCACGATGGTTGTCACAAAAAATGGATGTGAAGCCACATATTATTCATCAATTGTCATTACTCAAGAAGTATTTTCAGTTGCAGGACCAGACAAAGAAATTTGCCAAGGAGGAAACGTCACCATAAATGGTCAAGGACCAGCAGGAGCCAACTTTGCTTGGACAGTAGTTGCGGGCGATGGAACATCTATTGATAATGGTGCTGCAGCTATGAATATTTTGGTTTCACCTTTGTATACAACAACTTATAAATTGACGGTTAGTCAAAACGGTTGTGTAAGGACAGATGAAGTTACCGTTTTTGTAAATGTCAATTTGAATCCTATAGCTAATGCAGGAAATCCATTAGAAATTTGTAAAGATGTTATGACAGTCATTGGTGGCAATCCAACAGGTACGCCTCCACCAGCTTCTCCAAATACACCATTGGGATATATTTGGAGCCCAGCGACGGGATTAAACAACATCACATTGGCAAACCCTACCCTAACATTATCCACACCAGGAACGTATACATATGAAGTGATCGTTATTGCTTTAACTACTGGTTGTACGGACACGGCAACGGTAACACATGTAGTGCAGCCTAAAGCGAAAGTTGGTGATTTTGTGTGGGAAGATCTTAATGGAAACGGTAGACAAGATTTGGGAGAACCAGGTATAAATGGAGTACAAGTTACTTTACATAATTCAAGTAATAATGCGGTTATTTCTTCGACGTCTACAACAAATAAAGGAGGAGCTCCAGGTTATTATGAATTTGAAGTTTGTAAAGGCTCTTATTATATTATATTTGGGGATGTTCCAAGTTTTGTACGGACAACAAAAAATGCTGTTGGAACTACCAATACAAACGATAGTGATCCAAATGCAAATACAGGAAGAACAGATAATTTTACATTAAATCCGGGAGACAACAATCAAACTATAGATGCTGGATACTATAAACCAGCCAGTATTGGAGATTTTGTTTGGGAAGATAAAAATGTTGATGGAGTTCAAGATATAATTAACGAGCCTGGTATTTCGGGAGTTATTGTAAGATTGCTTGACGAAGGTGGAAATCAGTTAACATTTACAGTAACCAGTTCTACGGGTTATTATCTGTTTTCAAACCTTAAACCAGGAAATTATCGCGTTAAGTTTGACACAAAAGCAGGATATTTTCCAACAGGACAGGATTTGGGTGGAAATGATGCAACAGATAGTGACGCAAATCCAACATCAGGGTTGTCACATTTGATTTCATTAGTTTCAGGTCAAACAGACCTTACGATAGATGCAGGATATTATAGATTAGCTAGAATTGGTGACACTGTTTGGGAAGATACCACTCCTAACAATATCCAAGACCCATTTGAGCCAGGCATACCTAATGTAACTGTTACATTAACAGGAACAAAAGGAACCGATGGAAGTGCCGTTAATTTAGTCACGTCTACTAATGGCTTAGGGAAATATGATTTTAGCAACCTTACACCAGGAAGTTATACCGTTAATTTCACTAGACCAAGTAGTATTTATTTGTCAGTGGTAGCTGACGCAGGAATTGATGACACTGTAGATAGTGATGCTCATGTTGTAACAGGTCAAACAGGATCTTATTTACTTTTATCAGGAGAGTACAATAATACGATCGATGCTGGTTTTTACAGATGTTCGAAAGTTGGTGATTTAGTCTGGATAGACCTAGGGCCAGTTTCGAATGTTCAAGATGGTGGAGATATTGGAATAAACGGAGTGGAAGTAAGGCTTTACAAAGTTCCTGGAAATGTGTTAATTGAGACTCAATTCACTAGAAACAGCCCTATTGATGGAAGCCTAGGATATTACCTTTTTGAATGTGTAGCCCCAGGTACATATTATATCAAGGTCATTAAACCAACTCCTACAGGATCTGTATCTCGATATGATTTTGTTCAACCAAACCAAGGTGGAAATGATATGTTAGATAGTGATATCGTTGATTTTTTACAAGGAAACACATTGAATTTCACCGTAGGATATGCACAAACGATCTTAGATATTGATATAGGATTAATTTCAGTTCTTCCAGTAAATATAAAAGAATTGAATGGCTGGTGGAATAAAAAACTGGATGTTAATGAACTTCATTGGACGACGACACAAGAAGTAAACAATAGCCACTTTTTAATCGAAAGAAGCCTCAACAAAGGTAGATTTGAAAATATAGGTAAAGTTGTAGGAAATGGAACAAGTGCCTCTATAGCTTCTTATTCTTTTACAGATCAAGATATCAATACAAATGGCGAATATATTTATAGACTACGTCAGGTAGATTTTGATGGTAAAGAAAATGAGGTTGGCCAAGTGTTCATTGGTGTTTACAGAGAAGGAACTTTCTCCGTAAATGTTTATCCAAATCCAACAAAAGAATCTGCCACAATAGATATTCAAACGACAACATATGCTGAAGTTTCTTTAGAAGTCTTTGATGCAGCCGGTAAATTGGTTTATCAAAGCAACAAAGTGTATGCAGATGTAAACGGTTCTCATAAATTCAATTTTGACATGACGTCTTTGACACAAGGTGTTTACTACTCTAAAATACAAGTAGGTAATGAGCACATTGTCAAAAGAATTATTAAAGTAGAATAGAAGAGTTACGACTGATATTTGAGAATATAGGCCGGTGGTGTGATTTCATACTTCCGGCCTATTTTTATGATAACAAGCGAATCATGAAAGGTTTTATAAACTAGTTGAATTAAGACTTTTTGATACTAAGATTAGTTAAGAAACGATGCTTTTAATAAACAGTAACATATAGAAGGTAATGCTTTATTAAAAGAAGTTTTATTTATCAACGCACAAAGTATTTTTCATAGAATAATTATATACTTTAATAGATGTCGATAAATAAAATTTATTAATTTGTTTAGTGGATATTAGATTGAAAATATCTAGAAAAAGTGTGTTTTAATTCATAAAAAAGGTGAACTCAACGTAATAAAAACATTATTGAATATAAAGTAGTAAAATGCCGTGGTGTTAGTTTGTAAACTGATTACAGGTATTAAATAACCAAGTAGAAGGTTATATACACTTGTTTATTATAACCATAAAAGCGATTTAGAGATCACTCATATTTATGTAAAGTGCAAATTATTTCTGGATCGAAATAACGGTATTTAAAGCGATATCTTCTTGTTCGGAAATACCATTAATACTTAACAATTCATCAAGAGGTATATTATTTTTTTCAGCTAAAGAAGCTAAAGACTCTTTTCTTTTGAATAAGTGGGTAGGTTTTTCGTTTTTAGTTAATTTTGAAGAATTTGTATAAGTAGGAATAGTGAGTTTGTTTGAAAAGACCTTAGTCAACTTATTTTGTAACATTACAATACCTTCTTCCCTTAAGGAGGCTTCGACACCACGTAAAGAGGACTGATTTAATACTGTTGAGGCATTGTTATCACTTGAGTAAAGGTATACAAGGTGATCAAATTGTTGGGTTTTTTCTAGATACAATGCTAGTGCATTTTCAGGCAAGACTAATAAATACTTTCCTGTCTTGGAAGCAGGAATAATATCTTTAATGTAAATAGGATTGAGCATTTGTAATACTTCATAATCAACCCCAAGTCTTTCTCGCAAAGTATTAAAGGTCATTTTGTCAAAGACTTTAACAGCACCAACAAATTTAATTTCATTAGCGGGCTCTATAGGAGTAATATCGTGTAAATAGTAATAATTCATCAAATAACTAGCTGCAATAAATTTAGGAATATATTGACGGGTTTCTTTAGGTAAATATTTGGCAAAATCCCAATAATTTGACGAACCATTAGCTTTTCTAATCGCTTTATTGATGTTTCCAGGACCACAATTGTAAGCCGCAAGAGCTGTTGTCCAATTACCGTAGATATTATACAAAGTACTTAGGTATACCAATGCCTTTTCTGTAGAAATATCCACATCTTTTCTTTCGTCAATATATTTGGAGACCTCCATTCCATATAAAACAGCGGTACCTTTCATAAACTGCCATAAGCCAGTAGCACCTTGCCAAGATACGGCATCGGGCATAAGGCTTGATTCAATTACAGCAATATACTTTAATTCGTCTGGCAATCCTTTTTCGCGCAAAGCGTTTTCTATTTTTGGAAAATAAAGAGACGTTCTACCTAAAATATATTGGCTATCTTTTTTCTTTTTATAAAGAATTAGGTCAATTTGTTCTTCAACCAAATCTGTCATCTTTATATCTATCACGGTATTAAGATTGCGTACCCGCTCGTGGTAAGCAGTTCTTTTAGAAGCTGAAGTAGCATTACCCGCAGTGAAGGCGAATAGGATAATAGATAATACTATCACCATTTTGTTCATGGGATTAAAACTCATAATAATCTGTTTGAGGTTTAAGGGATACATAATCTATATAGTACAATATAGGTAATGTATTAAAAAAATCGATGTTTGGAACATTAGTTAATTCCTTAATAAATAAGGAATTATTTGTAAAATTCTTTCTTAGGTTGGTATATTCCACAAATGGAGTGCAAAGATAACGCCAAAAAACATAAATTCGTTTAAAAAAAGTCGGCTGTTGGTGTTCAATTGGCTAAAATTAACAAATATTAAGAATAATTTTATCTGAAGTCCGTTATAAACTAATAAAAATCAAAGAATTATAAAATATTGATAAAAAATAAGACGTAAAAAAAACTAAACTGGAAAATTTTTAGTTAGTTTGTATAGAAATAATTGAACGTATTTAAAAATGACTTCAAACGCCATATCAAAACGAAATGAATTATTAGGCAAAGCAAAGTCTAATGTATTCAAAATGAGAACAGGTTCAGAAAATTATCAAAATTTATGAAAGGGCTGATGAATTCTATTCTTAAAAAGATTGTTTTAGTCATTTATGTGGCTTTTTACACCAGTACTTTACTTTTAGGCCAAAGTGTAAATACTGATTTTGGAAAAAACAGGGTTCAGTACCACGATGATTTTTCGGACTGGTGGCAATATGAAACACAAAATTTTATTACCTATTGGTACGGAAAAAGTAGGAATATTGCCATACCAACTTTGCAATTAGCAGAGATTGATCACAATAATATTCAAAAATTATTGGAGCATAAAATCAATGATAAAATAGAAATAATTGTTTATTTAGATATCTCAGACTTAAAACAAAGTAATTTAGGCACAGAAGAAACTTTTGTCAATAAAACAGGCGAAACAAAAATTATTGGAAACAAAATGTTTGTATATTTTGACGGTAATCACCAAAATTTACGAACAAAAGTTAGAGAAGGAATTGCTAGAGTATATTTTAACCACATGTTGTTTGGATCTTCTTTCCAAGAGATAATCCAAAACGCATTATTAATGAACATACCTGAATGGTATAAATCTGGCATTGTGAGTTATGCTTCAAAACCATGGGACTATTTAATTGAGGACGAGTTGAGAGACATTTGGCACAATAACCCCAAACTTCTTAATTTTAAAAAACTTTCAGCTTTACACCCAAGACTAGCAGGCCATAGTTTTTGGTATTTTATAGAACAAAATTATGGAAAATCAGCAATTTCAAATATTCTATATTTAACTAAAATTAGCAGGGGAATAGAAAACAGCTTTTTATATGTTTTAAATGAAGACATAAAGCAATTAGAGATAGGGTGGGAATATTTTTATAATCAATATTATAAAAATGAAAAAGGCCTCTTCAACCCTACCAGAGAAAAAGATGTGTTGACTTTGAAAAAGAAAGGAGATATTCCTGTGAGCCAAATGGTGTATAATGCTAAAGGAAACAAATTAGCGTATATTAAAAATAATAGAGGTAAATATAAGGTAGTCATCAAAGATGTCAAATCAGGAAAAGAAAAAAAGGTGTTTTCATTAGGATTTATAAATGATTTTCAAGAAACTGATTATAATTACCCTATCCTTTGCTGGCATTCGTCAGAAGATGTGCTTTCCATTTGTTATGAGCATAAAGATATCCTAAAAATACGGAGAATTAATATTGACGATTTTTCAAAAGAGGAACAAATATTACCCGAAGCCCTCCAAAGAATTTATAGTGTATCTTTTGTGGATGAAGACACGTATATTTTTGCTGGAACTGTGAACGGCTTTTCAGACCTTATTGAATATAAGTTTAAAACAAGAAACTATTCATTAATAACTAATGATTATTACGACGACTTAGATCCTGTTTTTTGTAAAGTGAAAGGAGTTGATGGAATTTTATTTTCATCTAATAGAGAAGAAACAAATACTTTACCTACAAAATACGACACGATTTTGCCAGTAGGGGATTTTAAAATATTTTTTCTACCCTGGAATAACAATCCTTCAAGGGACATTGAGTTATTAACTGCGATTAAATCGGCAACGTGTAGGTTTCCTATGGTTGACTCCAATCATCAATTGACCTTTCTAACAAATGAAAGTGGGATTATGAATGTCAAGTCAATATCGCTTGACACAGGAGAAAGTATGTTTCTTACAAATGCCGATAGAAATATTATTCGATACACCGTTGTCCCTAAGAGTACGGATATTTTGTTAATGTATTATTACAAAGGATCGTATACTTGTTTTAAAAATAAACCAAACCAAAACACAGGATTTGAAATTGATTTTACCCCATTACAACAAAAAAAGCCAGAATTAGCTGGACATTTGAATAAAGAATTATCTCAACTTTCAAAAAATACAGTAATACTAACGGATGGATTTCTTTTCCAAACCAATTTTAAAGACCCTCTGGAGGTACTTCCCATTCCAAGTCGAAAGGAATCTAATGTAAAAGAAAATATTAGTCAAACCACGCCTCTAAAATATCAAAACCCAATCGTACAAGTTCATGAATTTAATACAAGCAGAATCATTCCTGCCAACAAGAGGTTCAGCTTACATAAAGTAACCACCAAATTTGACAATGATATTTTGTTTGAAGGACTTGAATCTTATACAGGAGATCGACAGCAGTTATTAGGAACGCCAATGGGCTTTTTATTTAAAGCTACAATTAAGGACTTATTCGAAGATTATTCCATTGATGTTGGTACTAGATTACCGTTATTGTTGAACGGATCAGAGTTTTTTTTAGTGTTTGATAATAAAAAATCAAGGATAGATAAAAAGATGGCATTGTATAGAAAATCACAAGCCTACAATAGTAATGATGAAAACCAACCGATATCTATAGCGCCATCAAGGTCTTTTAAAACTAGTTTTATTGGCTTGTATCAATGGAAAATCCCATTTAATATTTACAATAGTTTTCGAGTAACAAGTCAGCTTCGATTCGATAAATATATCAGAAAAAGCACAGAAAATAGCAGTTTCAACGCACCAGCCACTACAGAACAAAGACTGAGTGTTCGATGTGAATATATTTTTGATAATTCTCATGAAGAAAGTGTCAATATCAAATTTGGAACACGAGCCAAAGTTTATATCGAAGCCATAAACAATTTTAATGTTCGGTTGATAGATGGGTTTGAGTTTAAACTTTCTCAAGGATTTACAACCATTATTGGATATGATGTTCGGCATTACGTTCCTTTATTATTTAGGTCTGTTCTCGCTTTAAGGTCAGCGGGCGCTGCATCCTTCGGCTCAGATAAAATGCTTTACTATATTGGGGGAATGGAAAACTGGCTTTTTCCTAGTTTTAATGACCAGATTCCACAAAGACTAGACATTGACTTTGCCTATAAAGCAAATATAGGCCAAATGCGAGGATTTAATAACAATATTAGGAATGGAACTTCATATTTGCTCACTAACGTAGAGTTGAGAGTTCCTTTTATGCAATATATACTTGGAAAGAACAAAGGTTCGTCGTTTTTAAGAAATATGCAAGTAACGGGTTTTTTTGATATGGGAACAGCCTGGTATGGGTCTTCTCCGTATAGCAAAAAAAATCCATTAAATGCGGTTGTATTAGAAAGTCCGCCAATCATAAGACTAGAAGTTGAATATTTTAAGGATCCGGCGGTATTTGGGCTTGGGTATGGCTTCAGAACACAGGTTTTTGGTTATTTTATTAAATTTGATTATGCCTGGGGCATTGAAACAGGAAGGCTTCAAAAACCCATTTACTATATTTCTTTAGGCCAGGATTTTTGAAAAATGGAGAAAACAATTTAAGAACACACCAAAAAAAGGGTGGAAAGCATCTTACAATAAAGCACAAAAAGTTGGGCCATAACAAAATCACCTACGCAGCTATATTATGGACAATTGTTGTATTTTTAGTTTCCGTAGTTTCGGGCACAAGAATAAAACAAATGAATGTTATAGATGTCATTGGTATTGATAAAGTTGGACATATTCTTTTTTATACTATAATGTCATACTTATGGTGTAAGGCAATTTGTAACAATAAAAGGGAAGCTGGCTATATCATTTTTTTTTGCACATCATTTGGATTTTTAATGGAAATACTTCAATTTTACCTCTCCAATGGCAGAACATTTGAATTTTTAGATGCTATTGCCAATGGAATAGGTGTACTAACAGGAGTATATCTTTTTCAAGAATAAAATTTAAAATTAGTTAGCATGTTAAAAGAGCTAGAAATATCAGGAACAGGCGTGCTTGGTTTTTATATATTGGTAGCCGTTCTCGTTATTGGATTGATATATTTTTTTAGAAAAAAATATTCAGGTTATTCAATTGACGATTTGAAAGAAAACAACCAAGGCAATAAAGATGCAGACTTAAGTAGCCGAACTAAGTTTCCAGAAGTTGACAATTTTAAATTGTCCGGAAGTTTTGTGAATTTTGGATTAGCTGTGGCCATGGCCATTTCTTTGGTAACCATGAGTTGGACCATTTATGACAAAACCATTGTCATCACAGATGAAATGATGGATTTTGATGATGAGGTAGAAGTGGAAATACCAAGAACTGCGGAACCACCACCACCACCACCACCACCACCGCCGCCCGTCATTCAGGAAGTGCCAGATGAGGTTCAGGTAGAGGAGACCAAATTTGAAAGTCAAGATGTACAAGAGGAAACAACGGTAAAAGCACCTGTGGCTTCTAACGCACCACCGCCACCACCACCGCCACCGCCACCGCCGAAAGAAGAAGAAATCTTTAAAAAAGTGGAACAAATGCCTAGGTTTCCTGGATGTGAAGACATGAAAGGTTCAGATGCAGAGAAGGAAGAATGTGCCAAGAAAAAACTTTTGGAATTTATTTATGGTAATTTGAAATATCCTGCTATTGCAAGGGAAAATGGAGTAGAAGGTAATGTCGTTATTCAATTCGTCGTTGACAAAGATGGATCAGTTAAGGACATTAACGTTGTGAGAGACATTGGAGCAGGTTGTGGTACTGCAGCTGAAACGGCGGTGAAAGCCATGAACAGCATGGGGAAAAAATGGACACCAGGAAAACAACTTGGAAGACCAGTAAAAGTACTTTATACTTTACCAATTCGTTTCAAACTAGAATAACAATAAGATTTTAGAGACATTTAAAAGGGGCATCCGGAAAAGATGCCCCTTTTTTGTGTTTGAATTTTAGGTTATTACCCCATACTTTTTAGGACTATATCCACAATTTCTTTTTCTAGTTCCAAAGCCTTCGTGTATAATTCATTAGCCTCTTTTAAGGATGTGTCAACAAAAGTAACATCTTGGAACCCTTTACAATTGATTTGAACATTTAAATACGCTCCTTGAATCGCCGTTCTACAACATAAACCACCAACACCTGCATCAGAAACAGAGCTTTGGTTTCCATTTATTGCCATTTCTTTAATTAAATCCAAAGCCTTAAAGCTAGTTCGCATGACTTGTAAAGGTACAATAATTGCACCTTTGGTTGCGAGATGCATAGCTTTTTTACGAAGGTCTTTATCTACTTCTGTTTCTTTTGGCAACCTTACAGCCTCCAAAATTTGGTTAAAGGCAATTGTGTCGGCATCTACAAGGGTCAAAAGCTCATCTTTTATTAATTGACCTTTTTCAGCCCATTCAGAAAAATAATTGATTTTATCATCCCACCCTTTTTTATTGGCGCCTAAGTTGGCAACCATCGTTCCCAAAGAGACACCTAAAGTACCAACATAAGCACTAACACTTCCACCACCAGGCGCAGGATTTTCAGAAGCGGTAAGGTTTGAAAATTCAACTAGATTAAGGTCAATGAGATTATTAGTGTCGTCTTGGAGTAAGTATTCAATTATTTTCTTTTTAGGGTCAAATGCCGATAATTCGTCTAAGCCCAAGGTCTTTATAGCAATATGGATGATTTCTTGTTCCGATACACCTGTTGATCTACCTTGTTTATGTAGAAAATATTTACCAGCATCTAATAAGACTTTTTTAGGCACCAATCCTACTAATTCGGATCCAGTTACACGTAAACCTCTGTCTTGAGCACTGACACAACAAGCATCAAACGCTGTATGTAGAGATGTCACGTTAATATTGGTAAGATTCATTGAAATCTGGGCAATACCATATTCCTCTATAAACCACCCTATTGCTTTAACAGAAGGACACAAACCGGGTTCTCTAAGTGTATTTCCATACTCGTCCGTCATGTTTTTGCCAGAAACAGGGTCAATTTTTATTCTACCATTTTCTCTTACATCAAAAGCAACCGAATTCGCTCTGCGGACAGAAGTTGTATTTAAATTTACATTATAAGCTACTAAAAAATCACGGGCACCAATTACCGTTGCTCCAGCGCGAGAATTAAAAACAGCTTTTCCAAAATCGGGTGTCCAATAGGGGTCATTCAGCTTATTGGCCAAGCCTTCATATTCTCCAGCCCTAATGGTAGCTAAATTTTTTCTTTCAGGTGTTTTGGCTGCCTCTTCGTATAGGTAGACAGGAATATTTGTTTTAGTTCCGACCATTTCGGCTAGCTTTAAAGCATATTGAACAGTTTCCTCCATAGAAATACCAGAAATAGGTATTAAAGGACAAACATCGGTGGCACCCATTCTAGGATGTTCTCCTTTATGTTTTGACATGTCAATTAGTTCTCCTGCCTTGGAAATAGCCAAAAAGGCGGCTTGAATGACGGCATCTGGAGGTCCAACAAACGTAACGACAGTTCGATTGGTAGCCTTACCTGGCTCGACGTCTAAAAGTTTAACGCCATCTACGGAAGCAATTTCGTCCGTTATTTTTTTAATAATTCCCAAATCCCTTCCTTCACTAAAATTAGGGACACATTCTATCAAAGCGGTATGATTCATTTATATATTATTTGGATATAAAAGTATTAATAACATTTTGAAACTTATTAGTTTCCAATAAACCCCAACATAAACCAAAGGTTCGAAAATAGGCTCTATTTAAGTACATAAAACAAGGCTCGGTCACTTTACATTTCTACTTGGAAGACGTCTTGAAACCAAGTTGAACCAACTGTTGTATAATTTGATCGCTAGTTTTAAAACCATTGGCTATATTATGATATTGACCATTTTTTAAGACTACGGTAGACGGAAATCCATTGACACCTAGTGATTGGCTGAGTTGAAAGTCCTTTTCAGTTTCTTTTTTATATTGTGGTGAAGAATAGAGTTTTTCAAATAAAACTTCATCAACACCATGTTTTTTAACCAATTGAATAAAGGTATTTAATGAAGTTGGATCCAAGTTTTCGTGATAAAATGCATTTTGTAAATCTTTAAAAAAGGCGTATTCTAATGAAGGACTAAGTGCTCGCATGACAACAACAGCCCGACATATCGGCTCTGTATTATAAATCAGATCATTACTATTTAATATTTCGTATGAAAATGGTTGTGATGTTCTATGGTGTACTTCTTCCCAGTGTTCTTTTAAAAAAATTTTTAAGCTAGGAAAAGATTCTGTACCATTTGCACGCAAACCTCCAACAACAATTCTAAAAGGTATATCAGGAAAGGCAAGTTTGACTTTGTCTAATTCTGGTGAGAATCCGTAACACCACGAACACATTGGATCGCCAATATAAAAAAGAGTATCCTTTTGACTATTTATTTTTTCCACAAAAGTTGATATTAGGATTAATGATATTAATAATTTTTGAAACATTTTAATGATCATTTTCAGAATTTACAGGGGCTAATTCAACTTCCAAACCATCCAAATCATTACTTAGTTTAATCTGGCAACCTAACCGACTATTTGATTTTACAAAAAAAGCCTGATCCAACATATTTTCTTCGTCTTCACTGGGTTCTTTCATTTGGTGGTTGCTTAAAACATACATGTGGCATGAGGCACATAAAGCCATTCCGCCACAAATACCCTCAACGGGTAAACCATAAGATTTACAGACTTCCATCATGTTTAGTCCGATATCGGTTGGAACTTCTATGTCAACGGAATGTTTATGACGATCGAGGACGGTAATTTTTATAATATTCTCCATTCAATAAGATTAAAAACCGGGCACTCCAACCACGGTAGTATATTTAAAGGACAGTTTTTGATCAGGGTAAATATATTTAAAGGCAGATTGAACCATTAGTGTTCCTTCATGAAAACCACACAAAATCAACTTTAGTTTACCAGGATACGTATTTATATCGCCAATGGCATAAATTCCAGGCTTATTTGTGCTATAATCAAGTGTGTTGACTACAAACGCACTATTATCTATTTCTAAACCCCAATCAGCCAGTGGGCCTAATTTTGGCGAAAGCCCAAACAAAGGAATAAAATGATCTACTGGAAAAAGATAATTTGCTTTGCCGTCTTCTTCAATAAGTACTTCATTCAACATTCCATTTCCTTGTAAACCAATCGCTTGAGCATTTGTGATGAGGTTTATTTTTCCTTTTGAAGCCAAATCCATTACCTTTTCCACCGAATCCAAAGCACCTCGGAAGGAAGTACGTCGATGTATTAAGGTAACCTCTTTAGCAATATCGGCTAAAATGATACTCCAATCCAGAGCAGAATCACCTCCACCAGCAACAAGTACTTTTTTATTTTTATACTTTTCAGGGTTTTTTATAATATAATCAACCCCATTATCTTCATACAAATCAATATTTTTAATAGGAGGTTTTCGGGGTTCGAAACTTCCTAAGCCACCGGCAATAGCCACAACAGGAGCACATATTTCTGTTCCTTTACTTGTCGTTACCTTGTACATTTTGTCTTGAATCAATTCAAGTTTTTCCGCTCGCTCACCCAAAGTAAAACCAGGTTTGAAAGGAGCAATTTGTTCCATGAGATTGTCAACCAGTTGTCCAGCTAATATAGATGGAAAACCAGGAATATCATATATAGGTTTTTTAGGATAAATTTCAGTTAATTGCCCACCAGGTTGGCCAATAGAATCTATCAAATGACACCTTAGCTTGAGAAGGCCTGCCTCAAATACAGTAAATAAGCCAACAGGCCCCGCGCCAATAATTAGTATATCTGTTGAAATCATGGCGCAAAAGTAAAGTTTTTCGAGTATTTTGCCAAACAATAACAGAACCGACTGAATGGTATGAAGAAATGATTTTGATCATACAAAGTTGTAGAATCAACGTGAGACGTATTATACAATTTTATAATTTTTATATTCACCTATCCTCCACCCAGTAAGTCTTTCTATCCATCTTGAAAATTTTTCTTTGATAGGGAGTTTTATTTTAGATGGGTCATAGTGAAAATCCCAATTTTTATGGATAAGTCTAGTTTTCATTACAGCTGGATGAGAAAAAGAAAATTTTTCTAAAGACTCCAAAACATCATAGTCAAACTTATCAGCATTCACGTTTTTGGAAATCCAATCATCATCATGCCAAAATTTATTAAATGTCACGTTTTTTACGAGTTGAGCACTAGGATCTCTTACCCAACCATAGTGGTAAATAGCTGCGTCGATTTTTTTAACATGAAGTTTTTTATTGTTTTTTTGAAAACCTTGAGCATCTCTGAAAGACCTTATTTCGGGATTATTTTTAACAATCCTAACTTCCCTTCTATACCACTTTCTACTTGTACCGACAAACTCATAAGAACCATAAAAATGTAAATAATCAAATAGAAGGCCATCAATTGAATCATTTGAAAGATGGTCTTTCATAGCATGAACAACAGTTTGGTGATATCTTTCATGCATGACTTCATCCCCTTGGATATAAATACCCCAATCACCTGTAATATGGTCTAGGGCAATATTGGTTTGTTGGGCTAATATTTTACCTCCAACACGCATCGTTTCGTCCCAAACGGAATCAATAATTTTTATTTTATCATCACCAAGGAGTTCAATTTTTGATCTAGTATCATCTGAGGAATCACCTACCACTACAATCATTTCATCAACGATAGGAAGAATAGAAAGAATGGACTCAATATATGGGTAGTCCAATAAAACACCATTTCTAATAAAAGTAAATCCACTTACTTTCACAAATATTTAAATTTATCGTTTATCCAAAATTGGAAAAAATTTCGGTGCTTGAAAATTAAGCAAGTTGTTAGCGCTACAGGCCACATAATTTTCCTAATTTAAGTACAAAAGTACGCCAAAACAACCCAAACAAAGGACAATTTGAAAAATATATCAGATTACTTTTTTAAGCAGACATTTACATCAGAATATTTTTTAAAAATACTACATTTGCCATCACAAAATATACATACCTCCAATGGATTCGACAATTAAAAAACTTATACAGTTAGAATTAGAAAGGCAAAGACATGGAATTGAACTCATAGCTTCAGAAAATTTCACTTCACAACAAGTATTGGATGCCATGGGAAGTTGCCTTACCAATAAATATGCCGAAGGATATCCTGGCAAAAGGTATTATGGAGGATGTGAGATTGTAGATCAAATAGAGCAACTTGCTATTGATAGAGTGTGCCAATTATTTGGTGCAGAATATGCCAATGTGCAACCGCACTCTGGCGCTCAAGCTAATGCAGCAGTATTTTTAGCAGTTTTACAACCGGGTGATTCCATTTTAGGATTTGACCTATCACATGGTGGACACTTATCTCACGGATCACCAGTCAACTATTCAGGGAAAGTCTATAATGCCCATTTTTATGGTGTTGAAGAAGAAACAGGAGTCATCGACATGAATAAAGTTTATAGTAAGGCAATTGAAGTGCAGCCCAAGTTAATCATTTGTGGTGCTTCGGCATATTCCAGAGACTGGGATTATCAGAGGTTTCGCAAAATAGCAGATGAAGTCGGAGCTTTATTATTGGCCGATATAGCACATCCAGCGGGATTAATAGCTGCTAAAATATTAATAGACCCAATACCTCATTGCCATATTATAACCTCTACGACCCACAAAACATTGAGAGGACCTAGGGGTGGTATCATACTTATGGGAAAAGATTTTGAAAACCCTTGGGGTAGGATGACCAAAAAGGGAGAGAAAATCATGATGTCGTCAATTTTAAACAGTGGTGTTTTTCCAGGTATGCAAGGTGGTCCTTTAGAGCATATGATTGCTGCAAAGGCGGTTGCGTTTGGAGAAGCCTTGTCTCCAGAATTTATTAATTACGGGAGACAGGTGGTTTTAAATGCGGATGTAATGGCCAAAGAGTTTATCCAACGAGGATACAAAATTATCAGTGGAGGCACAGACAATCATTTAATGTTAATTGACCTTAGAGGAAAATTTGATAACGTGTCTGGAAGGGACGCTGAAAACGCTTTAATCAAAGCGGATATTACCATAAACAAAAATATGGTGCCATTTGATTCACGTTCGGCTTTGCTTACTTCCGGAATTCGAATTGGAACAGCGGCTATGACGACCAGAGGTTGTTTAGAAGAGGATTTTAAACAAATGGCCATTTGGGTTGATGAAGCTATTTCGTCTAAAGGAGACGAAACTATTCTAATGAGCATTAAAAACCAAGTTAATGAATTTATGACCCAATTTCCTCTTTATTCCTAATCTTCCTTATTATCCGCTGTTTCAGAACTTTCTTCATTGTTAAGTTCTTCCAACATTGACCTTTCGTTTAGGTAAAGAAACCATTTGATTACTTTTTTCATATCACTATGATAAACACGGTCTCTGTCATAGTTTGGAATAATAATGTCAAAGTAACTTCTGAGATCTTTTTGTGATGCGTTAGGGCTTGGAACAGGATTTGTTTCTATAACATCCAACATTTTTTTAAAAACGGATTTGATATCAATGGTGTCATCTTCTGTGTAAATGGCCACCGTTTGCATTGGTGTAAATTGGTGCACCCGAACAGAGCAAAATTTAGTTTTACCACTATCGGGATCTGCTACCAATAAGCCATTGGGTTTTGTGGCCACCATTTTGTATAGTCCAGATAAACCACTCACGGCCACCATTTTATCTATTATCATCTTATATGTTTATATATACTAAAAAATAGGTATTCTCCTAAAAGGATGAAGTAGCCTATAAAATGAAAAAATATTAAAGCGCTGCAAAAATATTATAATTTATCTATCAACCATAATTTTATGACGTTACATTCAAGAGGTCAATTCTAACCAAGAATTTGTTTAAGGGTTGAATAAATAAATAATACACCTACTTTTTAAGTTTTAATGACTTGTGCTAACAACAACAATTAGCATATTAAGTTAGTAAAACATTGATTATCTTTGTCCTCTTTTTATGAAATGGACAATATCATACAAATGATCATTAAATATTTTCGACTTTTATCGTTAGGATTAACATGTGTTTTTTTTGTAGCATGTGCTACAAAAAAAAACATTACTACTTCCAGCCAAAATGATTTCAGAGAAGTACTATTGGATACATTGTTTGTTTCAGATATCGACGCACAAGTTGACACCGTTCCAAAAGTATATAAAGCAACCGCAAAAAACGAATTCGATTTACTACACACGAAGTTGAACATCCACTTCAACTGGGATAAACAACAGGTATTTGGAGAAGCTACTTTAACCCTTACCCCCTACTTTTACCCTTTGAATGAAGTAGAATTAGATGCTGAAAATTTTGAAATTCACACGATTCAATTACAATCATCAGGTGAAAAACTAAACTATGAGTATGATGGGAAACGAATTAGGGTTTTATTGGACAAAACATACAAAAGAAGTGAAAAAATAATACTTTTTATAAGCTATACTGCAAGTCCGGAAGAATCATTGGATGAACATGGAGAAGCTATAACCTCTGACAAAGGTCTTTTTTTTATTAATCCAACAGGTAAGGAAAAAGGCAAACCACAACAAATTTGGACTCAAGGAGAAACCGAAAATAACAAAAAATGGTTTCCCACATTTGATAAGCCAAATGAAAGGTGTTCACAGGAAATATTTATAACGGTAGAAAATAAATTTAAAACCTTGTCCAATGGTAAATTAATATCTTCGACAAGAAATCAAGATGGCACAAGAACAGATTATTGGAGTCAGGTCTTACCACATGCACCATATCTTTTTATGGTGGCTGTGGGTGAATTTCACGAAGAATTGGACACGTGGAATCAAGTTCCATTACATTATATTGTCGAAAAAGGCTTCGCAAAATCAGCTAAAAAGATTTTCAACCATACTCCAGAAATGTTGACATTTTTCAGTGAAAAACTGCAATATCCATATCCTTGGGACAAATATGCGCAAATAGTGGTTAGAGATTTTGTTTCAGGAGCTATGGAAAACACGGGAGCCGTCATTTTTTCTGATCAATTTCAAAAGACAGAAAGAGAATTAATTGATAATGACAATGACTATATTGTAGCACATGAGATCATGCATCACTGGTTTGGAAACTTAGTTACCTGTGAGGAATGGTCTAATCTTACATTAAATGAGGGTTTTGCAAATTATGCAGAATACCTTTGGTTTGAACATAAATATGGAAGAGAAAGAGCTGATTATCATCGACTGACAGAAATGAACGGTTATTTTTCTCAGGCTTATTCACAAGGAGCACATCCACTAGTCTATTATTATTATGGAAATAAAGACGATATGTTTGATGCTCATTCATACAATAAAGGTGGATTAGTGCTTCATATGCTAAGAAACTATGTGGGTGATGACGCATTTTTTTCGGCACTTAATAAATATTTAAAAGAGAATGCCTTTACTTCTGTAGAAGTAGACGAATTGAGAATAGCCTTTGAAGACACTATAGGAGAGGATTTGAACTGGTTTTTTAATCAATGGTTTTTAGAAGCAGGACACCCTACTTTTGATGTCCAATATAATTACAATGCTCCGGAAAAACTAATGGTCGTTAGTGCAAAACAAACACAAGACAGCCTCACCTTTCCAAGCGTGTTTATTATGCCCTTAAATATTGTTACATATATGCCAGATGGAAATGTTTTAACGCATTCCTTTTTAATGAATCAGCGTCAGCAAGATTTTATCATTCAAAATGTTGATGTTAAACCATTGGCTACAGTTTTCGATGGAAAAAATGACATTTTAGGACTTATCAATGAAGATAAAACAGAAGAGGAGTACATAGCAATATATAAATCGTCCAAATTATTTGGAGATAAGGTAATTGCTTTAAGCAATATCATTGATAAAAGTGCGATAATGAACGACTTATTCAATGAAGCGTTCTATTTTTTACGAGCTATGGCCATAGAAGCAATTACAGAACAAAATTATGATGAATACGCTATTAAATTACAAGACATTGTATTATTTGATCCCCATTCTGAAGTAAGGGCAACAGCACTTCATATCATGCTGACCTTTGGTGAAGACGAATTGTCTACTATTTTAAAAAGAATTGTTGAGTCTGAAAAAGCATATCCCGTTTTAGGATTGGCCTTTGAAGGCCTTGCTTATTATGATATTGCCTCGGCAGAAAAATATGCTGAGCAAAATATTAACGATACCTCTCCTTATATTGTTAATAGTTTGATGACAGTATTTTCTACATCAAAAAATGAAAAATATCTTGATTATTTTCATGAAATTTTACCTGAAATATCAACCTTTCAATTGTTTGATTATTTTGAAAATTATCAAACTTTTCTAATGGGTCAAACACTGGATACCTGGACAAAAGCTAAATCTTTTTTACAAAAGATAGGAATGGATCCCTACGAAGATCAGTATAAAAAGTTTTTCTCTTTAAATGTACTGATAAAGATAAAAAATTGGGCAAAGGAAGGTTCAAAACCAGGTCATAAAGATTTCATTAAGGATATCGACGAAACAATACAACTAATGAAAGAATCAGAACCAGACCCATATTTAAAACAACGGTATTCGGAAATAGAAAACCATTAAAAATTAATCCAAAAAACAAAGTGTTTTGAGACAAATTCTTTCCATTATAGCCGGATTATCCACAGCATTTTTAATCATAGTGATGGCCCAAATGATTAAAGAAGGACTTTATCCTACACCCCCAGACTTAAATTTTGAAGACACTTCCAAGGTAGACGAATGGTTTTCGTCATTGCCTTCCAAAGCTTTTCTTATAATTGCAATAAGTCATGCATTAGGGTCATTTAGCGCAGGACTGATTTCATCGTTAGTTTCTGGACTAAACAGATATATTTTTGGATTGATTTCGGTATGTGTAATCTTTGTAACCGTGATAATTTTTCTATTTACTTATAATTTCCCTACATGGTTTGTCATCACTGATACGGTTGCCACAGCAATATTGGGGTTTTTTGGGGTTATTTTAGGAGGATCCAGGTACAACTCATAGTGCTGTTTGATAAGTGATGGGGCAACACATTAAAAAATTTCTTAATTTTGTGTTCACTTATAAGGAATTCCTAAAGATATGAAGGCACGAAACAAAAGCCAAAAAAGTTTAGGCGGCTTCTTACCAACTGGTTATACCAGGCTGGCACTCATTATTATAATAATAATAATGGTTGTTTCTTTAGTAGCGTTTCTCTACATCCGTTCATTTTTGCTACCGGACACTGCGGAACTAGAAAACCCTAAATATGAAATTGCTTCTGATTTTATTTCTGCTGACGGTAAAGTTTTTGGCAAAGTCTTTAAATATAACAGAGAATGGTTAAACTACGAAGATCTTAATCCCAAAATAGTACAAGCATTAATATCAACAGAAGACGAACGTTATTTTCGTCATAGTGGCATTGACATGAGAGGTACGGCAAGGGCTATATTCTTTTTAGGCAAAAGAGGTGGTGCAAGTACGATTACTCAGCAATTGGCAAAATTATTTTTTACAAGAAGGTCATCATCATTTTTCAAAAGAGTATGGCAGAAAATGAAAGAATGGATTATTGCTATTGAGTTTGAAAGAAGATATACTAAAGAGGAGATTATTGCTATGTACCTCAATAAGAGCGATTTTTTATATGATGCAGTTGGTATTGGAGCAGCTGCTAAAACGTATTTTGGCAAAGATCAATTAAAATTGTCGATAGAGGAAGCAGCTGTACTAATTGGAATGCTTAAAAATCCTCGACTCTATAACCCAATAATTAATCCTGAAAACAGCTTTAAGCGAAGATCCGTTGTTTTAAAACAAATGGTGAAAAACGATTACTTATCAGAGGATGACTATTTGAATAAAAGGGTTAAAAGTATCAATACTTCCAATTTTCGACGCCAAGTACACTTTGATGGAATTGCACCTTATTTTAGAGCAGAAACGACTAAGTGGATAAAAACATTATTGTCAAAAGAGGAATATAAAAAACCTGATGGCACAAACTACAATCTCTATACGGATGGGTTAAAAATATATACGACAATAGATACTAGAATACAAAAATACGCTGAGAAAGCGATGTTTGACCATATGTCTTCTGTCCAAACTAAATACTTCACCAGATGGAAAGGAATGGACCCTGTAACCTATAAAGCAGGTAAAGACCTAGTCGAAACAAGAAATAGAGCTTTGGTTCAAATGATGAAGGATTCAGAGAGATACAAACGAATCAGGACAAATCATTTATCGGATATATTAAGTCAAATCTCTGAAGAAATGAATTATACACCTTCGGATTCTGATATTTTTAGAATGTTTGAAGAAAAAAAGAGGGCAGGGCATTTAAAAAGGTTGAAATCAGAAAAACAAATTACTCAAAACCAGGTCGATAAATATTTAGAATTATTAACAAGTTCGCATTGGCCAGAATTTGAAAAACAATGGATTAAAATGCAAAACGCTGTTCAAGAATCATTCAACACCAAAATCAAAATGAAAGTGTTTGCTTATAATGAACAAGGCGAAAAGGAAACCGAGATGTCTCCAAAAGATTCCATTAAATACCATTTACAACACTTACAAATGGGCTCTGTAGTAGTGGACCAAAAATCAGGTAATATTTTGGCTTGGGTAGGGGGAATCAACCACAAATATTTTCAGTATGACCATGTCAATTCAAACAGACAGGTGGGCAGTACTTTCAAGCCATTTATTTATGCAACCTCAATTATTGACAACGCTTATTCACCATGCATGAAAGTAAGGGATGTAAAGAACTGTATTCCTGCCAATGATCCTCATTTTGGATTAATGCAAACCTGGTGTCCTAGTAATGCAGATAATAAATACACGGGCGAGGAATTGACATTAAGGCAAGCATTAAAAGAGAGTAAAAATTCCATATCCGTTTTTTTAATGAAAGAAATTGGTAATGTCCAAACGGTAAAAAATTTGATTGGTAATCTAGGAATAGATAAAGATAAAATACCAAATTCACCGTCCATATGCCTTGGTACAGCCGAATTGTCTGTAATGGAAATGGCAACTGCTTATACCGCATTTGCCAATAATGGAACCCTTACAAAACCAATATTTGTGACCAGAATTGAGGATAAAAACGGAAAAGTAATTTATTCTGCTGTCCCTGAACAAAAAAAAGCGATCAACGAAGGATATAATTATGTAATTGTAGATATGCTTAGGTATGTAGCTAGCCCTATTGCATCCCAATTTAAAACGCAAGTGGCAGGTAAAACAGGAACCACAAATAGTTATAAAGACGGTTGGTTCGTGGGATTTACCCCAGAAATGGTCATATCAACATGGGTAGGTGGGGATCAGGAGTTTATTAGATTTAATAATCTTTATGACGGTCAAGGCTCAACGATGGCAAGACCGTTTTTTGTATCTCTTTTGAAAAAAATAGAAGAAGATAACACCTTGGGTTATGGAAAACACCTCGTTTTTGAAGTTCCAGAAGGGGACATTATTGAGTTAGATTGTTCAAAATATGAAAACGTCATTGAATCGACTGAAGAAGGCAAAGGAACCACCAGAACGGATATTTTTGAGGAAGATTTTGATGATTAAAAAGTAAAATGTATTTATTTTTTGAATAATTTTTTATGGTGCATGTACTCCATAGCTACTTTGCCTTGTAGGCCACCTGTATGAACCCATATTACGGTTTGTTCAGTTTTAAAATAATCCTTTTGTACTAAGTCAAAAAAGCCATATAATGCTTTTGCGTTGTAAACAGGGTCGATTTCAATATTGCATATAAGTTCAAAATCATCAATAAAGCTCATTAATCCCGGTGTCGTTTTTGCATAACCACCAAATGTATAGTCAGGTATAAAAATGAAATTGTCATTCTGTCCAACGCCAGACATTTTTTCAATGACATCTTCTAGTTTTGGATTTTTTAAAACACAAAAGGCTAATAATTTTGTCGAACTAGGAATAGAAGATAATATTCCAGCTGCTGTAGCGCCTGATCCAACGGGACAGAAAATAAAGTCTGGGAAAACGTTCATTTGTTCTGAAATTTCAGCACAAATTTCACCAACTCCTTGTAATGCTAACCTATTACTACCCCCTTCAGCAAGTACGAATGGAGAGGGGTAATTGGAAATAATTTGGTTGATTTCGTCAGACATAGTTTTTTTCCGGTAAGTTTCCCTGTCTACAAAATGTAGTTTCATTCCATTTTTTTTACAAAAAAGAAGCGTAGGGTTTTCAGGGTCAAAGTCCTCCCCCCGAACTATCCCAACACAGGAAATCTCATGTGAAGCGCACACAGCGGCAGTTGCGTGTAAATGGTTGGAAAAAGCTCCCCCATAGGTAACTAAGGTTTTAAAATTTGAATCTTTAAAATGTTGTAGATTATATTTATACTTTCTGTATTTATTACCTGATAGTAATGGGTGGATTAAGTCATCTCTTTTTACAAAAAGTTTAATTTGCTTTCTATGAAGTATTGGGTGATGAACTTCCTGAAGAGGACTTGGAATGAGGTATTCAAGAGACGGTTCTCTCATATTTCATTCTTATTAATACAGACAAACCAGAATCAGGTTTTGTGTCAATGGAGAGTGAGCCATGAAGATAATTTACCCGAGACTTAATATTCTCAAGACCCATTCCTTTTTTGGCAATTTGATTTTGGTCATACCCAATGCCGTCATCTTCATATTGAATCACCAAATCATCGTCTTCATAGTTGAGCTGAATGAGAACTTCGTTAGCCTTAGCGTGTTTAATGGAGTTATTGAGCAATTCCTGTACTATTCGATATACGGACAATGAGACCATTTTGTCCATTTGTGTGGGAATATCATAATGTTGAAAATATATATCAGGCGTATTTTCACCTTCAAATCGGTTGATCAAATCTTTAATAGCTGCTACAAGACCTAATTTTTTAAGGGAAACTGGTTGCAAGTTTCTTGAAATAGTCCTAACCTCTTCGACAGCGGTATCCAATAAGTGATGTGCTTTACTGTAAACATCTTTACTAGCGTCTTTTGAGTTCAATTTTGCATTGTCAATTTGCAATTTAATTGTGCTCAATAAACCACCTAAGCTATCGTGTAGTTCTTTGGCAATTCGTTCTCGTTCGATTTCTTGACCTTCAATCACTGACTGCATACTAGCGATTTTAATTTCATCCTCTAGCTCTTTAATTTTACGTTGATTGATTTCTTCTCTTTGTAGATTTATTATATTCGAAGAATATATTCTTTGATCATAAAATCTTTTCAAAAAATATAAAAAACCTAGGGCAAGAATAAGTCCTCCAGCCAATAAATAAAGTGCTCGTCGTTGTTGTTTATTCCTTATTTCGGCATACTGGTTATCAATTTCCAGTAGTTTGATGTTGGATTCTTTTTCCTGAGTTCCGTATTTTAAGGCCAGGTTAGAGATAGATTCAATCCTAGCTTGATTTAAAATACTATCATTTAAGATGGTGTATTTATTTTTATAATAAAGTGCATTTTTATAATCATCGGTAGCTTCATATGAATCAGATAATTGCTCATAGATCTTTTTTCGATTGTTGTCATAAGCTTTGTTTGGAATCAAAGATTCGGATTTCAACAAATATTTTATAGCATTAGGGTAATCTTCTTTGATTTTATTAATGTAACCAATGTAAAACAAAGACTCAGAAATCAAACTCATGTTTTTTAACTCACTACTCACTTTAAATGCCCTAAAAGCAGAAATAAGGGCACTATCAACTTCGTGAAGCAATATATAAGCATCAATTTTGCCAATACAATATTTGGCCTCTAACAAGCTGTCTCTGGCATATTGGTTTTCAGCACGTGCAATTTCCATTAGTTGTAAGGCAGCATAATGGTCTCCCTTTAATTTACTTAGTTCTGCAAGTTCGTACAAAATCCAAGCTTTATTTTGAGGATGATTGACGGCATAAGGTCTATTTAATAAACCTTTCAAGATTGACTCAGATTCTTTGTAGAAACCGTTCTTCATATACTTTTTTCCAATCGAATGCTGGGTTTTACTTACATTAAAACTATCCCCTAAGATTTGAAAATATTGTTTTGCTCTTGAATAGTATTCCAATGATTTATCGTAGTTTGCAAACACATCAGATTCGTATTCTGCAAGTAAATAATAAACTTTACTAAGAGTTTTTTGATCTTTGTTGAGCCTTGCTTTTTCAAGTATAATATTTAATTCATCAAAAGTATAATTGGAATCAAGTGCTATTTGGCCCTGACAGAAGTTGACAGAAAACAACAAAATCCAGATAAAAAGTATTAATTTATTCATGATTCAGTACTTATCCCCGAAAGAATAGGTGTTAATTATACGATATAAAAGCAAGAAAGGGGAAGTATAATTTGACTGTGAGCATAAAAGTAACAAAAATAGAAAGATGAAGTTTATTTGAAAGCATTTACTTTATCTAAAATATCTTCGTAATACTTGACATATTCTGGAAGAAGAATAGCGATGTCATATTGCAAAGCGTTTTCAAAGGCATTTTTTCGAAACTGATCCAACTTTTTTTCATTTGAAAGTAGTTCAATACAATGTTGTGACATCGACTGAATATCACCAATTTCACATAAAAATCCTGTTTTACCATGTATATTTACCTCGGGAATTCCACCAGCATTAGATGAAATAACAGGCACTTCACACGCCATGGCCTCTAACGCTGCTAAACCAAAACTTTCATTTTCAGATGGAAGCAAAAAGATGTCTGAAATGGCTAGCAATTCGTCAACAGCTTCTTGTTTCCCTAAAAATCTTACTTCATCACACAAATTTAATTGACGACACAATTCTTCTAAGTGAGATCGTTCGGGACCATCGCCAATGAGGAGTAATTTTGAAGGAATTTTTTGTTGAACAATTTGAAATATTCTTACAACGTCTTCTACGCGTTTTACTTTCCTGAAATTTGACGTATGAATTAATATTTTTTCACCATCAGGAGCAATAGCTTTTCTAAAATGATCTTTATTCGTTTTTCTAAAGCGAGTAAAATCAATGAAGTTAGGAATAACTTTAATGGGTGTTGTAATGTCAAAATTTTCTAAAGTCTCTTCTTTTAGATGTTCGGATACTGCTGTTACTCCATCGGATTGATTAATACTAAATTCTACCACTGGTGAAAACGAAACATCGGCACCAACTAATGTTATATCTGTCCCGTGTAGGGTCGTTATAACTGGAATCTTTATGCCCTTTTCTTTTAAAATTTGTTTGGCCATATAAGCAACGGCAGCATGTGGAATGGCATAATGAACGTGTAAAATGTCTAGTTTTTCGAATCGTATAACATCAACTAGCTTACTTGCTAAAGAAGACTCATAAGGTGCATATTCAAAAAGGGGGTATTCTAAAGAAGTTACTTCATGAAAAAATATATTATGATGAAAACTGGTTAACCTAACAGGTCGCTTATAGGTAATAAAGTGTACTTCATGCCCTAAACCCGATAAGCCAATTCCTAATTCAGTAGCGACAACACCACTTCCACCAAATGTCGGGTAACAGACTATACCAATTTTCATTTTAAATATTTGTTGTTGTAAACAAGAAATCTATCAAAACGTTTTAATTTTGCAGTTTATTAATGCTTCCCAGAGACTGAAATCCCTCTATTTTGGAGATATATTGTATATTTTAGGTTAATTTTGACCTATAAATGGAATTTTAATTTCTTTGTAGGTTTAAAAAAAAATAGGTTTAATGCGGGTTTCTATTCTTTTTATTCTTTTATTTTTTTCACAGTATTTTCAAGCACAAAGCTGGACTCAAGTTAATCAAGGAGATATTGAAGACCTTGGATTCAAAGACATTCAGCCAAGAGTTTATACCCTTTATTCAATTGACGATATTTCCATGAAAGCAAAACTTTGGGAAGCACCTCTAGAGCAGGATATAGAAGTGTCAAAGTCAAATGTAATCATACAGGTTGGTTTACCAGGAGGCGAAATGAAAAATTTTAGAATTGTAGGATACGCTATGATGGAGCCTGAATTAGCAAAAGAATATCCTCATATTCGCACTTTTTATGGTATAGAAACGAATGAAATAGGTACAAGGATCCGAATAGATTATACTGAGCAAGGTTTTAGGGCAGTCATTTCAGCTATAGATCAGGATAAAATATATATCGATCACTTTCAACGAGGAGACTTTAACACAAGAATTGTATATTACAAACGAGATTATAAAAAAACACCTTCTTGGGGTTGTTTAGTCGACGATTCTTTTATTAAAAATGAAATAAAGAATCATGCTAGTGAAAGAATTGGAGACTGTCAATTTCGATCATATCGATTAGCCCAAGCAGCTACAGGTGAATACAGCAATTTCTTTGGCGCTATGGACTCCAATGGTGCAGGTGCTGTTTTGTCAGCAGTTACAACAGGTATAAACAGAGTCAATGAATTATATGAAGCAGAAGTCGCCGTTCGATTAATTTTAGTAAACAACAATACCTCTTTGTTTTTTTATAACCCTGCCACAGACCCATACACGGCCAGCAGTGCTAGTATGATGCTTTCTGAAAATATAACTACATGTAATGCAAATATTGGATTATCAAATTACGATATTGGTCACGTTTTTGGAGCATTGGGAAACAATGGAGTAGCAGGTTTGGGTGTTGTGTGTGGATCAAATAAAGCCAGGGGAGTTACGACTTCTACAAGTCCAGTTAATGATCCGTTTTATATTGATTATGTTGCACATGAAATGGGGCATCAATTTAATGGCAACCATACACAAAATAACAATTGTAACAGGAACTCTTCCACGGCAATGGAACCAGGAAGTGCCTCAACAATCATGGGATATGCGGGTATTTGTTCACCCAACGTTCAGTTAAATAGCGACGCATATTTTCACGCCATCAACTTACAGGAAATTAAAACATTTTTAACTCAAGGTGGCGCAAGTTGTGCTACACCAGTTCCAAATTATAGCAATCAAGCACCCATTGTGAGTTCGGTACCAAATTTCACAATTCCTAAGTCTACACCATTTGTTCTAACTTTATCAGCTACAGACCCAAACAATCACCCCATGGTATATCTTTGGGATCAAATGAATAGTCAAACAGCCATCATGCCACCTGATTCTACTAGTACCACTGGGCCAACATTTAGAAGTATTAATTATACATCGAATCCAAGTAGATATTTTCCAAATATGTCAACTATTTTGGCGGGATATACGTCAAATACGTGGGAGGTGGTTCCGTCTGTAGGAAGAACCATGAACTTTAGAGGTGTGGTTAGAGACATTCCAGGGGCTGGCACAGCATGGTGTAATTCTGAAGCAAATACGATAGTTACCACAATTTCAGCTGCAGGACCCTTTTTAATTACATCTCAAAATACAACCACAACTTGGCTTGAAGGAGAAACGATAGCTATAAATTGGGATGTTGCCGGAACAACAGGAAACGGCATTAATTGTACAAACGTAGATATTTTGTTATCTAGAGATGGAGGACAAAACTTTACTACCGTTCTAGCCAGTGGAGCACCTAATATTGGTACATACAATATCACAGTTCCCGACGGCCTCACAACGACTGGAAGAATAATGGTTAGGGGTACTGGAAACATCTTTTTTGATGTAAACAACAGTAATATTACCATAGAATCAGGAACCCCAACTTTTTCATTCCAAATTGCTCCCATGTCACACACCATTTGTGTTGGAGAGGCTAAGAATTTTGTTATTTCCGTTACTTCTATTCTTGGATTTACAGATCCGATAACCCTTTCAGTTCCAGGACTACCCTCAGGATATTCTGCGAGTTTTACGACCAATCCTGTATTGCCAGGAAATACATCTACTTTAACGATTACAAACATTAATGCCCCATCAGGAACAACAAATCAATTGTTAAATGGTGTAAGTGGCATGATTAACAAAAATACAGCCATATCTATAATTAGTAACAACACAGGAAGTGTCGGCGTAACCACTTTAAACTCACCTGGAAATAATGCTGCGGAGGTAAACATCAAACCATCATTTTCCTGGACGGCATTGAGTGGAGCAACGCTTTACGACCTTCAAATTACAAGAATAGCTGATTTTTCTACCGTTTTGTTTGATATATCAGACCTTACATCTACCTCATATAATATGTCTGCTTCTCTTCAAGGTGACTCGGAATATTTTTGGAGAGTAAGGGCAAAAAATGAATGCAATATCGGAGTATGGTCTTCTATTTTTAGTTTTGACACTCAATCATGTTTTATATATGAAGCAGTAGACTTACCTATAACTATATCGTCTAGCGGAACACCAACCATAAATTCATATTTAGCGATACAAGACAGGGGGACAATTACCGATTTAGATGTATTAAGTTTAACTGGTTTGCACACCTATATTGACGACCTTCGATTTACTTTATATTCTCCCACAAATTCAAATGTGATAATATGGGATAGACCATGTACAAGCCAAGATAATTTTAATATCAATTTTGATCAATCGGCAACCCCAGGTACTTGGCCATGTCCTCCTACCAATGCTGGTACTTACCAACCATCTAATTCTCTTAACTCCTTTAACAATTTATCGCTAAATGGAGTTTGGAACTTACGAGTTCAGGATCTTGTAAACCAAGATGGAGGTGCTTTAAATAGTTGGGGTATAAAAACTTGCGTAAATAGTTTTTGCAGATTACTTGTTGACAATACTTTTGAGAAAGGTGCAGGGTCTTTCGCTGCAGCAGTTTCTTGTGCTCAACCAGGAGATACTATTAGGTTTGCCGTAAACCTTGACAATGATACAATCCAATTAGGTAATCAAAACTTGGCCATTAATAAGGATATTGTTATAGAAAGTTCTATATCTAGAAACATCCATATTAAGTCAAATAGTCCGTTTCCAGTTATTTCAAATACAGCGTCTACCACAGGTTTGGGATTGCGTATCAAAGGATTAAAAATTCATTCATCAAACAATAACATTGGCGTTATTGACAATAGAGGAAGATTAGTCCTAGATGACGTTATTATGTATAAATTTCCAGGAGGTAGTAATGCAACCATTAATAACAGAACGGGTGCAGTTACAGAGATATACAGCAATTGTCAAATACTGGAATACTAAGGAAAGATTATTCTTCAATCTAAAAGTTATCATAATTTGAATACGTATCTTTGTTTATTTCGGGGGATTAATGTAAGTGGAAAAAATCTTGTAAAAATGGCCGAATTAAAGAAAGCTTTAGAGTCTTTAGGCCTTCTTAAAGTGAATTCCTATTTGCAAAGTGGTAATGTTGTTTTTAAAAGTATTTCTAAGGACATAAATAACCTGGAGAAAATAGTTGAGGATCAAGTAGAAAAAAGATGCAATATACAGTCAAAAGTAATGATTTTCACTTTAGAAGAATGGCAAGAATATATCACAAACAATCCTTTCCCGGTATTAGATCTTAGTTCGGGATACCTCACTATTCTGGCCAATGAAAACCAGGATTTAGATGAAGATAAAATTAAGGGTAAGTTAATCGAAGGGGAAAAATATTTAATTAGAGGAAGAGCCATTTATTTGTACTGCCCTAAGGGTTATGGAAACTCTAAGTTAAACAATAATTTTTTTGAATCTATTTGTAAAACATCAGCCACTACGAGAAACTGGAAAACAACATTGGCTATTTATGATTTGGCAAAAAAAATAAACTTAGAACCCTGATTACTGATTCAACGTATCTGTTGTGAGCTTTAGGCCAATAGTACAAAAATTTTTAATCGCCTTGACACTTTTTTCCAACATTAATTGAAGAGCTTCTTCTTCCTCCTTTTTCCATTTACCCAAAACATAAGAAGATTGTTGGCCGGGATGAAAATCATTACCAACGCCAACCCTTAACCTGCAATAATTGTTGTGCCCAAATTTTTCTTGAATGTCTTTTAATCCATTGTGGCCTCCGTCACTACCTTTGTTGCGAAGCCTTAGTTTCCCTAAATCTAAGTGTATATCATCTACAATTACCAGTAAGTTTTCAATTGGTATTTTTAACTTTTGTTGCCAATAATTAACAGCTTTTCCGCTTAGATTCATGTAGGTAGAAGGTTTTAAGAATACAATAGTTCTCCCTTTCCATTTTCCTTCAGCAATACTTCCAAGTGATTCTATTTTAAAACTTGTTTCCAAATCTCGTACGGCTTTATCCACAATATCAAATCCAATATTGTGTCGTGTATTTGCATATTCAATACCAATATTTCCTAATCCTACAATTAAATACTTCACGCTTTTATCCTTATTTTTGACGTAGAGTTACATTTTACAAACCAATAACACAAATGGAACCAAAAAAGTTATTCGAAAGTAAGCTCAAAAATAGTATTCCAAGCGACAATTAGAAGCCTTACATCTACAGAATATACTTTAATTCATTACTTTTGGGCGCTAATATTTTTTTAACCATTAAAGTAATTTCGATGAAATTTTATTTTACACTTTTATTTGGCCTTTTTTCGATAATTAACGGGGAAAGTCAGGTTTTATATAGTCAAAATTTTGAGGACGGAATGGGGGATATGATTTTGATAAATGCAGATAACAGAACTCCGGCACCCCAACTAAGTGATTTTGTTGATGCATGGACAGCGTATGAATTTTTTGAAAATAATTTTTCAGCCGTTAGTATCTCATGGTACGCACCTCCAGGAAAGTCTGATGACTGGATGATTACACCGATAGTTTCAGGCATTACAGAAAAAACAGTACTTAATTGGAAAGCAATGGCTGTAGATGAAGCTTATCCTGACGGCTATGAAGTCCTTATATCAGAAAACGGAAGTCCTGAAATAGCTGATTTTAAAAAACTGTTAGTAAGGGTCAATCGAGAAAATCCCGAATTAACTGACAGGTCTTTGAGTTTAGCAGATTTTGCTGGAAAAGATATAAGAATTGCATTTAGAAATATTTCTAATGATATGTTTTTATTGTTAGTGGACGATATTGAAGTGGTTATTCTTAAAGATTTTGACATGAAAGTATCACTTTTTGCGGTAGATAAATATAGCCCAATAAATACGGCTGCTGAAGTACGTTATGAAATCACCAATAATGGCTCAGAAACAGTAACAGATTTTACTTTTGAATGGACTGATGGTGAAAACGTTTACACAGAAAATGTAGGTGGACAAACACTTAAATATGGACAGGGCTACTCAAACCTGTTAAGTATGACACCAACAGAAGCGAAAAACTATGAGTTGGCTATAGAAGTGACCCAAGTTAATGGGAATTCGGACCAATATATAGATGATAATTTTGGTGTATCTAGTTTGACAGCTGTAAGTAAGACTATTCCAAGAAAAATGATAGCGGAAGAGGCGACAGGTACATGGTGTGTTTGGTGCCCAAGAGGCTCGGTGTTTATGGAAAAAATGAAACATGATTTTCCAAATGATTTTATCGGAATAGCGGTCCACAACGAGGATCCAATGATGATAGCAGATTATGACACACCGTTTGGAGATTACATTTCAGGATTCCCGAGCGTTGTCATTAACCGTGATATTGACATAGATCCTGCAGATATGCCAGATTATTTTTCAGGCATTGTTTCTAGACAATACGCTCCTATTGAAGTAAATGCCAACCACAAAATAGAAAATGGAATTATTACAGTTTCTGGAGATGTAACCTTTTATACCCAATTAGACGATGCAAAATTTAATGTAGTAGGAATTATTTTGGAGGACAACGTTAAAGGAACAACATCAGCCTATAATCAAGGTAATGCCTATGCAGGGGGAAGTAATGGAGTTATGGGGGGATATGAAATTTTACCTGACCCTGTACCTGCTTCACAAATGGTATATCAAGAAGTAGCTAGAGCGTTACCACTAGGCTTTTTGGGAAGTGGAAACATCATTCCTGAGGTAGTTAATGTGGGAAGTGTATTTCCTTTTAACTTTAATTACACACTTCCAACCAATCAAAAAAAGGAGAATATATATGCAGCTGTTTTCGTAACGAACGAAGAAGGTGTTGCTGTAGGAGGAGAATCAACAGATGCGCTTTATACGAATGTAGACCAAGTGGAGGTAGTTGAAAAACTAGCCATATTTCCAAACCCTACAAACGACATTACATTTGTACAATTAAATCTTAAAGAAGAAGTACAGTTAAAAATCTCAGTTTTCAACACACTAGGTCAAATGACGGCTTCTAAAGACTATGGTAGAATGTATGGAGAACATATTTTTCCTGTTAAAATGGAAACATTATGTGAAGGAATTTATTACATCCACATTCAATTAAACGATGATGTAATTACGCGAAAAGTTATGGTAAAATAGTCGTATTAATGACGATTGCAATAAAAAAGGCTGCCTAAACAGGCAGCCTTTTTTATTGACTTTATGGAATATCTTTTATAATTTAAAAGTACAATTTTTTATGGTGAAAATCTACAAGAACACCAGAAAGACTTAATCTAGATATGCTTAAAATACCAGATATCTTTTTTGTATTTGTTTCGTTGATTTGATCAAAAGACTGCACTAAACAGGATAAATTTTGAAGAGAGGCGCTTCCTATGTCTAAAGAGGAAACCGTATACTTAGAAGCTATTGAAGGCTCATTTGAACCCAAAGTTTCTACAGCAATGTCAGATATTACTGATGTAAAAAAACTTTTATGATTTTGAACAAGAGAATTATCAAATATGTGAATAGATGCGCCACTATCCAAGATGAAACAATATTCTTGTTGTCCAATTTTGATGTCTGTCACAGGAAGCCCTGATGTCCAATAAAAAGATAATTCATTTTTTAGTGAATAATCATTTATATTTGGTGAGTCTTTTAAAACATGAATGAAATTTGACTCAAAATCAAAGTACAAACTGTGAGGACTAAAGACATCTGTTCCAACAATTCCAGCGATATCAACGGATAAAAATTTCTCTAAATTCGAAAGGTTTGTATAATAAGCATCCAAATTGTGTTTGGTGATATTGCCCACTTGGAGCCGTTTAATAGTCAGACCAAACGAAGCTACCTGACCATTTAAAGTATTAAAAGTTTCTGATTTTTTATTTGATGTGGAAGCATTTTGGTTCACAAATACTGCATCAGAACCAGTATCTACAATAAAGTTGCCTTTGACTTTATCAAAATCTGCTTCAATTATTATCAGATTTTGAATTAACTTAAAAGGTATTACTTCTTTATTTCCATATAGAAAGGAAAAAAAGAAAATAAAAAACACAGAAAAAGTCCACTTTAATGTCATCGGTTCACAATAAGGTAATACAAAGATAACCTAAAATTAACATTAAAACAATAGGTTAAATGGAAAAAAATGCTATTGATCGGTTATTGGTGACTTAAAAACCTGATTTTCCTAAAAATCTTCTTGTCCTGTCCATTTAATTCAAGACATTATACATTACGTATAAAGTTAATTGTGGCTTAACTTTCAGTTAATATTGGACATCTACCTTTGTGGTATAAATTTTAAAACCTTAATCTATATGAAACATTTAAACCATTATTTAAAGATTTTTTTAGCCATTACAGCCATTTCGTTAGTTAGTTGTACAAAAGAAGATAATTGTACGCTTACTTGTACTGTTGATGAAGTTTTGACCAATGATTGTACTTGTGTTAAATTAAACACATCCAACATCGTTAAAGTAACAACTAATATTATGGCAAACACTACTTGGACTAAAGATAAAGAATACCATTTAGCTACTAGAGTAACCGTTGTAAGTGGTGTAACATTAACCATTCAAGCAGGTACTGTAATCAAAGGAGAAGCTGGTTCTGGTGCAAATGCTACTGCTTTATTAGTGGCAAGAGGTGGGAAATTAATAGCTAACGGAACCCCTACCGAGCCTATTGTTTTTACAACGGTAGCAGATAAAATCTCTTCAGGCCAAATAGAAAGCCCAAATATGGACGTCAATATCAATGGACTTTGGGGCGGTTTAATCGTTTTAGGTAAAGCACCAATTTCTGGAGCTGGAAGTGCTGAAGCAGTTCAAATCGAAGGTATTCCAGCCAGTGACATAAATGGATTATATGGTGGAACCGATGTAAATGATAATAGCGGCGAATTAACCTATATTTCTATAAGACACGGTGGTGCAAATATTGGTGACGGCAACGAAATTAATGGGCTTACGCTTGGAGGCGTTGGTGCTGGTACTAAAGTTGAAAACATTGAAATTATTTCTAACCAAGATGATGGAATTGAAATTTTTGGTGGTTCTGTTAACGTGAAAAACGTAATCGTTTGGAATGCTGGCGATGACCAAGTTGATTGTGACCAAGCTTGGACGGGTACTTTGGACAACTTTATTTGTATCTTAGGTACAGATAGTGACCATGGTTTAGAATTGGATGGACCTGAAGGTAGTAACATAGGTGCCTTTACTTTAAAAAATGGTACTCTAAGAGGAAAAGGTGCGACCAATACTACAAACGGTGAATATGGTGATTTAAGAGATAAGGTAGCTTGTACTATAGAAAATGTTTATTTCTATGATTTTAGCACATCTTCTGATCTGGAACTCGATAATGCGGGTGTTTCGGATAATTGGTCATCAGGCAAAATCATTTTCAAAAATCTTGAATTTAATGTTTCTCATTTAACAAGTGGAAATAATACGATTGAATCAATTTTCAAAGATGATGGAGGAAGAGATGCCGAACTTAACGTAGCTGCATTAGGTTTTGCAAAACTAGTTTCTTCAAGAACTACTGGAGCAGACAAGTCCATGTTTATGGGATGGACAGTTTCTGATAAAAAAGGTCAGCTGTCTGGATTATAATTATAAAATAACCATAGATAAAAACATCCCACTTATACTAGGTGGGATGTTTATTTTTTTAATCAAAACAAATTAATAAAAGTGAAAAGTTTATTAAATTTAAGTTTAAGTCTTTTGTTTGGGATACTTTCCCTTACTGCCCAAGACGGCATTATCAGGGGAATTGTACATGAATCTAAAACAGGAGAACCAATTTTATTTGGAACTGTATCGGTAATCGGAAATCATAATTTGGCCATTTCTACTGACCTTGACGGAAATTATGAAATGAGTCTAAGTCCAGGTGTATATTCTATTGAATTTTCTTATGTAGGATTAAAAACCACGATTGTAGAAAACATACAAGTTGTTTCCAATCAAGTGACTATATTAAATGTTCTGTTAAATGAAGATTCTCAGGTATTAGAAGAAGTAGTTGTTACAGCAGCTGCCGCTAGAAATACAGAAGTTGCATTGGCCACCATTAAAAGGAATTCTTCCAATGTAATTGATGGAATTTCTTCTGGTAATTTTAAAAAGATTGGTGATTCAGATGCTGCATCGGCTATGAAAAGAGTGACGGGGGTGTCCGTAGAAGGAGGTAAATATGTATTTGTCCGAGGCCTAGGGGATCGCTATACTAAATCAACATTAAATGGCATGGAAGTGCCTGGACTAGATCCAGATAGGAACACACTCCAATTAGATATTTTTCCGACCAGCATATTGGACAATATTATTGTAATAAAATCCTTTACAGCGGATTTGCCTGCGGATTTTACAGGTGGGGTCGTGAATATTTCCACTAAGGATTTTCCGGAAACAAAAAATTTTTCCATTTCCGGGGGAATAGGATATAACCCCAATATGCATTTTACTAACAATTATCTAACCTCTACAACAAGTTCGACAGATTTTTTAGGTATGGATGATGGTTTGCGTTCAATCCCGACAAATAAAAGTTTAAACATACCATTCAGAACAGATGCCATTGTAGATCCGATTGGTGTAGGGAAGCAATACACTCAAATCCTACAGGGATTTAACCCAAATATGGCAGTTTCAAATTCAAGAAGTTTTATGGACTATAACCTTGGCCTTTCGTTTGGAAACCAATTCAAAAGATCTACCCATACTTTTGGTTATAATTTTGGTTTATCGTATATGAATACAACGGAATTATTTATGGATGTTGAATATAATTTATATGGTAAAGATACGAATAAGGATCGTTTTGAATTGGAGGAACGAGTAGCACAAAAAGGAAGTTTTGGAACAAACAATATTTTATTGGCCGGAATAGGAGGATTTTCATTTAAGACAAAAACTTCAAAATATTCACTTAGTCTGATGCATATCCAAAATGGAGAATCTAAAAATGGTATATTTGATTATAGTAGCACTAATTTTGGTTCAAACTTTACAGGATTTCAACACAATATTGAATATAGTGAAAAAAGAATATCAAATGTTTTATTAAAAGGAGAACATACTATATCCAAGGGAACGTGGGAGTTGAAATGGAATATTTCGCCTACACTTTCTTCCATTTATGACCCTGACATTAGAATAGTAAGGTATAGAAATGATGGCACAAACCTAACCATTGGAACTGAATCGGGTATTCCAGAAAGATCATGGAGGTTTCTAGATGAGATTAATTATAATGGTAATGCACACATTGACTATAAATATTCGGTTAGAAATAAGGTAGCAAAATTAAAGTTTGGTGTAAACACGGTGCTAAAGGAACGAGATTACGAAATACAAAATTTCCAAATCTATACTAATGGTATTTCATTAACAGGGAGTCCAGATGATATATTTACAAATGAAAACCTGTGGAGCCCTGAAAACCAAAATGGTGTAACATATGACCCTCAGTTTATTCCATTTAACCCAAACAAATTTAACTCATCATCCTCTAATTATGCTGGATATGTTTCTAATGAAATGTATGTCGGAAGTAAAATAAAGACCATCATAGGCTTTAGAGTGGAACAATTTGAATTGTTATATTCAGGTAGAAACCAAAGTGGATCCAGTTATAAAAATCAAAAGATGTTTGATGACATCAATTTTTTTCCAACTGCCAATTTGATTTATGAAGTTAAAGAAAATCAAAATATAAGAGTCTCTTATTCTAGAACCATTGCTAGACCTTCATTTAAAGAGGCATCATTTGCTACTATCTTAGATCCTATCTCAGGAAGAACTTTTATTGGTGGATTTTTTAGTGATATTAATGTAAGTACAGGAGAACTAATTTGGGACGGTAAATTGGTGAGTACTGATATAGATAATTTTGATCTTCGCTGGGAATTATTTCAAAAGGAAGGACAACTGTTTTCAATTAGTTCTTTTTATAAAAGCCTTAAAAATCCCATTGAAATCGTACAATATGTTCAAGCTGCAGGAAATTTCCAACCAAGAAATGTAGGTGATGGTATGTTGTTGGGGCTAGAAGTAGAAGTATATAAAAACCTCGGATTTATCCATAGAGCTGTATCAAACTTTAGTTTTAACCTCAATGTAACTTTGGTTCAGTCATCAATTCAAATGAGTGCTTCAGAATTACAATCTAGACAATTGACAGCAAGAACAGGACAAGAAATCGAAGACACTAGAAAAATGGCTGGCCAAGCGCCTTTTTTGATAAATACTGGTTTTTCATACAAATCCAACAAAAGTAAAATGGAGCTAGGTATGTTTTATAATGTACAAGGAAGAACGCTAAAATTTGTGGGTATTGCAGATAGACCAGATGTTTTTACTAAACCTTTTCATAGTTTGAATTTGAATCTCAATAAATCATTTGGTCAGCAGGATCAGTATAGTTTTGGTATTAAAGTAAATAACATTTTAAACAGTACCCGTCAGGAAGTTTTCACCTCCTATAAAGCAGAAGATCAAATTTTTACACGATTAAATCCTGGAACATCTTTTAGTTTAAGATTTGGATACACTTTAAAATAAGTAGTTTTAAAACCGTATTATTCGCTTTTCACTTTTTTAATTATAATGGACAGCAATCATTTTTAATGGTTGCTGTTTTTTTACGAATTTATTAAAATTATCTTCTAGCAGTATGTACCCCCACAACGGCTCTTCCAGAAGGATCATTTTGATTTTTGAAGCTTTCATCCCATTCCAAAGCTATTTTTGTACTACAAGCCACTGAGGCCTCCTGAGGAACACTTAGCGCAGCTGTATCAGAAGGAAAATGTTCTGAAAAAATGCTTCTATAATAATATTCCTCTTTATTTCTTGGTGTTTGTATGGCGAATGTATGGTGGGCATTAGCCATTTGTTCGTCCGTAACTTTTTCATTGACCATTGATTTAAGGGTATCAATCCAATTATATCCTACACCATCAGAAAACTGTTCTTTTTGCCTCCATGCTACAGAAGCAGGAAGATAGTCTTCAAAAGCCTTTCTTAATACCCATTTTTCCATTTTATCTTTAGTAATCATTTTGTCTTTTGGATTCAATCGCATGGCGACATCCATAAACTCTTTATCTAAGAACGGAACTCTACCTTCGATACCCCAGGCAGCTAAAGATTTATTAGCCCGTAGGCAATCATACATATGTAGTTTACTAAGTTTTCTTACTGTTTCTTCATGAAACTCTTTTTCATTTGGCGCTTTATGAAAATATAGATACCCCCCAAATAACTCATCTGCTCCTTCGCCGGACAGCACCATTTTTACCCCCATAGACTTGATTACCCTTGCCATAAGATACATAGGTGTCGAAGCTCGGATCGTTGTAATATCATAGGTTTCAAGATTATAAATAACATCTCTAATTGCATCAATTCCTTCTTGAATTGTAAATTTGACTTCATGGTGAACAGTACCAATATGTTCTGCCACGATGCGCGCAGCAGCCAAATCGGGTGAACCATCTAAACCAACTGAAAAAGAATGTAATCTAGGCCACCAAGCTAATTGGGTATCATCAGATTCTATTCTTTTTTCTGCATATTTTTTGGCAATGGCAGAAGTTATGGAGGAATCCAATCCTCCAGATAATAAAACACCATAAGGTACATCTGACATCAATTGACGGTGAACTGCATTTTCTAGGGCAGTTCTCAATTCAGAAATATCTGTCGTGTTTTCTTTTACCTGGTCAAATTCATTCCAATCTCGGGAATACCATTGAACAAACTGTTGATTTGCACTATGAAAATAATGACCCGGAGGAAATAATTGTATTTTGTGGCAAATACCTTCAAGGGCTTTTAATTCAGAGGCAACATAAAATGTACCTTTTTTATCCCAACCTATATAAAGAGGAATGATCCCAACGTGATCACGAGCGATTAAATATTCATTTTTTTCTACATCATAGAGCACAAATCCAAAAATTCCGTTCAAGTCGTTTAGGAAGTCTAAGCCTTTTTCTTTGAACAAAGCTAGGATTACTTCACAGTCAGACTCTGTTTGAAAATGAAATGGATTTTTTAGTTGTTTCCTTAATTCACGGTGATTGTATATTTCTCCATTGGCTGCCAAAACTAAATTTTTATCTTCTGTTAAAAGAGGTTGTTTTCCAGAAGTTGGGTCTACAATGGCCAATCTTTCGTGTGCAAGAATTCCATTTGAATTAGAGTAAATACCACTCCAATCGGGACCTCTATGGCGGATTTTTTTAGCCATTTCCAAAACCTGTGTTCTTAAAGTATCCGAAGATTCTTTTAATTCAAAAGCACATACAATTCCACACATGGATATAAATTAAATCGAATGAAAAAATGAATTGAAATTAACGTAGTTGTTAAGAAGACACAAAGTTAAATTTTTTAATGGAATCTAGGACGATATATATAAATTGAGTTGAATTTTAAGTAGCAAACAATTTTTAATTTATAGCTTTTTAAATCTTTGTAGATTAGTACTAATGGTCAAATGATTTGTAGCTCCAGCCACATGGTGAAAAGCAACACCATAGTCAAGGTTAAAATAACTAATTTTTAATCCTATACCCATTGAAAAGCCCGCAAGACTTCTCAAGGTTTGTAAAGACAGTTCTTTTCTTCTTATATGATTATATCCACCTCTAAGTTTTAAATTTTGACTTTTTCCTAATAAAAACTCTCCATTAAGTGTCACGTGTCGAAAAAAATTGTCACTGCCTTTTTCAAAGTCACTTTTTTCGTTTGTTTCACCAAAAAGGTTGTCATCTTGAATAAGATTTGGGTCGTCATAACGGATATTCCATCGTTGGAGTTGTTGTAAAATGATAGAAAATCTAAAAGGCAAATGTTTTAACCTTTTAGAAAATCCAAGTTGAATATCTAGTGGAGCAAGTTTATTTTCTGAATTGAAGGAAACTATTTCTCCGCCAAGATTTTTTACTACCAAGCCAATAGAAGTAAAGGCGCTATCAAGATAATAAATTCCACCAATATCTACTGCTAGGCCATAGGAATTATACGTTTCATATGAGCTAAAGATATTTTTTAAATTAGCACCTACATGTAATTTGTTTTGAAAATTTTTAGCAGCTCCAAGTATAAAAGCAGTCTCAGAAGCCGAAAAAGACCCTTGAGTAAGTCCTATTTCGTCGCCATATAAAAAATCACCATAATTAAAGTGATGAATGCCAGCATGAGTTTGGACATTCCATTTTTTCAAAAAATGACCATAAGAAAAATATGAATGCTGAATATCGGCAAAATGAAATTGGTGTGAAATAGAAAGATTACCATCAGTTTTCTGATTCAGCGCTGCAGGGTTAGCATAAGCCAAGTTGACATCTTCGTCACAGACAGTTATTAAACTACCCCCAAGTCCTGTCAATCTGGCAGAATTTGGCAAACTTAAAAACTGATAAGTATATCGACCGCCTGTTTGACCAAAAATTGAATCAACACATAAAACACTAAACAAAATTAGAATAAAATACCGCATTAATTTTTATATTTTTCGTCATAGTTTTCTATTTTCCACGTAGATCTGCAAATAGCAGAACTATCACATATCATTTTTTTGATTAAAATACCCGTACTGTCGTATTCTTCTAAGTCGCCAAATTCGTTGTCGCCATTTAGATAAGTTCCTTTCCATTGGATTTGCCCATTAGGAAAATATTCTACAAAAGCACCATTTTCCTGACTGTCTTTAAACTGGACAACTTCTTTAAGTTTACCTGTTTTGTAATACACCCTGACTTCACCTTCTAATTCGTTATTGATGTAATTCTTGTCTGTCATTAATTGACCATTATCATAAAATACCTGATAAACACCATGTAATTTTCCTTCTTCATTGTACTGTTCGATAACTTCTGTTTTGCCGTTAGGGTGATATAAAATTCTCTTTCCGACTAAAAGACCATTTTTATATTCGGCCAATTCATAGAGGTTTTCTTCATCAGAATAGGATTTGTACGTTCCATTTTTTTCATTTTTATTATTCAAAGTATATTCTTCCTTCAACTTACCATTTTCATGGAATGTTTGCACCACATTGGACTTACATGAGACAAGAAGGATACTCCAAATGGAAAAAACTATTATTCTAAAACGCATATCAAACCATTAATTACTTAAAACGAAAAGGGTAGTGATTTCATTGCAAAAAATCAAGCATTATTTATTTAACCAAGATAATGGTGTCTAGGTTTTGATCTTTAATCATTTTATTTAATTCAGGGATCATTGTATTTTTTATTTCAAACCATTCATTGAGTTCAAGGTCAATCAGCTGGGTCAATTCCCATAGGACATCCACCATGGATTGTGTTGGCGGAAAGTCATTTACACCTATATTTATTAAAGAATTTAAATGAGCCAATTTGTTGGTTAGCTTTATTGGAAAATTGAGAGGGTCCTGGCTACTTCGATTTTTTGTTTGATACAGATTCTCCTCAATTTTGGTCATAATAGAGTCAATTTTTGAAGAATAATCTATTATACTTTGTTCTGAAATTTTAGAAGTATAGGATTTTATTTGTTTTCTTAAGGATCGAATATCGATTATAGCCTGGTGCGACTCATTGATTTTATTTTGAATAGCTATTACAAAATCAAATTGGTCATTGATGTTTTCTTCTGTTCCTTCGGAAACGGGATTTTTTATAATCCGGAACGATTGGGACAGTGTATCACTTTTATAAATTAGACGAACAGAGTAATTACCAGTTTTTGCTATTGGACCAACAAGAGAGCCCCACCAAAAAATCATGTCGTCAAATTTTTTTGACGAAGGGTAGTCCATTTTCCAGGAAAACTGATTTCCACCTTGTTTTAGGGTTAATTTATTTGCTTCTTCTTTTGAAAAATTTGAAAATGCCCTGATGGTGTCTCCATTTTCATGTAGATAAAATAAGTATAGCGTGTCTTTTTTATCATTAAACTCATGAATATAAAAATGTGTCGACACCCCGCCTGGATGATTAAGTCCATGTGAGGTATCTTTTTTATTTTGTCGACCTCCTACCCTATAAGTATCCATAGGTTTGTATAAAACAGCGTTACTTGTTTTTTTAAACTGAATAGCCTGGTGAATGACCGTCAAGTCATCTATTATCCAAATACTTCTGCCCTGAGTTGCGGCTATTAGATTTTGATTTTTAACGGCTAGATCAGTAATGGGAACAATAGGTAAATTATGTTGGAAAGAATGCCAATTAAGTCCGTCATTATAAGAAATGTACATACCCATTTCTGTCCCTGCATAGAGTAAACCTGGGATAGTTGCATCTTCTCTTATGACACGGGTAAAATGATTTTCAGGTATACCTGCATCAATTTTTTGCCAAGTTTTCCCATAATCTGAAGTTTTATATAAGTAAGGTAAATAGTCTCCAGATTTATACATTGTGCCAGCAATATAACAACCTCCTGGATTAAAATGACTCGGTTCAACACTATTAATCATTAAATACTTAGGCATAATAGTTGATGTAACCTCGTTCCAATTTTTGCCACCATCTTTTGTCAAGTGAATCCTTCCGTCGTCTGATCCAGCCCAGATTAATCCTTCATGAATAGGCGATTCATGAATAGCAAAAATGGTAGCATAATATTCGACCCCTGTATTATCTTTGGTGATAGGTCCTCCTGAGGGCCCTAATTTTTCTTTTTCATTGCGGGTTAAATCAGGACTAATAATCGACCATGTTTGACCTTCATCTTCTGTTACGTGCACGTGATTTGATGCGGCGTAGAGTTTCTTTGTATTGTGCTTTGAAAAAAAGATAGGAAAATTCCATTGAAATCGATATTTCATGCCTTCCGCACCATGCCCCATTGGATTGTCTGGCCAAATATTGATGGCGCGTATCGAGTTAGTTTTGTGGTTAAAGCGAGTTAAGAAGCCCCCGTAACTTCCTCCATAAACGATGTCATTATTCAAGGGGTCTACAGCGATATGCGCAGATTCTCCTCCAGCGGTTTCTTCCCAGTGTTCTTCCGAAATGACATTGTCAGAAAGGACTCTATGAGGAATTCGGAGGGTACTATTATCTTGTTGGGCAACATAAATCCTATAAGGAAAATGATTATCAGTAGTAATTCTATAAAACTGAGCAGTGGGTTGATTATGATAACTACTCCAGGTTTCACCACCATCATAAGTTATTTCTGCACCACCATCATCGGCAATAATCATTCTTTTAGGATTATCGGGTGCGATCCATAAATCGTGGTGATCTCCGTGATGGGCGGACTTACTTTCAAATGTTTTGCCGCCATCTTTTGATTTATGGTAATTTACATTAACCACGTAGAGTGTATTGTCGTCTTTCGTATCCGTGTATATTCTAGAATAATACCAGGCTCTTTGTCTCAAGGATCTATCATCGTTTTGTTTTTTCCAGGTTTCTCCCCCATTTTCAGATTTAAAAACCCCCCCATTTTCATTTTCTATGATAGCATAAAGAATCTGATTGTCATTATAACCAACAGCAACACCCGATATTCCCCAAACGCCATCAGGCAACCCGCTATTTGACGAAATGTCTTTCCAAGTTTCACCTTCATCCGTACTTTTCCATAAACCAGATCCAGTGCCGCCACTGGAAAAGTTATAGGGTGATCGCCGAACTGTCCAAGTAGATGCATATAATATCCTTGGATTTGTAGGGTCAATACACAAATCAACGGCTCCAGAGGATACATTGCTAAAAAGAGTTTTTCTCCATGTCAATCCACCATCCAAACTTTTATAAACGCCTCTATCTTGACTATCTTTATATAAATCTCCCATTACTGCGGCATATAAAATATTTGGATTTGTAGGATGAACCCTAATACGTCCGATATGCCTAGAATGATGAAGGCCCATTGACGTCCATGTATTACCAGCATCTACAGATTTCCAAACACCAGTACCATAAGAAACATTCCCACGCACTGTTTTTTCTCCTGTACCCACGTATATTACATTAGGATCAGAAGGGCTTACCGTAATACTGCCAATAGAGCCACCAAAATAACCATCAGAAATATTTTCCCAGCTTCTTCCCCCATTTACCGTTTTCCAAACACCTCCGCCAGTTGACCCAAAATAATAAAGATTAGGTTTTCCAGACACTCCAACCGCAGCACAAGACCTTCCACCTCGAAAAGGGCCAATGTGCCTCCATTCTAAAGACGTAAGTAAATCATTATCTGGCACTTGTCCATATGATTCTGTTTCATGACAAAACAGAGAAAGTAAGCATAAAATAGGAAATAAAAATCTTTTCATCATGGCCAAAGAGCATTGAAATATTGAATAAGTTTGATTAAACGTTAGGGTAAAGTTGGTAATAATATTTTAAAGAATGTATTTAAAAATTCAAAAATCCTATCAAAAGTTCCAAATAAACTACTTTTGCAATGCTTTCACTAAAAGCGATCATAAAAGTTATGAAAATAGTAATAGCAGGAGCGGGAGGAATAGGTTTTCATTTGGCTAAATTATTGTCTTTTGCCCAACACGATATCGTATTAATAGATAGTAATCACGATGTTTTGGATTATGCAAACCATCATTTGGATGTGATTACAGTGCTAGGAGATGCAACTTCTGTTGAAGTTCTTGAAGAAGCAAGGGTAAGGACTGCAGGTATATTTTTAGCGGTAACGACCTTAGAAAACGACAATATCGTTGCGTGTATTTTGGCAAAAAAGTTAGGCGCAAACCAAACAATTGCCAGAATCAACAAGGTTTCTAATTTGAAGGAAGAATTCAGAAATACTTTTAATGAGCTCGGGGTTGATAAAATAATATCTCCCTCCCATTTAGCTTCAAGTGAAATTATCAGACTCATCAAAGCAGGCAAAGTCACGGATAGTTTTGAGTTTGAGGAGGGAAAATTGTCTATGATTGGTATTACCATTAAAGATGAGTCCGTTTATATTGGAAAGACGATTCAGGAAATAAGACAAGAAAAAGGAACACAATATAATCCAATTGCTATTTTAAGGGGAAACGAGACTATATTGCCTAAAAACCACATAAAAGTACATAAAGGCGATCACATTTATTTTTTAATAGAGTCAAAAGAAATAGAAAATTTACTTTGTACAATTGGTGTGCAGTCTGTTCGAAAAGTTAAAAAAATAATGATGCTTGGAGGAAATGAAATTTCTATTCAAGTAGCCAAATTACTAGAGGACGATTATACCATTACCATTGTAGAAAAAAACGAAATAATATGTAAAAGATTGGCAAGTGAATTGAGTAATGTGTTGATAATCAAAGGAGATGCGTCAAATATTGAACTGTTAAGAGAAGAAGGCCTTTCGGATATGGATGCTTTGATCGCCCTAACACAAGATTCAGAAACCAACATTCTTTCTTGTTTGTTAGCAGACAAAGAAGGCGTAATGCGGACGATTGCTTTAGTTGACAATGTAGAATATATTCATATATCACAACATATAGGAGTTGATACCATCATCAATAAAAAATTGATTGCAGCAAACTATATGTTCAGGTTTGTTAGAAAAGGGAAAATAGAAGCTATAGCAAGTCTTCATGGGGTAAATGCGGAAGTAATCGAATATATTATTCAAAAAGAAAATCAAATCACAAAAAACAAACTAAGGGAGTTAAAATTTCCAGAAAATGCCATCATTGGAGGTGTCATTAGGGGAAATCAAATCTTGGTACCTAGTGGAGATTTTGCCTTACAGCTACATGATAAAGTCATCGTACTTGCCCTGCCCGATGCCTTGAAAAAAGTAGAAGATCTCTTTAGGTAAATCAAACTATATGCAATTTAATCTTCAACCCATATCAAATGTATTAGGAGTTTTGATGATCATTTTTGGTTTGTCCATCTTGTCCTGTGGTTTTGTCGCTTATTTTAATAATGGTTTTGACACACAAGCCATTTTTAAAGCCGGGACAGTAACCTTCTTCTTTGGAATTTTATTGTGGACGTACAAATTTAGAAGTGAAACCAGAGTAAATAAAAAAGAAGGTTATCTCATTGTTGCACTAGCGTGGATATTTATGGGCATTTTTGGTGCTTTTCCTTATTATTTTTCAGGCGTTACTCCACATTTCACGGACGCAATTTTTGAATCGATTTCGGGGCTTACAACCACAGGGGCATCTGTTTTTACAGAAATAGAAGCTTTGCCTAAAGGTATATTAATGTGGCGTAGTCTTTCGCAATGGATAGGGGGTATGGGAATTGTTGTTTTAACTATTGCGTTATTTCCACTATTAGGGATTGGGGGTATAGAACTGTTTGTTGCTGAATCTCCTGGGCCCACTGCGGATAAGCTTCATCCTAGAATTAAAGAAACGGCAAAAAGACTTTGGTACCTTTATGTGGGTATAACTGTTGTTTTGGCATCACTACTCTACCTTGAAGGCATGACCTTTTTTGATAGTATCAATCATGCTTTTACAACCATTTCTACAGGAGGGTTTAGCACAAAAAACACAAGTATTGGATTTTATGACTCAAAAGCTATTCATTATACAATAGGTGTTTTCATGTTGATTTCAGGAACTAACTTTAGTATTCTTTATTTTGGTTATAAACTTTATTTTCAAAAAATGTGGAATAATGACGAATTCAGATATTATATCTATTTTATCATTACAGGTGTTTTGTTTATCACTTTTTTAGTTAATATTGTTAATCCAGGGGATTTTGAAAAAAACTTTAGAGATACTTTTTTTCAGTTTTCCAGTATTATATCTACAACAGGTTTTATCACGTATGATTATACTACTTGGGGCAATGGTATAACAATGATATTTTTTCTTCTTCTTTTTTCTGGAGCGTGTGCTGGTTCAACTGCTGGTGGAATTAAAATTATTAGACACACGGTCTTTGTAAAAAACATGTTTCTGGAATTTCGAAGAATTCTCCATCCAAGGGCCATGATAAGATTAAAAATGAACCAAGTTGTTGTTGCTCCCCGTATTCTAACCCATATTTTGGTTTTTTTATTGGTTTATCTTTTGGTCATTGTTATTGGAAGTACAATCATGATGTTTTTAGGTATTGATATGGCTACTTCGCTGGGCATGGTTGCAACGACATTGGGTAATGTAGGTCCTGGTATTGGAAACGTAGGCCCACCCTACAATTTTGGAGGCTTTCAGGACACAGCCAAATGGGTTTGTTGTTTTTTAATGGTTATTGGTCGTTTGGAATTGTTTACTATTTTAATCTTGTTTTCAAGATCTTTTTGGAGAACTAACTAATCCTCAAAGGCGTTATTGTGTTGAACTAGAGTCATGGAATTGGATTTTAATAATATATTGGCTGGGCAAATTCTAGAAGAATTTTATAGAAGGGTTTTTAAAGAATCCATCCCAAGAATAAAAATATGTCTATCAATTATTGAGGATAAAGACCTTTGGTTTAGTCCTAATGAAAATGTTAATAGTATTGGCAACTTAATACTACACTTGGATGGAAATGCCCGCCAATGGATTTTAACGGGATTGTTGAAAAGTGAAGATAAAAGAAATAGACAACAGGAGTTTGTACCCAATCAAAATATAGAGAAAAAAACATTGGTTTTTATTTTGGACACCTTAGAAACGGATCTTAGAAGGGCCTTGAAAGATTATAAAGTAAACGATTTAATTAATTCAAGACCTGTTCAAGTTTTTAATGAGTCTGGAACTTCCATATTAATACACGTTATAGAACATTTTTCATATCATACCGGGCAAATCACCTTTCTTGCTAAATCGCTTACTAACCGACCGACGAACTACTATAGCGATATTAATTTAGAAACGAATGACTAACCAAAATACAACAAATATATTTTCTTTAGAAACCAAGACGGTATTCATAACTAAAGCTAGCAAAGGTATTGGATTGGCTATTGGGCATGCATATTTTTCTTTAGGAGCACAAATTGTCATTTCAAGTAGAGACGAAGAAGAAATAGAAAAGCAAGCCAGAAAAATTGATTCACTACATATTTTATATAAAAAATGTCAAGTAGGTTTTTATGATGAATTGACCTCGCTGGTGGATTTTACGATAAAAAACTTTAGTAAAATTGAAATTATTGGGAATAATTTGTCAATTAACCCAGTCTTTAGCCCAGTTTCTTCATTAGGAGTTGATGTTTTTGATAAAATAAAGGACATTTACGTAGAAGTACCCTTTTTACTGAGTAATTTGGTGTACAATATTATGTGTCAACATGGAGGTAGATCCATTATTCACAATAGCTCGGTCGAAGGAAAAAGACCCAACGAGGGACTAGAAATTTATAGTGTTAGCAAAGCTGCATTGATTATGCTGGCAAAAACTCAAGCGAAAGAATGGGGTAAAACAAATATTCGAGTTAATACGATATTAGCAGGACTCGTTAAAACTAAATTTAATGCAATCATATGGCAAAATGAAGATTTTCTCGAACAATGGAATGAACAAGTATCAATGCACAGAATGGCCGAACCAAATGAAATTATTGGTCTTGCGGTATTTTTGGCTTCAGATTCTTACAATTATTGCACAGGAGGTGAATTTGCAGTGGATGGAGGGTATTTAAATTAATGACAAATAGGAATAATATGATTATCAAAACTTTTACGTTCAATGATTTTTTAGAAAACACTTATATCCTGTATGATGATTCAAAGGAGTGTATCATTGTAGACCCAGGGTGTAATTCAACAGATGAAAAAAAAGAATTGACGGATTTTGTATCAGAACACAAGTTACGACCCAAAAAGCTAATTAACACACATTGTCATATTGATCATATTCTTGGCAATTCTTTTACGGCCCAAAAGTATAATCTTACCCTTGCGGCCCATAGAGGAGAAGTTCCTGTTTTAGAAAGCGGCAAACAGGTTTCTATTATGTATGGAATTCCCTATACACCTTCACCTGAAATCAAAGAATTCCTTCAAGAAGGTCAAGAAGTAGTTTTTGGAAACACTAATTTAAAAATATTATTTACACCAGGACATTCACCTGCCAGTATATGTTTATATCACGAAGAAAGCCAAAACCTTATCGCAGGGGATGTTCTTTTTCAAGGCAGTATCGGTAGGACAGATTTACCCGGGGGAAACCATGAGACATTAATAAGAAGCATCAAAAACAAGCTGTTTATTTTGCCCAATGAAGTTCAAGTTTTTCCAGGTCATGGGGAATCTACTACTATTGGTTTTGAGAAAAAATACAATCCGTTTTTTAATGAATAAGTAACGATGGGTTATATTATGTTTTATACTTCACTGGTAAAATGAAAGGCAACCTCAGGATGATTTTCTTGTGCCATTTTCAAACTCCAGGCAGACTCAGCTAAAAAAACCAAATGGCCATCTGTGTCCCTAGCTAGATCTTTTTTTCTTCTAGAAACAAATTCTTTCATGGCTAAAGCATCTTTACAAGTTATCCAGCAAGCTTTATAAAGATTTACTGGTTCGTAATTGCATGAAGCACCATATTCGTTTTTAAGTCTGTGTTGTATTACTTCAAATTGAAGCGCTCCTACAGTGCCTATTATTTTTCGACTATTATCTTCTTTGGTAAATAATTGGGCTACACCTTCATCCATCAACTGGTCCAAACCTTTATTAAGTTGTTTGGTTTTCATAGGATCCGTATTGTTGACAAAACGAAACTGCTCAGGTGAAAAACTAGGAATTCCTTTAAAATGAAGAATTTCTCCTTCTGTTAAACTATCCCCAATTTTAAAGTTACCCGAATCATATAAACCTACAATATCACCAGGGAAGGCTTCATCAATTACTGACTTTTTGGAAGCCATAAATGCAGTTGGGTTAGGGAATTTCATGTTTTTATTTTGCCGCACATGAAAATAATTTGTATTTCGTTCAAAAACACCAGAACATATTCGTAAAAAAGCAATTCTATCCCGGTGTTTTGGATCCATATTGGCGTGTATTTTGAATACAAAACCAGAAAATTTTTCTTCTTGTGGACTTACAACACGTTCTTCAGTTTCTCTTGGTAATGGGTTGGGGGCTATATCGACAAAACAGTCTAATAATTCTCTAACGCCAAAATTATTCACAGCACTGCCAAAAAAAACAGGGCAAATATCACTTTGTAAATACTCGTTTCTTTGAAAGGGAGGATACACAGAAGTAATCATCTCTATTTCACTTCGAAGTTCTTTAGATTCTTTTTCTCCAATTTTTTTATCAAGAAAAGTGTCTTCTAGAGAATCAATTTTAAATACATCTTCTTCAGACTGTTTGCCATGAGGACTAAATAGAATAAGGTTTTTTTCATACAAACTGTATACGCCCTTAAATCGTTGCCCCATACCGACCGGCCAACTTAATGGTGTGACTTTTAGTTTTAATTTTAATTCTACTTCGTCTAATAAGTCAAAAGCATCTTTTCCTTCGCGGTCTAGTTTGTTGATAAAAACGATGATGGGTGTTTTTCTCATTCGGCAAACTTCTACTAGTTTTTCTGTTTGCTCTTCCACTCCTTTAGCGACATCAATCACTACGATGACACTATCTACGGCCGTCAAGGTGCGATAAGTATCCTCAGCAAAATCTTTGTGACCAGGCGTGTCTAAAATATTTATTTGTTTATCCCGATATTCAAACGCCATTACAGAAGTTGCGACAGAAATTCCTCTCTGTTTTTCAATTTCCATAAAATCTGAAGTGGCATGTTTTTTTATTTTATTAGATTTTACAGCTCCTGCCTCTTGGATTGCCCCTCCAAACAACAAAAGTTTTTCAGTGAGTGTAGTTTTTCCAGCATCAGGGTGGGAAACAATTCCAAAGGTTTTTCTTCTTGATAATTCTATTAAACGATCCATATTTTAATTTCAAGCCGCAAAAGTAGTGATTTTATCCGAACAGGATGTCAACAAACAAGTATAGCTTCGGCCATAAATTTTAAAAAAAAGAGGACAATTTTGACTGTGGTTCAAGATTAGTATTTTCACACAGATTGAATTCCATTCTTTTGAAGTGTAATTTTTCTTAATTTATATAAATTACCAATGGCGCTTTTAAAAACCTTTTTACTAATACCAAAGGTTTTATAAATAACTTCAGCTTCAGTCTTATCATGAAAAGGTAAAAACCCACCTTCTTTTTGTAATCTTTCTAGAATTTTTTGACTGACGGCATCCATTTTTTGATATCCCGGCGCTTCGAATGAAAGATCTATTTTTCCATCTTCTCTGACCTTTCTAATATAAGCGGTAATTTTTTGCCCAAGTATAAGGGGTTTAAACACTTCATTTTGATATAATAATCCTATATGGCTGTGATCTATAGCGGCTTTATACGCCAAATCAGTAATTCCAATTATTGTTCCTTCGACGGATTGACCATTTTCAAATTCAGGTTTGGTTTTGTGTAGAAATTTTTCGAGCTTCATCGTTGCTGTGATTCTGTCCGTAATTTTATCAACATAGAGATAAACAGGATAAAACTTGTGTAACTCCATTTTAATTTTTTGTTCGCTAAAAGGCACCAAAACGTCTTTCATAATTCCCCACTCCAAAAAAGCACCTACTTTTTCAATAGATTTAACTTGAAGATAAGCTACTTGACCTACCTCAGCTTTGGGAACAGCGGTTGTGGCGGTGTAGCGTTCTTCTCCATCAAGGTAGATAAAAACACGTATGATATCGTCAACAGCCATCTCAGGAGTTACATACCTTTTAGGCAATAGTATTTCACCTAGGTTTCCACCATCAAGATACAAACCAAAATCCACTGTTTTAATGATTTTTAAGGAATTGGTTTTGCCTAATTCTGCCACGTTAAAAATATTTAGATTATAGATTTGGAATTTAATTTCCAAACAATACAATAATTAAAATCAAAAAACGAGTGAAAGGTTTCTCAATTCAAGTAATTTAAGAAGTATTCACAAAATTTTACTTCCCCAATCGAAAAGAAATTACCTAAAAATGACCAACTATTTGTCTTTGTTCCCCAAGGGGCTTTCTCCTTTAATAAGTCTATTAAGTAATTTAGAAAAACGAACGGATATGGCAACCAAGTCTTTAGTTTCCAATAGAATGCACATCATCAAGTCAGTGTTTTTAAATCCATAAGCCTTGTGAGAAACACCTTCTACTTGAGTAGATAAAGCGGACTCTATATTATCAAATATTGACCTTTTTACATTTTTTAAGTCAGTTAAAGTACCAAACTCATGTTTTTCTAAATAATCTGATATGTTGTGAAGATAGAATAAAACATCTGTTTCAATTTTTTTCAGATTTTCAGTCTGTAAAGTGGTCAATGGTTTATGTGAGTTCTTCACATGATTGTCAATAGTCTCAAGAATTAAATCCAAAGATTGCAAGATGTCTTGCATCATATCATTACTAAGAATATATAGTTGCGCCGTTTGTTTTTCATTTAATTTAGATTTTTTAACAACCTTAAATAAATTGTTTTTTACATCAGAATAATACGATTGCAGCGATTCATATATTTTGTGCGCATCCTTAATCTTATTGCGATTTTCGGTGAGCAAACCTTCAATTGCCATCGAATATGCATCCGCAATATGATTTAAACTAAGGGCTAGTCTATCCGAAGTTTTGGCCAGTGCTCTATCGGTTGTCAAATCAATCGAACTAGAAACTTCGTCAGATTGCTGTTTTTTGAGTCTTTTTTGTTTGTGTAGATAATGGGTATAAAAAACAAAAATTAATACCAGACCAATAATAAAGAACAGACCATACAATTTAAAATTTATAAGAATAAAAGCTATCACAGCGGCTGTAAAAAATGCAGTAAAGGCCGTCAAGAACCACCCTCCTATAACATTAAAGACTCCAGCAATTCTATAGGATGCAGACTCTCTTCCCCAGGCTCTATCGGCAAGAGAAGACCCCATAGCCACCATAAAAGTGACATATGTAGTGGAAAGTGGCAATTTTAATGATGTCCCAACTGCAATTAACATACTGGCTACAGCCATATTTACAGAAGCACGCACTAAGTCAAATGCAGGTGCATCTACATCTTCTGCATTTATGATAGGAGTGAACTGGCTATTTATTTTTGATTGAAGGGGTGCGGGAATAATGTTGGCAACTAACCGAGTCAGTTTTATACTAAATTGCACTATTCCCCTTGACAGTATATTAGAATTAAATTTTTCAGATGTTTCATCCTGTGTGGCCAATTTCACTTCTGTTTCTGACACGGTTTTAATTTTTTTAGAAAACCACAAAGCCAAAATCATAATAAGTCCACTAGTCAAAAGATATAAATGAGGAGTTTGGAGTGGAAATTTTAAGCCAGTCATCATATATTCGGATGGGCTTAAATTTCCTCCAGTTGCCAAATTGGCCGCTTGAAATAAATCGTAAGCTTGAAAACCAGCGATTGGAACACCAATAAAGTTGACCAAGTCATTCCCAGCAAAGGCCATTGCTAAACTAAATATACCGGCAAAAACTACAATTTTTAAAGGATTTCCACCAAACCGTTCGTAAAAAAAGAAAAATATTAACGAAAGAATAAAAGTGATGGTCAAAAAAAGTAATAAATGCCCCTGGACGTAATTAATAACCTCTTTTAAGTCTTTTGAGCCAAAAAAGACCTGATATGTTTTTTCGCTTGAGGCACTTAAACCATCTTTCAAAGTAAATACGAGTTCTTCTCCTTTTACATTTTTAATATTGACTACATCATTAAAAACAATGGTATCTGGGGCAATAGGGTTAACAGATTTATAGTAATTGGTTATTTCACTTTGAGAAACGGTAACTGTAGAATAAGTAGATTTTAAGCCTTTATAAATTAAGAAATAACCCATAGTAAGCATAGCAACGGAGGCCCAAATTACACCGGTTATTTTTAATCTTTTTTGATATTGAAAACTAAACAACATTCTTGATATCCACATGACCAAAGCACCTATTGAAAACGCAAGTACGACAGATAGGAGTATCCCCGAGACTATACTCTTTGTTTTACTCCAATTTAAAAATCCAATAACTTTTTGTGATACATCATCAATGTTAAAAAGATAATTCATCGGAAGGTCGTCCTTTAGAATTGTAAATGCAGCAACCACAATGGAAGCACCCAATAATTCAAAAACGATGGAAACTGTAGTTGAAGTTGGGAAACCTATTGTATTAAAAGCATCTAGCAACACTATGTCGGTAAGCATTACGGCTAAAAAAATAATCATCACACTTTCGTAAGAAAAGTACTGAGGGTTAAAAATACCCATTCTAGCTATTTCCATCATTCCAGCTGATGAAAGCGCACCTAATATTAATCCAGCAGTAGCAACCCAAAGTATAGTTCTGAATTTTGCGACCTTAGCACCGATGGCAGAATTCATAAAATTAACCGCATCGTTTCCTACCCCTACAAAAATATCGAAGATACCCAAAAAGATGAGGATACCAAGACTAATATACAGGAAAGTGTCCATTCACAAAAATTAGGATATTATCAATGCACAAAGATGCGAAAAATAAACTTTCTGAATATTAAGTTTAAATTAATTTTTCAAAGGTAAAAACCAAGTGTTTTTTAGTGTTTTTCCTAAATATTAAAAAACAAATGAAAGTGTATATACATGAAATGTAAAGAATTATATTTTATTTTATCTATTCTCATGGCAACCATACATTAACAAATGATTATATATATAAATTTTATCTATAAGAAAATATAAAATATTACAGTCAATTTTTGGTTAACTAGAATGGCGTTATTATCTTTACAGCTGAGTTAATCCCCCCTATGAACGTTTTGTTTTTTAATTATTTTACATTATTGATATCGTTCAAGATTAAATAATTCCAATGAAGAGAGATAAATACGTTTACAATCCCCACACACTTCAATACGAAAAACATAAAGCTACAGCAAAGGAAAAATTCAAAAGGAGTTTTCATTTTGTTTCCGCTGTTATATTTACGGCTGTTATAATGTTTGTTTTATCATACCAATATTATCCCACGCCCAAAGAACAAATTTTAACAAAGGAAAACGAAGCGTTTCAATTCCAATTAGCAAGCATCAACAATAAAGTAGCTATTCTGGACAAACAGTTAGAATCCCTTCATGAAAAGGATAATGACGTTCACCGAATGATTTTTGGAATTAAACCGGTTGACGAGGATTATTGGAATGGTGGGATTGGAGGCCATAATAAATTTGCCTATTTGGACAACTTAGCAAACTCAGGAAAAGCCATCAAAGAAACGCTTACAAAAGTTGATCAGCTAAAATTAAAAATGGAGCTTCAAAAATTGTCTTTGGATAGTCTGTTTAATATAGCTGTAGGAAATGAAAAAAAATTAGCAAGCATCCCTTCAATTAAACCAGTAAAAGAAGACGAACTTAAAAAAGGCGTTAAATTTTTATCTGGATTTGGTATGAGGATTCACCCTATCCATAAAATTAGAAGATTTCACAAAGGTATGGATTTTACTGCGCCTAAAGGAACAGATATTCAGGCTACTGGAAATGGGAGAGTAGTTAGTATAAATAAAGTTGGTGGTGGATATGGAAAACATATTTTGATTGACCATGGTTATGGCTATAAAACTTTGTATGCCCATATGCATACCATTTCAGTAAAACAAGGCGAAAGAGTAAAAAAAGGTCAGAAACTTGGATTAGTAGGTAGTACAGGAACATCTACAGCTCCTCACCTTCATTATGAAGTTTGGCTCAACGGAAATGCCATCAATCCTATTGATTATGTATTAGACGGACTTTCACCTAAAGAATACAGAGAGTTAGTTCGAAGAGCTACTCAAGACAATCAATCTTTTGATTAACCATCTTTTATAAATAATAACAAGAAATAGCCGGGAAAACTTACCGGCTATTTTTTTTGTTTCTAAACATTAACTACTGTTCACCATAAATAATAAAATATGACTTTTGATGAGTTTGGGCTCAATGAAGATATTCTGGAAGCTATATCATATATGGGCTATGTGTCAGCTACACCCGTACAAGAACAAGCGATACCAGCTATTTTGAAAGGAAGAGACATTATGGCAGTGGCCCAAACGGGAACGGGAAAAACGGCGGCATTTATGCTTCCCATAATGCATATTTTAAAAGAAAATCCCAGAAAAACGACATCTACTTTGGTAATTGTACCTACACGTGAACTTGCCGTTCAAATTGATCAACAAATACAGGGTTTTGCCTATTTTGCTGGGGTTTCTAGTATCGCTGTTTATGGTGGAGGCTCGGGCAATGAGTGGGAAGTTCAAAAAAAGGGCATGGAAAATCATGTAGATATTATTGTAGCTACTCCTGGAAAATTATTAAGCCACCTCAATATGGGAAATCCTCTATTTAAAGATTTGGATTTTTTAATTTTGGATGAAGCCGATAGAATGCTGGATATGGGGTTTTATGATGATATTAAAAGAATCATTGGCTTTTTACCTAAAAAAAGGCAGACGCTTATGTTTTCTGCTACAATGCCTCCCAATATCAGGACATTGGCAAAAACAGATTTAGTAAATGCCGTAGAAATTAATATTGCCATAAGCAAACCTTCTGAAGGCATCGACCAACAAGTATATTTAGTAGAAAGTGGACACAAAATATCGTTAATCAATCATATTATCCAAAACAATCCTTCTATGGATAGTATCATTGTATTTAGTTCGACTAAAAAAAATGTTTCAGAAATTACAAGATCTTTACGGTCTTTTGGACATAAGGTTGAGGGCATTTCCTCAGACCTAGAACAAAAAGATAGGGAGGAGGTTCTCAATAGCTTTAAAGCAAAAAACACACGAATTATTGTGGCTACTGATGTTTTGGCAAGAGGGATTGATATTAAAGATATTCAATTAGTGATCAACTATAATGTTCCGAATGATGCCGAGGATTATGTACATAGGATAGGACGTACCGCTCGTGCCGACTCTACAGGCGTGGCAATTACTTTGGTCAACAGCCAAGACATGTATAATATGTCACTAATCGAAAATATGCTGGGAAGGGATGTGGCTAAAAACAACTTGCCCGAATCTATCGGTATAAGTCCAGAATGGGACCCAAAAAAACGTCGAGATACTACAAAAAGCAAACATAGAGGGCAGCCTTCTAATGCTGGTAAAAGAAAACCGTCAAATAAAAATTGGAATAAAAATAAGAGTAGCCACTTTCAAAAGAAAGACACAAAATAGAAAATAAAAGAGGCTGTCCTTTTGAGACAGCCCCTTCAGTTTTGGTTATTAAAAAGAGTTTATTGTAGGTGACCTCAGCATGTAAAAACGTTACTGCTCATCTATTTCTTTAAAATATCTTATGATTCCGGTTATTTGTCGGTCAATTTTTATTTCTGGTACAATGTTGTAAAGAAGTTCGTGTTTAGAATAATCTTCCAAAAGAGCTTCTTCTAATAATTCAATACAATTTTGTTTGTCATTTTTTAAAAATAGAATGGAGGCTTTACAGTACATTAATTCTGCGCCAAAAGTATAATCTTCTGCTTCTTCTAAAACTAGACTTGCCTCATCTAAAAGACCAAGTTTGACCAGAAAACAAGCATATTCAAACCAAGACTGAGTTTCCTCTGGCCCTGTTTGAGTTGCCATCTGGAAATTTATAGTGGCTTTATTATAGTCTTCTACGGCTAAATAAGCTTTTGCTAGACCCAAATAATACTCTTCTCTCCTATTGTCTAAATCGATTGCTTTATGGTAAGCATTAATGGCATTATACCAAACACTCTCTCTAGAATAACTTTCTCCCAGCAAAAAATAAGCTTCGTCATTATAAGCATCAATTTTAATTGATTTTAAAAGCCATTGTTTTGCGAGACTGGTATTGTTTAATTTGATGTAACAATTGGCAATATTAACCATCAATTCACTATTAGGACCAAATTTCCCATTGGCTTCCAAATAAATGTCTAATGCTTTTTCAAAATTACCAATTTGAACACAAGTGTCGGCACAATCTAAATAACCACTTTCAAATTTTTCATTGATGATAAACGAATATTCCAAGGCTTCTACAGCTTTTTCATATTCATAAACACAATTATAGCCATGTCCTAAATTATACCACGCTTGATAATTATAAGGGTCTTTGTCGATAATTTCTATATGTAATTGAACACTGTCCGAATACCTGCGTGACAATTCAGCACTAATCCAAATTCTTTCCATTGCCTCAACATTGTTGGAATCAATTTTAACTGCTTTGGATAAACAATCATACATTTTATCATAGTCCTTCATGGATTCGTATACAAATGATTCTGCAATCAATACTTCCACAAGATCTTCTTGTAATATCATTTCTTTCAATTCTGAAAGAATTTCTAAGGCACCGTTTATTTCTTTTTTTAAAGCCAAAACCCGCGCCTTCAATAATAAAACTTCAGTTTCAAAAGGTGCAATAGCTGCTGCTTTTTCCAAATAATCCAAACAAGCATCGTATTTAGAAAAATTAAGTAAAAGCTTGGCTTTAATTATGTAAAAATCAGATCTATATTTAAATTGAGTTAAAGCTATGTCAACAACCTCAAGTGCTTTTTCAGGCAAGTATTCTTCTTCATAGTATTCTATAAGCCTAAAAAATGCTTTATCTTCTATATAACCGAGATTGCCTTGCTCAAATTTTGACTCAAAGTCAGAAACGAGATTGATGAGTGCCGCATCTCGTATTGTCTTATGTTCCATATGTTCTATTACTATATCAGGGATTAAACGACAGCGTAAATATAGACAGTTTAACTTTAGTGGTATAAGAATTAAATCTTTTTTTTTCCACAATTTTGTTACATGAAAAATATGTATATGTGACAGATAATCAACGATATACGTTAATATGGGTTTTTTTCCTGTTGATTAAATGATTAGCTTACATTTGTTAATACATAAGAATATTTAATTACGTGAAACACTTTTTAAACTTATTTCAAAGGAGTAATATCAATTTTTTAATGAATCCATTACATTTTCCTATCAAAATATCTGCTAAATCGATACTTAATAAGGGTTTGAGATATATTTAAACACATGAAATTTTGCATCTTTATCATGCTGAAAATGGATAAAATAAACGCCATTTGGTAAGTAGGGCAGTGTTATTTGAATCGAATTTTGGTCCGAAAATCCGTGTTGTGTCGAAACCGTTTTACCGTGAAGGTCATTTACATACACGGCGTAATTTCCACTTCCCAATGAATGCTCCAATATAATTAATTCCACCCCAGGATTGGGATATAGTTTAAATTCACTTCTTATTAATTTTTCATTTTTTGTATCACTTAAAAGAGCACAAACATCAGATATATTTTGGCAATAAGTTCGTGCGGCTAAAGAACAATCAAGTACAAAAGGATTGATGTTTTTTTGGTATTCGTTGATGCCAAAAGTTCTCTTCCATTCAGTGCTGTCCACAGCATCTTCAAAATGCCACTTACACAAATCTTGAACTTGTAAATTAAAGAAATTTGGATCTGCATTAATGGCATCACCGTGGTACATGGTATAAAAGTAAAAAACAGAACGGGCTATATTGCCCTTAACAGATTCTCGTGGCTCAAATTTAGTAGAAGTACTTTCACTATAGGCATTTCGATTAACACTTGGCGGCGAACTCATTTCGTTGGTTAGGTAATACCATGTTTGAGTGACTCCATCATCAATATCTCCAAAAGGATTATTGAGCCTGTTAGAATTCGTTCTTACTCTGGAAGGATATAATATATGCATGTCACTTCTTCCATAACCCTCTGCACCTTTACTTTGTGGATAAGTATGTTCTGTATTAATACCATTTGCCTGACCATTCAATAGCACAGCTTCCGTAGCATCTACACCTGGGGGAAGATACCTTTTCATGCCTGTATAAATACATTCTAAAGAGTCTTGGACCACGTCTATTTTTGAAAATAACGTGTCTCGACAGATAGAATAAGGTAGTAATTGGTACGTTTTATACCTAGAAACTAAAGAATCAAGTAATTCTTGACCTTCTAAATCAGGTAGAATTGATAAATGCAGTTGCTGTGCCTGCATTTTATTGCTAAATATTAAACTAATTAAAAAGAAAAAAATAGATGTAAATTTCATGTGAAGATCAAATTATCAACAAAAATAACCAATTATGTTGGGATGTCTCTTTATGTCTGAAATAATCCTTGAAAATCAATGTGAATTCAGTCCAAATGTTAAAAAGTTATGAAACTTTGAACAAGAAATAAAAAATTCTTAACTTAGGGTTTAATTTTTAAAACGTATAAGTATATGGCGAAATATATGTGTATGGACACGCTTCAATTTTTATTATTTGAAGTTCACAAAGTGGAAAAATTATTTTCATACCCTCGTTATGCTGAATATAATAAAGAAATGGCTGAACTCTTGCTCAATGTTACTAAAGATTGGGCAGATGCAGATTTTTATCCATATTTTAAAGAGATGGACGAAAAACCAGTTTATTTTAAAGATGGTAAAGTTCATTCTCACACAATACTCCAAAAAATATTTAAGGATGCTGGAGCAAATGGATTTTTAGGCAATTATTTTGAATACGAAAATGGGGGTGTTCAAATGCCAATTACGCTTTCTAATGCCAATAACCATATTTTGGAAGCAGCCAATAATCACATACCAGGGTACTTAGGACTTACCTCAGGTGCAGCACACTTAATTGCTGTTTTTGGTAGCAAATCAATTAAAGAAATGTTTATCCCCAAAATGCTGACTGGTAAATGGGGGGGCACAATGGCGCTAACAGAACCACAAGCTGGTAGTTCTTTATCTGACATAAACACGAAAGCAACCCCGATGAGTGATGGCACCTATAATATTCAAGGTCAAAAAATATTCATATCTGGGGGAGACCATGAAGCTGTTGACAATATTGTTCACCTAACATTAGCAAGAGTGGAAGGTGCACCAAAGGGGACAAAAGGCATTTCACTTTTTGTTGTTCCAAAATACAAACAAAAAGGAGATACACTAGTGTATAATCAAGTGGAAACTGTTGGGGACTTTCAAAAACTTGGACAAAGAGGATATAGTACAGTTCATTTAGTTTTTGGAGAAAACCAACCGTGCACAGGGTACTTAGTAGGTGAAATGAATCAAGGGCTTTCTTACATGTTTCAAATGATGAATGGAGCAAGGATAGATGTAGGTATGACGGCAGCTTCCACAGCCACTGCAGCCTATTATCATTCTCTTCAATATGCAAAAGAAAGACCTCAGGGTAGAAAAATATTAAACTCTGGCAAAAAGGACGTGACCGAAAATCAAACTTTGATCATTAATCATCCAGATGTAAAAAGGATGTTATTACTTCAAAAAGCAATTGTCGAAGGTTCATTGAGCTTACTGATTTATTGTTCAAAATTACAAGACATCATACATTGCGAAACTGGCGATAAAAAAGACAAAGCACAACTTCTACTTGAATTATTAACGCCAATTGCTAAAACGTATCCAGCGGAAATGGGCCAAGTGGCTATAAGTAACGGACTTCAAATTTTGGGAGGATATGGCTATTGTATGGACTTCCTACTTCAACAATATGCAAGAGATATTCGTATTATGTCTATATATGAAGGAACTACGGGCATTCAATCATTAGATCTCCTAGGCAGAAAAATAACCATGGAGAATGGGGAAGCCCTTCATTTATTGTCTGAAGCCATGTCTGAAACCATGGAGGAAGCCACTACCTTCGAAAATTTAAAACCGTATGTTTCTGCATTAGAAGAAAAAATGAAAGAAGTACAAATGGTCATAAATCATTTATTGGGCTTCGCAAAAAAAGGGGATTATGAAAATTTTTTGGCAGATGCGTCTATTTTTATGGAATTTATGTCAATTATTGTCATAGGACATCAATGGTTATTGATGGGTTTAGAGGCACAAAAAGAAATGAAAAAAAATCAAACGGACAATCAAGACTTTTACCTAGCTAAATATCAAACAATGAAGTTTTATTTCAAATACGAAATGCCGAAAACAAAATCATGCGTTGAAACATTACTACACCATGAATCTTTAACTATTGAATCTGAACAAGAACCATTTTTACTTTAATTATTTAAATTTTAATTTACATGGAAAACATTTTTGAAGCAATATCTACCCAAGCAGCAAATGTAGCCCCTTTTGGTGCTAGACTAAAATTTGTACTTGGAGATCAGATTATTTTAATTGACGGAACAGGAGATAAAAATATCGTATCTGGTGCTGATGAAGAAGCAGCTTGTACGATTACGACAGATCAAGAAACATTTTTGGCACTAAAAAATGGGGACTTAAACCCTATGATGGCAGTGATGTCTGGTAAAATTAAAATCTCTGGCGATATGGGGCTGGCGATGAAACTTCAGTCCTTAATTTAGATAAATAGCCCCGGGGAACAGTGTATTAAAACCTTTTTACCGGGGCTTTGTTTATTATATTAACTACCTTGAAAAAATGGTAAAAACTACTGGAAAAACTTTTACCGTTCTCAAAGGCTTGTCGTTTTTAATACTTTTTTTGTATCTTTTAAATTAATATGGCTATCTTTTATTAAAAAAAAAATTAATTTATAGATTTGTGTTTTATTAAAAATAATTGAATTATGTCTAAAGAAAAAGATGAAAAACTAAAGTTAATTGCCCTGACTATGGATAAGCTTGATAAAACCTATGGAAAAGGTACAATCATGAAATTAGGTGACAAACAAGTTGTGAGCATTGAAACAATTTCCACGGGTTCACTCAGCCTTGATATTGCCTTAGGAATAGGTGGTCTTCCAAAGGGTAGAATTATTGAAATTTATGGACCTGAATCTTCAGGAAAAACTACCCTAGCCATTCATGCTATAGCCGAATGCCAAAAAAGGGATGGAATTGCAGCAATTATTGATGCCGAACATGCTTTTGATCGGTTTTATGCAGAAAAACTAGGCGTTAAAACCGAAGAATTGTTGATTTCACAGCCTGACAATGGAGAACAAGCCCTCGAAATCGCTGAAAATTTAATTCGATCGGGAGCAGTTGATATTCTTGTTGTTGACTCAGTAGCTGCACTCGTTCCAAGAAGTGAAATAGAAGGTGAAATGGGAGATTCCAAAATGGGTTTGCAAGCAAGACTTATGTCACAAGCGATGCGAAAGCTAACGGCCACAATTGGAAGAACTGGTTGTTGTTGTATTTTTATCAACCAGCTTAGAGAAAAAATTGGGGTTATGTTTGGTAATCCTGAAACTACAACAGGCGGTAATGCACTAAAATTTTATGCGTCAGTTCGACTAGATATCAGGAAGTCAGGTACAGCTATCAAAGATAAAGATGGTAATGTTGTGGGAAACCCAATAAAAGTAAAAGTGGTAAAAAACAAATTGGCACCCCCATTTAGAATAGCCACTTTTGATATCATGTTTGGAGAAGGGATTTCAAAATCAGGTGAAATCATTGACCTGGGTGTTGAAACGGATGTTATCGGAAAGAGTGGCTCTTGGTTTAGTTATGAAGGTACTAAAATTGCTCAAGGACGAGAAGCTGCCAAACAGTTTATTGAAGACAATCCTGAATTAGCTGTTGAAATTGAAGCAAAAATCAAGGAAAAGTACCAACCTGGACTTTCTGACCCTAATGAAACGTCCGAGGAGGATTAATATATCATTTGGTTAAAAACCGTAGCATAAATCATGCGTTTTAAACCGTTTATATGTTTACTGTTTATTATTGGAATATCTTTAAAGGGATTTGCCAATGAAAAAGAATTGCCTATAATCTCTATTCTCACCTGTGCACCAGGCCAACAAATTTATTCGATTTATGGTCACAATGCACTAAGAATAAGATATAGTGACCAACGGGATATGGTGTTAAATTACGGAACCTTTGATTTCAATACGCCAAATTTTACACTTAAATTTTTACGAGGAAAACTACCATACAGACTTTCTCTCAATAGCTATCAGGATTTTATTTACGAGTATAATATGACCCAAAGAGGGGTCGTAGAACAAGTTCTTGATCTGGATTCATTTCAGTTGGAGAAGATGATGGTATATCTGGAAGAAAACCTTAAGACTGAAAACAGGGAGTACAAGTATGATTTTTTTTACGACAATTGTGCTACTCGAATTTATGATGTTTTACAATTTTCGACAACTGAACAAATAGATTGGTCCCAAAACAATACAAACAACTATACATTTAGGCAAATCATCAAACATTATCAAAGACATTTTCCATGGACATCCTTTGGAATAGACCTTATTATTGGTTCTAGAGCAGATAAAGTTACAAGTATCCAAGAACAAATGTTCATCCCAGATTTTGTTAAAAAACACGTTGACTTTGCAAAGATAAATAATCATTCAATTGTAAAATCATCCGCTACATTACTTTCATTTAAACAACCGGAAATCACCTCTTTTTATACCTTTTTTATAGGGCCATTGTTTCTATTTTTGTGTTTTTTGGTTTTTGAAATATATTTATTTTATAATGTGGCTGTAAAAAAACAAAAATTAGTATATCCACTAAAAATAGATAAGCTATGGTTTGTTTTTTTATTATTTTTAACAATAGTAATGACGACTATGTGGTTTTTTACTGACCATATTCCAACCAGAGATAATTGGAATTTGGTATGGACTATCTCATCTGTATTTTACTTTTTTAAGCCATTAAGGCAATCAAAGTTATATGTTGTATTGACGACTATTTTATTATCCATTTCTTTGGTCAATGCTTTCAATTTGCCTCTATTACCACAATATTTTCATCCCGTTGTGGGAATACTTTGTGTAATAACACTTTTAAAAATATATAGGGAACAAGTCATTTTAAATGCTATTCGTAACAAAGTCTAATCAAAGCGTTAAATAAAATGTAAACGCATCTTTAACGAGCTACAATCCAACTTTTCATATCGTTGAAGTGTCATAAAATTAATAAATTATGATGACACGCTTACTATGTATATTAGCCATGATGACTTCATTCTCTTCTTGTACAATTGATGAAAGAGTTATTCCGCTCATTGGAGTATATAGAGCACATGTACTTGGCATTACAGGTCCCTTTGATTTAATTATTAGCTCTCATAGAGGGGACAATTTGCTCATTGAAGCACCTTTCGATGGGGATAATTGGGAAATTATCGAAATTGATGTGGATAATAAAAATTATGATGTTGTTGATATTGATATATTTAAACAAGAGCTAAATACATACCTTACGATTCATGGAGATGGTTTTTATAGTAATGGAACACTCGAATTAAAATATTGTATTCGACAAGGAGGTAATTGTACTGACTACACTATAGTGGCAACAAAAAGATAATAAAAATAGTTTACTTTTTACCGACCACTTTGAATTCAGTTCTACGATTATTTTTTCTACCACCAGGTGTTTCGTTGGTGTCTATAGGGCTATTTTGACCTTTACCTTCAACAAGAATCCTTTCTTCTGATATTCCTTTTTGAATGAGTGCATCCTTGACAGCTTGTGCTCTATTAAAAGATAATATTTGATTATCTACGGATTGTCCTACATTATCTGTGTGGCCAATAATTAAAATTTTAATGTTTTTATGCGTCATTAATAGTTCATACAACATATTAATTTCTCTTTCGGATTCGGGTAATAATTGGTACGAACCACTCGTAAAAAACAAATTATTCAACACGACAGCCTCGGTTTCTTTTTCAGAAATAGCATGTAAGTGCACGGTATACTCATAAGGTTTGTCAAATGTAAAGATGGAGTCAATATCTATGTGGGCACTATAAAAGAGGTAGCCATTTTTATTGATGTGAATGGAATATTTATTTTTCCCATGAATAGGTGTAATTAATTGACCTTCGGTATTTGTGATTCCAGTATAAAAAAGATGGTTTTGATAGATGTTAAGTATTTGAACATCGGCAACTAAAGGAAGATTTGTATTGGCATCAGAAACTACAATTTTTACAAAGGATGTGGGAGTTGCCTTTGCAAAAGGTGGTAGATTAAAAGAGCAAATGTCCAAATTAAAGGATTGATTACTTATTTTACTAAAATAGTCTGTTCCAAAGTAGGCTTTTGTTCCATCCAGAGAAACAACCAAACCACCTTCGTTGCCTTCAGTATTAATAGGATAACCCAAATTTTTTACTTCGCCCCAAGACTGGCTAATTTCATCCCAGATAGCAAAATAGATATCAAAATCCCCCATACCCAATCGACCATTGCTTCTCCAGTACAGTGTTTTTCCATCTGGGTGTAAAAAAGGAGTTTCATCGTCTTGATTAGTATTAATATGGTCGCCTATATTGGTAGGTGCTGACCAAATATCTCTTTCATTTTTTGTAGAATACCAAATATCTCTTCCGCCCAAACCCCCAACTCTATCAGATACAAAAAACAGTGTTCTATTATCAGCGGACAAACATGGCTGAGATTCCCAAGCGGGGGTATTGATAACTTTACCAATATTCGAAGGTTTTGTCCAAGAACCATTTTTTAACACGGAATAATATAAATCACATCCTCGGAATAAGATATCTCGATCACATCCCGTAAAAAGTATTAGTTTGCCATCTGCGCTGACACAATGCGCTCCCTCGTTTGAAGGGGTATTAATTTGTTCTAAAGGTTGAGCATTTGTAAATCCACCTAAACTATCTATGTAGCTAATAAACAAATCTTCTTGATGATTAAATCTCCTTGTGAAAACAAGAGAAGTTCCATCAATACTTAAACTAGGTGAATATTCTGCATAAGGAGAATTGACTTCTTTTGGGAGAGAAGTCGGTGTAAACTTGACGGGATTTCGCATTAAACTATCCCTGAAATACGACATTTCATAATATTGGGTAACTTTTTTTCGTCGATTTATAGAGAGGGTATCAACCGAAAGATAATGTTTAAAATCTTTGGTTGACAATGTATAGTTTTTATTTTCAAACAATATAAATCCCCTTGTAAAATATGGCTCTATGTCGTAATCAGGATAATTTTTAATAACATCATTTAATATTTCCAATGCTTTATCGGTATCTTTCAAAAGGTAAACGGTTCCTGCTTTCTTCAATTGAGCTTCAACACAATTTGGGTAAACTTTTAAAATCTTATTGATCTTCGCTAAGCTTTTTTCGTAAGCACCTATTCTACTATCCTGAATAGAAGATTTAAATATAGATAAATACTTAGGAGACAGGCTTTTTAAGGGCGTGTAATTGTTTGATTGTCCGAACATTCCAAAAGGAAACAATAGAATTAAAAGGACAATTTTTAGAACAAATCCAAAAGTATTATAATTCATTTAAAGGTTTTTTATCTTCTTTGACAACAAATTTCCATCCCATACTATGAAGTGCCATTGTTAACATTTCTATATAAACCTGTTTTTGTTTTTGGGCTTGTTGCAAAAGATCAGATTCGTGTGTTTTTTTGAGAATAATGTTTTTTGCCTCCTTATGAATAACGTTAAATTCTTCAGAAGAAAAACTATTAAATGTACCTTCCTGAATATCGTAATAATCAAGATCATGGTCTATAGAAATGATTTCTGGTTCAGGAAACTCATTTAAGTAAACGGTATTTTTTAAGGAGTCAACCGTTATGTTTAATGATTGAAAATTATAACCTATAGAAACTTTTGCTTTCACACGTACCAATATTTTTTTACTGAACAATTCAAAAAAGTCATATTCGTACATTTCTTTTTTCTCAAATATTTCAGAAAAATGACCTTCTACACTAACTAGTTTGGTCACCATCTTTACTTTTTCCAACATGACGGTAGCTTGCACACGTTCGATAGGGGAAAAAAGATTTGATTTAAATCCAAACCACCAGGTGGCAAATAGGATTGCCAGAAAAAGGATAAAAAAAAGAATATATTTTTTCATTTGATTTAAGATGACGGAGATTTATATTTTAGAACCATAAAATATCCAACTAAAGCTGGAATGACAATATTAATAAACCATAAAATAAACGTGGCTGAAAGTGCCAGTTGAACAGCCACATTAAAATTTTGCCAAACGACAACTGAAATCTCTCCCCTTCCCAAAATATTTAACAAAGGGGGGAGTGGAAGCCCAGACTGAATTAAATATATAAGCGAAATCCCTGTACTTTGCTGCCAAAATGGAATGTGTATTCCTAAGGCAAAAAGGATAAGCATATATTGAGAAAAATAAACGGTATATCTCAAACTAGCTAAAAAAATAATACTCAAAGCTGTTTTGGTTGTGATTTGTCGCAAGAAATCAAACCGAACAATCCATTTTGTAAATTTATATCGAGTTAATTTTTGAAATAAAATTTGCCAATATGCTGGAATTAAAGTGATGATGACCAATCCTAATAAAATGCCAACAGACATGATATGTAACAAAAGCATATTTTCAGAAGTTTCACGGATTAAGCTTTTAATAAAATAATAACTTAAACCAAAACCAGCCAACACGTGAATACTGTTTTGAACAATACTTCCATACAAAGTAGCGGCAATAGAGGGTATCCGAGCATCGGGGGGAAGATTTATCATTCTTCCTCCATATTCTCCAACACGGGCAGGTGTGAATACGCCCATAAAAACGCCCGACAATATATTAACCAAACTTTGCCACATGGTCATTTCATGAAGAGGGCGAACAAGGATTTTCCATTTTAAGGCTTCGAGCCACAAATTAAAAGGCATCAGGAGTAGGCAAAATACTAAAGCAACAGGAAATTGTATGGTAGATACAGCGTCTTGAAATATGGTGCCGTCGCTTTTTAATTGGCGATACAAAACGAGACAAAGACCTATGCCTAATAAAATTTTAATAATTTTTATCAACTGACGTACTTTGAATATTTTTGCAAAATAAAGAAAAGAGTGGTGAAATTAATAATATTCTAACCTGTTTGACCTTATAGTAAAAACCATTTTACTAATAAATAAAAAAACGTCTGCCCCATTTGAAGGAGCAGACGAATCAAAACAAAACGAAAAACCAACTTTCTTTCTCTAAGCCCAGGGCTAGATAGATTTTTTGAGCATTAATGGAATATTTAATTCCTTTCCAGCTCTATTTATTTTTACATCAATTTTATCACCAACTTTTTTAAGCTTTAGATTTTTTTCAATATCCTCGTATCTCTCTATTTTTATTTTATTAATTTCGATAATAACATCGCCAGGTAAAATTCCACCCAGTTGGGCAGCACTTCTTTTGTCGACTTCGTGAACATAAAAACCACTTGCCGTTTTGAGGTTTAAACCAAATTCTTTGATTAAATCTTCATTCACATCATATCCCCCAATTCCTAAATTGGTTGACCTATCTACGTCACCACCATTTTCAATTATATCTGCCACTACCTTTTTAACAATATTGCTTGGAATAGCAAATGAATACCCAGCAAAAACCCCGGTAGGGGTAGCTATAGCTGTATTGATACCTACTAACTCACCTTGTAGGTTGACCAAAGCACCTCCACTATTTCCTGGATTAATGGCGGCATCTGTTTGGATAAAATCCTCAATGGCTTTTTCGCCTTTAATAATATCTAAAGACCGTCCTTTGGCACTGACAATACCCGCTGTAACCGTAGAGGTAAGATAACCAAAAGGATTACCAACAGCCAAAACCCATTCTCCAACTTGGATTTGGTCGGAATCTCCAAATCGTATTGGTTGCATATCTTCGGCACTTTCAATTTTAATCACAGCTAAATCTGTACTGCTGTCAGTGCCTATTTTTACAGCTTGGTAAACCCTACCATTGGAATCGGTTACCTTAATTTTATCTGCAAAACCGACAACATGATTGTTGGTGATAATGTAGCCTTGTTTGTTAAAAATAACTCCAGAACCTGTCCCATTTTTTGGGCGGTAGAAATTTTCTCCAAAAAAGTCTTCGAAATTAAAAAAGTCAGAAAAAGGATCTCTATTGTTTCTATCTTGCCTATTTTTCTGCATTTGTTGTTGACTTTCCTCAGCATAAATATGGACAACTGTATTCGTTGTTTTTTTGGCGCTTTCTACAAAATTAATGTTAGTGTTGAACGCATTTGTATTAGCAGTGTAATTTGTCTTGACCACGTTGCCAGACTCAGGTATGTTAGGACTTACTACCTTTTCGGTAGTCAAAAAGAAAACTACTAAGCCACCGACAATACCAGCTAAAAATAACTGAAAAAAGGTCTTCATTAAATTGTTTTAATTTTATTCCTTAACGCCAAAAAGTACACAAGGATTTTTTATCACTAATAGTTTAACATAATCTTAACTTGCAACCTATATTTCAATAATTCAACTAAAGTTTTCAACTGTCAAGGAAGCCGAAGGAAGTACGGTATGAAATTCTGGTTGAATTAGAAATTTTGCGTAATATTTTTCACGTAAAGATTCAAAATTCTTATCGGTAACATCCTGTTGCATTAAATTCACAGTACAACCTCCAAATCCACCTCCCATCATTCTTCCTCCTTGCCAACCCTCTATTAAAAAGCCATTTTCAACCAAAAAATCTAGTTCTGCACAACTTACATCATAATCCACCGATAAACTGTGATGTGATTCTTTTAAAATACGACCGCACAAATTAAAATTTTCATGATGTAGGGCTTCCTTCATGGATAATACTCGTTGATTTTCTGAAACAATATGGTTCGCTCTTTTGAATAATAACGGATCTAAATGAGGCTTATATTTTTGTAGGGATTTTATGTGTTTAAATTGGAGCATTTTATTGTTTTCTAAGCTTCGTATACTTTCTAAAGCCGTTTCACTTTGTGCTCGTCGTGTGTTGTATGGACTATCTACCAATTCGTGTTTTACGTTTGTATTTAAAAGAACAAAATGAGTATTTGTTGGTAGAGGAATTGACCTGTGTTCTAATGTTTCACAATCAATGAATAAGGCTTTGTTTTTTTCTGCAAACATAATGGTATACTGATCCATCATTCCCCCCTTAACACCAGTGCCATGCTCAGCATAAACAGCTAGTTGCATCAATTTTTTTCTAGAATAACCAAGATGATAAACCTCATTTAATAGGGCTAAAAAACCACAGGTAAGCGCAGACGAAGATGACATACCAGCCCCAATCGGTAGATCACCGCCTATGACAATGCTTAATCCCATTGGGAAAGATTGATTATTAAGTTGTAGTATAGATTGTTTCATGAACCTAGACCAACTTGAGTCCTTCAGTTCTGATAAATTTTTCGTATTAAATTTTTCGTATTGATTTGTGGTTATCGAAAAAATTTCAAGACTAGAGCCAGGCACTTTTTTGGCAGCTAAATAGATTCCATACTGCGTAGCAAATGGCATTACATATCCATCAGAATAATCCGTATGTTCACCTATAATATTGGCTCTTCCAGGTGCAAAAACCAAATACTCAGGAGAACCAATTCTGGAATTACATAAAGAAATTACTTCTTGTTTGGTAGAGGTCATCAATCTAGTCTGCGTACCTTGTATTCAAATGACTTATTGAAATTGTCAGAAACTTTTATATGCATGGTTGCAGAGTCTATTTTGGTGTAAGAAACTTTATTTGGAAAATCGTGATTAGGATTTGAAAAAATTACATGATCAGGACTATATTCTAACAAGCGGAAAGGAATAGTTTTGCCTTGATTTTGATCTAAAACTTTAGCAGAGTAAACCCAAAAGTCATTTACTTTTTTAATCGACAAAACTTCTATAATTTTTTTGGCAGAAGCGGAATAGACATTACCTGACAGGCTATCGCCCTGAACTGCCCAGGTTTCAATACTGCTTTTGTCTTCACTTTCCCAAGTTCCTTGTAACCATAATAATTCGGAAGCGGTATTCAAAGATGTTTTTGCAGAACCTACCTCATTAGGTGATTTTGTTTCTGTATTGCTTGACGCCATGTCTTGTCGACATGAAGAGGCAATAAAAAAAAGACAAATAAAATATAGGCTAAACTTTTTCATGAAAGGAATTATTGATGTATCGTTTGAATTAAAAAATTATTGTAAGACAGAATCCAATGCTTTTTGGATATCGGGGTTTGTGCTATCGAGATTTTTGGCAGACTGAAAGTCTTTGGCTGCTTCTTTCAATTTTCCCCGTTCTTTTTGTATTAATCCTCTAAAATAATAACCCTTTGCATTTTGAGGCGCTATGCCAGTTATGAGGTTAAATTGTTCGTAAGCCCTATCTAGAGAATCTAATTCTTTGTATAATATTCCAGAATTGAGATAGGCATCAATGTAATCTTTGTGGGCAAGAATAATTTCTCTGTAAATTTCAAGTGCTTTAGGAATATTATTGTGGTTTTGATGATAAAAAGCCAATGAATGTTTCGCTTCAGGAGAATTAGGACTACTGAGGACAGCACTCTCATAATATTTAAGGGCACTTTTATCTTTGTTTTTTTCCATTAGTTCTCCCAACATTAACCAAGCGTCTGTCAATTTTGAATCCATTTCTACAGCTGTTTGAAAACTATTGATTGCTCGAGGAATGTCCTGTAGTGCCCTGAAATTCACCCCTAACATAAAATAACATTCTCCGTTTTGCGGGTCTATTTTTATTGCTTCGTTGATGGCCAAAATACTTGAATCGTAATCTTCAAGAATATAATGCATTTCAGCAATTTTTAGTAAGGATTGAACCCTCTCAGGATACAGTGTCAATACTTTGTACATGACTTTTAAAGCTTTTTGACCTTCACCACCATCGAGGTAACAATCAGCTAAAAAATGGTAATAAACGGGGTTTAAGCTGTCTAGAGTCATGGCAATTTCCATATCATTAGCTGCACTAGAGTAGTTACTTTTTTCGTAAAAAAATTTAGCTCTCTGTAAATATAAGTTTGGATTTTTTGGATTTTTGACTATTTCTTTTGATAAAAGTTCTATTTCAGGAAAACCTGAATTTTCTATAATTACCTCAGGATTTTTGTCTTTGCAAGATACTAAAAAGAGGATAATAAAAATAAAATAGATTAGTCTATGCATAAAAATTATTTGTGCAGGGCAAAGATAGAAAAATAACGATTTTTTCTAATAATTATTAGACAAATCGAAGTAGTTAAGTAGTTTTAAAACTTTATTTTACATCAAAAGTTTTATTTAGTAAGATCTCATTAGTTAACGATTTAGAAGTAAAAAAGAATAATTTTGCTTCATACTAATAATTCTGCAAAACAAATTGAATATGACCATAGAAGATTACCAAAAATCTGTGGACCAGTGGATAAATACAATGGGTGTTCGTTATTTTTCTCCCTTGACAAATATGGCTATTTTGACTGAAGAAGTTGGAGAAGTAGCCCGCCTGATGGCTAGGATTCACGGGGATCAATCTTTCAAAGAAAAAGATGATGAGGCGTTTGTTAAAGATAAATTGGCTGATGAATTGGCTGATGTGATGTGGGTTTTAACATGTATTGCCAACCAAAACGGAATAAACTTAACAAATGCTGTAGAGGACAATATGATTAAAAAAAATGTTAGAGATAAAACTAGGCATATTAATAATCCGAAATTAAAACAATAAGCTTATTTCATAATAAAAAATAAACGATAAAAAATGGCAAAAAAAGTGGTGTTCATAACGGGAGGAAGCAAAGGAATTGGATTTGGAATTGCGGAAGTATTACTTACAAATGGTTATAGAGTAGCCTTTACGGGAAGAAATGAAAAAAATGTCCAAGAGGCTGAAAAAGAATTAAAAAACAGGTTTTCACAACAAGATGTTTTAGGGTATATATGTGATGTTGTAAACATGGAACAAAGCCAAAATGTCGTAAAAAACATACAAGAACAATGGGGTTCGATAGACATTGTTATTGCCAATGCAGGCGTGGGACATTTGGCTTCCATTGATGACATAACAGAGGCACAATGGCATGAAACCATCGATGTAAATTTGACTGGAGTTTTTAATACACTCAAAGTAAATCTTGAAGACTTAAAAAAGACCAAAGGATATTTTATTACGATAGCAAGTTTGGCAGGCACTAATTTTTTTGCTGGAGGTGCTGCTTACAATGCCAGTAAATTTGGGTTGGTTGGTTTTACGCAAGCTGTTATGTTAGATTTGAGGAAATATGGTATCAAAGTCACGACCATAATGCCGGGTTCAGTTACAAGTTTTTTTAACCATCATGTACCCAGCGAGGCAGATGATTGGAAAATCCAACCTGAGGATATAGGGCAAATCATCCATGACTTGTTAAATATGCACCCAAGGACATTACCAAGTAAAATTGAAGTTAGACCATCTCAGCCAAAATAATTCAAAATGTTAGTCATAGATAATGTCTTAATTAGTGAAGAGATTCTTCAAGAAAGTTTCCATTGTCACCTTGAAAAATGCAAAGGGGCTTGTTGTTGGGAGGGCGACTACGGTGCACCTTTACTGGAGGATGAATTGGTTATATTGGATAAAATTCAAGATAAAATGTTGACCTTTGTAAACGATAAGTCCAAAGAATACTTATCCAAAAACAAAGGATATGTGTATGAAAAAAAACAGAAGATATGGGCTACAAAGTGTCATGAGGATGGTTCTTGTATTTATGTGAATATGGATCCAAAAACGGGTATAGCTTTATGCGGAATCGAACAAGCATTTTATGAAAAAGAGATTAGTTTTCCAAAACCTCTTTCCTGTCATTTGTACCCTATCAGAATTACGAGAAACGAAAATTTAGGTTTTGAGGCTTGGAATTATGACCAGTGGGATATTTGCCATGCAGCTTGTCAATTGGGCACAGAAAAAAAAATGCCTATTTTCAGGTTTGTTAAACAAGCCATTGTTAGGGCAAAGGGTGAAGATTTTTACGAACAGTTAGAAGCGGCTTATTCCTTTTATATGAAAAAAAACAAATCATAGAAAAAAGCTACTTTTGTAATCTAAATACGGTTTATGCAGATTAATCTGAACAATAAGTTTTTTCTCTATATACTTCCAATAGCGATCGTCGGATTAATTTTCTATTATTTGTCGGATATAGTTGCTTATGTAGTATTGGCTTGGGCATTATCGATGATTGGAGCTCCTATAGTCCGATTTTTTAGACGATTTATGGGCAAAAATGCAGCGGCTTTTCTTACTTTGGGTATGTTTATGGTCTTTTTTTTGATTCTCTTATGGATTTTTATTCCACCATTAATAAACCAAGCGAGAAACTTGGCGAATACTGACTATACCAATGTGATTAGTGCAGTGGAAGAACCGGTTAGGGACTGGAAAAATTGGCTTGTCGATAAAAAGCTTTTACCCGAATCGTCTCAGATTGTAAATGTGAAAGACGATGAAAAAGATTTAGACCAACATATTTTTACCCATCAGATTGTGTTAGATTCGTTATTTCAGAGTAATGATACAAGTCAATTAAGGCAAAACGTTGCTATATTGGTTAAAATAGATGCTAGTGAATTGGTACAACAAAATGGAGACGTCAATGGTAATGAAGAACAGAATGTGGACTTCTTTGAAAATTTAAAACAAAGTTTATCAGATTTTTTAAGCCCCACTTTAATTCAGTCAGTTTTTAGCAATATTGTAGGGGCATTTGGAAATATTCTGGTGGCGTTTATGTCTATATTTTTTATATGTTTTTTCTTTTTGCGAGAACAAGGATTATTTGACAACATTATTGCAGGTGCAGTTCCGTCCGGGTACGAAGATCAAACGAAAGAGGTAGTAGGTATTACTAGTGAATTGTTGATTCGATATTTTATTGGATTGTTGACACAAATGACAATCATTATCGTATTTGTTGCTACTGCTTTGTCTATACTCGGTGTAAAAAACGCTTTACTGATTGGATTTTTTGCCGGTTTTATGAACATCATTCCATATTTAGGCCCAATTTTTGGCGCATCTTTTGGATTGTTAATTACGATCTCGTCTAATTTAAATGCTCCTTTTTATTCAGTACTATTACCCATCATTATTAAAGTAATGATTGTATTTGCCATCATTCAATTGATTGACAATATGATATTACAACCAAAAATATTTTCTAAAAGTGTAAAAGCCCATCCATTAGAAATTTTTATTATCGTGTTGGTTGCTGCAAAATTAGGTGGTATTCTGGGAATGGTTTTGGCCATACCATTGTATACCGTTTTTAGGGTAGTAGGAAAAGTGTTTTTGAAGGAGTTTAAAGTAATACAAATACTTACTAAAAATATGTGATGAAAAAATTCATGACATGGGAAGATAACAGAATTCGAAACGGATTTTTTATATTTATTTCCCTATTATTTATTGGTTGTAAGGAAGCAGGAGATACCGTTCAACCGGTGAACAATAATGCTGAAATTTCAAAGCGTATCATTCAAGGGTACAATTTGGTTTCGGGAAATTGTTTTACGTGCCATAGCCCAGATCAAGACGAAAAAAGCCCTATAGCGCCGGCGATGGCGAAAATCAAAAAGGAATATTTGAAAAACGGGAAATCATATGTGGAATTTGAAAACGAGGTTTTGGCATTTTTACAAAACCCATCTAAAGAAAGATCAAAAATGCCAGAAATGGTTCAGAAGTATGGTTTGATGCCAAAAATGATGTTTTCTGAAGAAGATTTAAAGGCGGTTGCAGCATATATTTATAACACGCCTTTGGAAGATAAAGAATGGTTTTCAACACAATTTGAAAAAGAAAAGGAAAAATATACCGCACCTAAAATATCAGAAAATCCGTTGGATATAGGTAGAGACTTAGCCATGAAAACGAAAGCGACCTTGGGAAAAAACCTACTCCTGGCTATACAGACAAAAGGAACAGAAGGAGCCATAGATTTTTGTTCGAGTAGGGCAATATTTTTAACTGATAGCGTGGCTACTTCATTTAATACTCAAATCAAAAGAGTATCTGACAAAAACAGAAATCCTATCAATAAGGCTAATCAGCGTGAGGTTGAGTATATTGAAGAACTTAAAAAATTGGCTTCTGCAGGTCAAAAAAGTCAAGGTTTTGTTTTTGAAAAGGGGAATCGACATATTGGTTATTATCCCATATACATTGAACAGATGTGTTTGCAATGTCATGGAAATAAGGAAAAAGATTTAACGAAAAAGGTGTTTAATATGATTCAAAGTAAGTATCCTAGTGACTTGGCCGTAAATTATTTATTGGGAGATGTAAGGGGAATTTGGGTAGTAGAATTTGACAAAGCACCATCATTACATCATGAGTAGCCTCATTAATTTTTTACAAGAGTGGCGTTTTTTGTCAGTAGGTTGGTATTTGATAATAACCGGAGAACAGAAAACTTTATTCCTATCATTTCGCCATGTTTTGATTTAAAATTGACTTGTATTGAATAAAATTATCAAATGGACGCGAACTTTTCGTTCTGATACATTGAATGGAATATTATTGCTTTCTCCCAAAAAGCTAAAAGAAAAGGGGAGCTATTTTATGGCTTTGTTGGCATTAGCCGTGGTTAGTATTGTGTGGGGGACAACATGGGTAGTTTCTAAAATTGGGGTTACTTATGTACCCGGACTTCAATTAGCTTCCTTGCGTCAACTTATTGCCGGTTTTGCTTTTTTGGGATATTTTATGTTAAAGAGGTATCCATTACCTAAAAAATCAGACTATATTTCTTTAGTAATTTTGGCCATTTTAAACTTTGTTTTAAGCAACGGTTTAAGTACGTGGGGCGTAACGTATATATCTGCAGGACTTGGGTCTATTATTGGTGCCATATTTCCATTTTGGATCGTGGTTATAGGCTTAGTTTCTGATAATATAAAACCGCCTTCCAGAGCAATTAAAGGACTCATTATAGGATTTGCGGGTATATGTTTTATATTTTATAATCATTTATTGGATTTTGTGAACCCAGACTTTTCGTTTGGTATTTTATTATCTGTTTTTTCGACATTGACATGGGCTACAGGAACATTATACACAAAAAAACATGCAAAAGTCTTTAACCCCTATTTTGGTCTGGGCTTTCAACTTACTATATCGGGTTTAATATTATTTTTAGTGTCCTCCTTTAATCCTGAAAGTGTCCCTCTTATGGAAATTCCTATGGAGGCATGGTTGTCGATTTTATATTTGGTAGTGTTTGGTTCGATGATAGGATTTATATGTTATATTTATGCACTTCAGAGGTTGCCCACAGCACAAACCACAATTTATGCTTATGTTAATCCAATAGTGGCTATTTTGACCGGTGCCATTGTTTTAGACGAAAAGGTGGGGTTTATGATTATCATTGGATGTTGTATTACTTTGATAGGAATTTATCTTGTGAATACAAGTTTTCAGAAACAGGACCATTAAAAAGAGTAAGATAGGTTTTATAAAAATAATAAGGACATTTTGAGCACCAAAGCCAAATGCGACAAAATATTTTTAATTTTTCCATGATTTATTTGCTCATTTAAATAATTATATCCATATTTGTTTTTGGATGAACACTAATTGGAAATCATTTATTTAAAAAAGTGTATTTATCAGAATAATTGTGCTACGAATAATAAGGAAATATTGAAGTTTCAATGGTGTGTATGTTAGATGGTCGGAAGCCTCCTCTTTTATATCTCCAGCAATAAAATTGCAGCTAATTAATTCAATAGTGGGTTAAAAATATAATCGATTTAGGGTTACAAATGAAAATTAAACGCATATAGAAATTGTGCACACAACTTTAATTAGTTTAGGTTTAATTCATGGCAATTTGAGCAAATAAACTTCTAGTATTACTTTGGCAATACAAAAATCTATTTATGTATATAAAGTTCTGAGAATATACAAATTTTAACAAAGATGAAATATTTAAGATTATGTAAGATCATATTGCTTTCCATGATTTTAGGATGCATCATAGTGAAATCTGATGTTCATGCACAGATACTCACGGACAATTATCAAGTTACGTTTGGCGCAATGATTAACCTCAACCACAATACAAGTGGCCAAGCATTTAGGAATAATTTCTCCAGTATTAAAGCGTTTGTTGGGTTTAATGGAAGCCATACGCTAAGTATGCATAAAACCAGCCGTGTTAATCAGGGTCTATTTAATTATAGTTTGTCTTTCACCATTTATAACCGATCATTAGGAAACAGTTTGAATATCTTATATCAGGACAATCAGATAGATTTTACGACCTCAATTACACTAGGTTTATTAAACCGGCCGAACCCGAATTTTGTAAAAAATATGCAAACGATCAACAACACTCCTTTCTACAATCTCCGGCATTTCGGAAAGCATGGTGCTTTTATTACTTCGAATTTTATCCTGAACAACCATGGTCGCCATCAAACAGTTGGCGCTTTGAGTTTAACCACAGATCAAGTATCAGTAAACTATTATAATGATGGTGGCCCTATCATTGGGAAGGGTTTTGAGTTTAACTATAAAAAAATCTTGAGTTATTTATTACTGCCTCTTCATTTGATAAGTGGACTTGGAGATGGATTTGATCGATGGTGGACAGGCGGTGGAGGTGTGTATGTTCATACAAAACAAGGGTTTAATCGGGTAGAAGTGACTTTTGATCAATTTACGGGGTATCATAAATTAGCCTATGAACTGAGTGGTATTTTAGGTTCGGATGTCCAAGATTATGATTTATTTCAAGAAAAAGCCATAAGTGATACATTGGAAAATAAAACACCTTTAAATTTTAAAACCGGTAAATCAAATGCGATAAACTATAATTCTTCTACTTATGGAATTAAATATTTTTTTGAAAATGATTTGTCTGTAAACTTTGGTGTTATTGGTTCACTGAGAAACCATAAAAACGAGCGATTTTTTGCTTTACAAGACATTATTCATTTGAACCGAAGAGATCCAATTCATCCAAATAATGATATTAATCGAATATATTATGGCCTCAGCTATTACAAACCATTTACGATCAAGTAGTCTTTTAATTTTTGCTACATTTTTATTTTATAGTTGTACTGTTAAATATTATAACCATAATATTAAAAATGATTTGGTAAATATTTCAAATACAGAAATCAGATCTTATTTACCGGAGGGTTTTCCAGACAATTTGGACGAGTATTCACTACAAATGAATTCCCTGTATTTTTATAAAAATAATATAAGGGAAAACATGCTCATGACCTCGGAGAGTAAGCACACAAAACGAGTTACTTTTTTCGAAAATAATGATTCTGGCCTCCCCAATAAATTTCAAAGATTTGAGGTTTGGCTGGCCAAAAGAAAAGAAGGAAATAATTCTTTAGTACCCGGTGAAAAAGCTGTTATGGTTAGTTATAAAAGTAAAAAAGATAGTCTTGGGGTTATTACCTATGAAATTGTAAAAGTGTTTTTAGGAAAGATTCAAGAAAAAAATATTGCCAATAAACCAACGAATAAAATAACCATATTTAAACCAGAATATCTATTGGAATATACGGGAAAAAGTACTTGTTGTGCCATAAAAAAATGTAAAAAATCAAAAGAAAAATCAAAAGATTGTAAATCGACTTCCGAAGATAAAAATAGGAAAACTGATTGTTACTGCAACGAGTTTAATCATAAAATTAAACGAAAAAGAATTAAGCGAAATGGCAAAACTGATTTAAATATGGAGGCAATATTGGAGTTGAAATTAGATACGATTGCTGGGCCAAACAATAAAGGTCTTTACCTCGAATTTGGTGCCATTATCAATAATAATTACAGTCATTTTGCGGCTGAAAAATCCATGATATATGACTTGACACAAATTTATGGAGAACCAGTTTGGCTGATTAAAAAATAATAAAGAATGCCCATCAAAACGTACAACTAAAGACGAACAATATGAAAGATCATTTTACAAAATCGGGCATCAGTTATTTAAGTCGAATTATTTTAATATTTACCGCTTTTTGGAATTTTTTGACCAAGGGGATAAAAAAAATTGATGGAAATCAACTCGGTAAAGGGGTTATGGATGCCATTAGAATGACTTGGAAACATGGAATTATTGTAATACTCATGTTAATTCCCATTTTATTGTTGATGAAGATGCCACAAGGAAGGGATTTGATTCACAACATGTTAAACGGTGAAAAGGTATTTGAGTGGTACACTTATTTTAGAATCTTATGTTTTTTAACCATGGTGGTTTTTACATCTTATGCTATTTGGGCCATTCCTAGATTTTATCAAGAAAATGAAAATAAAAATAAGTCACACAAAATTAAGAGTACTTCAGGAAACTTCCTTCGTATTTTGAGTGCCACTCCTTTTCTTGTTTACGGTATTGTATTTTTTTTAGTGGATCCTAGGTGTGAGACAAATGTTTTTTTTTATTGGTCTTCATTGATTCTTTTAGGTCTAATTATTCTTACGCTTTGCTTTCATTTTAGATATGGAAAATATAGTGTAAAGAGTCTAATCCAGATAGGTGTAGCGTCAAGTCTTTTTTTACCTGTTGGATATCCTGGTCTTTCAAAATTTATGGGTAATAATGAATTATCCATCTTATTTTTGGGCAATAGCTTATTGTTTTTAGGTGGTTTGATTTATGTCATTTATTTAAAATGGGAAGCAGAATTTGAAGAAAATAGGAACAATGAGAAAACCATTGAGAAACTAGAAGATAAAGGAGATGGCGTATACTACTGGGTATGTTTTTTTGCAGCTGCAATCATGTTATTATTTTCTTTCATAATTGATATGACATATGTTACTTCTGTCTCTTTATTGACCATGATCATGGGGAGTTTGATATTGGGGTTTAACTGGTTGTCTTATAAGTACAAAACTTTAGAAGGAAAACAACAATTTATGGCATTTGGTGGACTTGTCCTTCTCTTTTGTTATTTGCATTACCCAGAAAGTAAGCCTCATAGTGTGTATTTAGTCGATAAATCTGAAATAGGAGAACGACCAAAATTGGATGATTATATGAAAAAGTGGTTTGCGCACAAGGATTCATTATATGCCATTAAATGTCCAAGTGGGGATTGTACGCCAATGCCCATTTATCTTATTGCTGGCGAAGGAGGAGGTAGCAGGGCTGGATTATGGTATAGTACTTTTATTTTGGAGATGGACAAATTGATGAATGGCAGCTTTTCAAAACAAACGTTTGCTACATCGACCATTTCTGGTAGTTCTGTGGGAGCTTCTTTGTTGTCCAAATGGTATAGGGTGGCCAAAGACTTGAACATGGATCGCTTGAAAGATAAGAGAACAGACGCTTTGGCCATTCATTTTTTTACCAACAATTTTGTCAGTGGTTCTGTATTTGATTTGTTTTTTCAGGATGTAGTGCGGCGATTAAATTATAAACCAAGTAGAAGTGGTCGAAACTTACGTGTACAACAGGAAGAAAATGCTGCTTTTATCAAGGCAATGAACAATAGAACGACAAAATTTATGGATATGATTTGTCCTGTTGAAGGTATGCGAGGAGATAAATATGTGATTGATAAACAAAAGGTGGCCAATTATCATTTTTTACCGATTCAAGATTTGTGGTTGAATAAGGATTCTTCCTATATTTTGGACATTCCACTGAATTTTTTTAATACAACGCACATGCCTACAGGTAGGCAATACAGTATAGCACCAGTATCTTTTTGTTTTGATTCTTATATGGATGGCTCTTTGGACCTAATTAAACTTCTTCAGGATACCAACTGCAATTTTAATAAAAATTTTGATTTGGCGTTGGGTACGGCAAATAATATGAGCGAACTATTTCCGTTTTTTTCAGCGTATAGTTATGTTGATGGTTTGGGTCATTTTATGGATGGTGGTGGGTGTGATAATAGTGGCGCTAAAACGTTACAGTTTATCTACCAAAAACTCCATCAATATTTGTCCACAAAAGATTCAAATTACATCAAAAGATATCCTATTGAGGTGATATATATTAGTAATGGCAATCCTGATGACCCTCAGGACGTAGATAACCGTAAGAAACCTAAAAACCAAATATTATCACTATTAGGTCAGGCGTATGCCCAACCATTTAAAACCATCACGGTTGAAGCTATTTATGGTTTACAAAAAAAGGTTGAATCAGACAACAATCGGTATTTTGAGGCATCGTGGTCTTCCTATAATCATCATAAAAAATGCCCAAAGGGGTGCAAGGATTCCATACAGACTCATTTTCCTACGGCGAGGAGTTTAAATAAAGAAAACCTCGATTCGATTGTATTTTATGCCAAGAAGAAGGCTTTTGAAATTCATGCTAAATTGAAAAATAATGAAAAGTCACCAAAACCTAAAAGTAGTTGTGAATAATGGATGAGAAAGATCATGGGTAAAATTCCAGTATCAATTAACGGTATGTAGGTAGGAAATTATCTTTGTAGGAATTTTTTTTGGGTATTAATAATAAATGAATTTTATGATATCCACATTTCTTTTGTACATTTGATATTCAATTTTATCACAGGCAGATTACGTATTATATGCGCACTCAAATCCATCCGAATACGATACGGCAATTGTTTTTTCTAGCCGTCCTTATTTTTATAGGCATCATCATTTTTAAAGAATTGTACTTTATGTTGGGCGCTTTCCTTGGTGCAGTGACCCTATATGTGATTTTGCTCTACCCTATGAAAATACTCACGATAAAGTACAATATGAAAAGTTGGTTGGCCGCCATAATACTCATGACAGCATCCTTTATCATCATTTTGTTACCTATAGGCTACTTGGTTAGTACTGCTATCAATATGTTATTGCCGGTATTTAAAAATCCAAAAATAATGACAGATGTATTTGACCAGATACATCAATTTTTACAAATGGAATTTGGGGTGGATATATTTAATCCCGATAAAGTAAAAAATATGGCCGAAGAAATTCTCCCCTTCACCCAAAAAACGTTAGGCGGTACATTTACCGCAATTGGAAATACAGCGCTTATGTATTTGGTTCTTTATTTTTTATTGGTTCAGTCGAGGGATGTAGAGACATGGCTCAAAAAAACCTTGCCCCTTAATGCCGGTCATTCAAAATCATTTATCTCTGAGATTCGCAATCTGGTATATAGCAATGCATTGGGCATTCCTATAGTAGCTTTCACCCAAGGTATTGTCGCAACGATTGGATATTTTATTTTTGGTGTAGAAGCCTTTGTACTTATGGGCATTCTTACGGCAATTACCTCAGTTATTCCTATTGTGGGTACCATGTTGGTCTACTTACCATTGGCCATTTTTCAATTTAGTACGTCAGGTACTTATTCTGGTATTGGTGTTCTCATTTGGGGATTTGTTATCATTGGATCGGTGGACAATATTGCTAGATTTTTAGTTCAAAAGAAAATGGCCAATGTTCATCCCTTAATTACCTTACTGGGAGTTTTTATGGGTGTTTCTATGTTTGGATTTTTGGGTATTATTTTTGGTCCCTTGTTGCTTTCTATTTTCTTTAAATTGTCTTATATTTATCTGGAAGAATTTGGAAAATACAATGCAGAAAGACCTGAATAAATAATATGTCCGTTACGGCATAAAGGGATAAAGTTATGGTATTAACACTAAAACCAAAATGAAAAAAATAGAATTTGATAATGTAACAATTTTTTAGGTATTGTTATTCACAAACTGAAATATGGAGCGTGGGTTTTTTTACACAAGTAAACAAGAAAGGAAGGCGTGCTATCAGAAGAGTCTTTGAGAGTAAGATGCATTATGTATTTCCATTTAATGAATCTTTATAAAAGTTAGACCATGGTTTTATTAACTGCGAGCAATTATAATATGAGCTTAAGTAGCCTATCGTAAAAATAATGCTTAAATAATCCATTTAATTTAAAAAACTACAACTTGCTTCTATATTTTAATTACTTTCAACCAAGTTGTTTTACCGGATGTAAAATCACATTTAATAAAGTACATGCCTGCCGGCCAATCCATAGTATGTACATGATTTGACTCTGTTACAATGTTTGACTTATATTGTATGTCACCAAAAGAACCATAAATCCAAAATCGGGATAAAACATCGTCAGATGTAGTGCTTTTTATCATTAAAAATTCAGAAAAAGGATTGGGACTGACCTTTACCCCAACTTTTTCTTCAACTACCTCCACTGTCTCCGATATCAGATCATTCAGCTTATTAAGTACACCGCATCCCGGGTTGATACATCCGTCTGCATCGGTGGTAATTATGAGGATGTCCGTATAAGGTGGGACGTTGCCTTCTCTGATCTGACCGACAGCCATGATGCGGCCATCGTCGTGTTCGATCATGTCAAAAATCAGACCTGTAGAAACCCTGCTCGCTCCATAATCGGTAAAATAGGTTCTTTCCCATAATAATTTTCCATCTTTACTGTACCTGCACATGAACGGTGCCTGATAGATTCCCGGAGTGTAGTCTCTTTCATCATAATATCCCATAACCAATATGTCTCCGTTTCGCAATTCTTTCACTCTTGCCGGATACCTTTTTTTATAAATCTTAGGTTCAGGAAAAAAATGACTCCATCGGGTAGTTCCGTCTTTGTTGATTGCCATTAGATTGACATTTGACCGATGATTCCACTCGGGAAGGCAAACCACCGTAAAACCTTCACTATGTTGAATACCATAAGGTTTAATAGCATTTTGAATCGGCGGACTCACCCAATCCCACACCACTTCTTTATCTTCATTGATTTTGATGATACGGGAGCGAAACTCGTATTCATCAAAATTGTCATACCAGAAATGAAAGGTCAGTAGCCCTTCGTGATCTACGTACTGCTCCCAGATATTGGTATTGCCCCGGGTAAAGTGGAAAGTCAGTAAGGTGTCAACGCTATAATCAGGGTTGAGAAAATAGATTAATCCCTGATTACCTTGAACACCTACAGCCTGGCCAACTCCACTTACAACCAATTTGTTCTTATAAAAACAAGTTCCGGTTTGAAATAATCCAAAGCGTGGAAAAATCTCACTCTTTATCGACATGCTATCAATAATTGTGAGATTTTCACTTTCTACAACATACAAAAAAAATTCATCATCTTTATTTTCCAAATTTCTTTCTCCGGTATAGATTATTGTATCTGTATTTGGTTTCAGTAATAAAGCATTTGAATTGTGACTAAAATAATTTATCTTGATATTTTTTAAAATTTTTCCTTGAATATCAATTTCAGACATGCCATCACAAACATACATGCCGCAAGAGTTAAATGTAGAAAGAAAATACTTTCCATTAATTTCTTTGATTTGTCTAGCATATTGCGGTAAATTATCTAAGTCTATTATTTTAACGAATGTGTTTTGACCAATCAAAACTACTTTACAAAACAATAAAATTAATGAAATAAAGGTGATACGTTCCGCCTTTTTCATAATCGCATGACTTTGGTAAAACCTTTATACGTATTCTCCATCAAATATTCAAGGAAATAAAGACCAGAGGGCCAGCTTTCCGTATTGATATTTATCTCGCTGGATTGTATTTGATGTTCTTGTAACAAGACACCGGCAGCATTATACACCTTCAGTTTTACTATTTTATTGTCGCTTTTTTTAGATGAAATCAATAAGGAGTTATGAAAAGGGTTGGGACTGACCTTTACTCCAACTTTTTCTTCAGCTACTTCCTCCGTCTCAGAGATCAGATCATTGAGCTTATTGAGCACACCACATCCCGGGGTGATACATCCGTCTGAATCCGTGGTGAGTATGAGGATGTCCGTGTAAGGAGGTAAATTTCCTTCTTTGATCTGGCCCACAGCCATGATGCGGCCATCGTCATGCTCGACCATGTCATAGATATAGCCCGTTGATACCTGACTACCTCCATAATCGGTATAATACGCCCGTTCCCATAATAATTTTCCTTCCTTGCTTATTCTACACATATATGGAGACTGATAAACTCTTGGAGTCAATTCTCTGTCTTCATACAATCCCATTACAAGGATATCTCCATTTTTTAATTCTTTAACACGCCTTGCTTCTCTCTTTTTGTAAATTTTAGGGTCTGGATAAAAATGGCTCCATCGTGTAGTTCCATCTTTATTTACAGCCACGAGATTGACATTAGACTGATGATTCCATTCAGGGAGACATACCAAAGTAAACCCGTCGCTGTGTTGTGTGCCATAAGGAAATATAGATTTTTTAATCGGCGGACTCACCCAATCCCACACCACTTTTTTATCTTCATTGATCTTGATGATACGGCTGCGAAACTCATATTCATCAAAGTTGTCATACCAGAAATGAAAGGTGAGCAGGCCGTCGTGATCTACGTATTGCTCCCAGATATTGGTATTACCCCGTGTAAACTGAAAGGTAAGTAAGGTGTCAATAGTGTAGTCGGGGTTGAGGAAATAAATTAATCTTTTGGCAGGTGAATTTTCAGCATCACGACCGCTTCCACTGATTATAAACTGGTTATTATAAAATCCTGATCCTTTTTGAAACTTAAATACATGAGGATAAGATGAATCAAATATTTTTATCGAATCAATGATACTAAAATCATCAGGACTGACTTTGTATATTAAAAATTTATTATCCTCTCTTGGAATTAAACTTTCTCCTGTTAATATTAGCTCATTGTCTATTGGATGTATATGTAATGTATTTAAATTGCCACTAAATTGTGGTATTTCAATACTTTTTATGATTTCTCCACTGTTATAAATTTCTGATATTCCGTCACAAACATGAGTCAGACAAGAGTTAAATTGGTATATAAAATACCTTTCATTCCAATTTAATAACTGTATAGCATATTGTGGTCTGCTTTCTACATCGATAATTTTAACAAAGGTATTTTGACTTTGTAAACCGCAACATAAAACAATAAGCGAAAATATTGTGTAAAATACTTTGTAAAATTTAATCATATCCTTACGAGTTTGCTGAATCCACGTACGTCGTTTATATTAATTTCGAGGTAATAAATACCTGATGACCATGTATCAGTTTGGATATCAATAGTATTACCATGAACAGAGCTTTGATGCTGCATGATACCTAAAGCGTTATAAACTCTGATGTCAATCTTAGTTTCAGAATCTTGCAACGTCGTAACTCTTAAAAGAGAATGAAAAGGATTGGGACTGACAGTCCAATGTTGGGTAAAGTTATCCTTGCGAGTCCTCGGTTCCGGCTCACCCAATTTGGGAGTAATAACCGGAATAATTTCACCGGTAATTTCGCTGTACACGGATCTTGCAAAACCGGCATATCCATGTTTTTTGTTTCCAATGGTGAATAAAACATTTTTATCAAGGGCATCTACTAAAGATGTGTCACGATGGTATAAAAAGTCGAGATAAATCTGTTGGGTTTCTTTAAAATCCAGCTCGGCATCCGTGGTATAAGTCAGCGTAGTCAAAAATGAATCTGCTCTGCTGTATTCACCCGAGTACATCATGAGGCCATATGCACCGATTTTTACTTCAAAAATATCCTGACTACTGAGATAGCTTATGGCGGCTTCCCTGTCCGTCTCTGTAATCAGTCTGTATGCCGTGATTTTTCCAATCACACTTTTCAGACATCGCCTGAGTCGGGCTAGTTCCCTTTTTTTTGCCCATTCAGAGAGTCCGGAATTATTTTGCGTGGCTATAATCAGGTTTTTAAGACTCGTCTCCATGTTTATCATCAGGTGTATGGAGTCCGGCACGTTACATTTCCTGTATGCGTAATTCCATCCTCCTCCCCCGGAAAAACCACTACTACCACAATCATGAGCGTTTTCATCAAAAGATAAATCATTTAATGTCCAAGGTTCTCCGACATTGGGAAAGTCGGGATGTTTACATGAAACCTGAGGTGTTGCATTTTTAATCCAATACTCAAATCCTTCGGCATTATTTCCAATTTGAATATCGGTTTGTTTTTATCAAAACAATTGCCTGCTGCAAATTGGTCATCTCCTTGGATAGAAAAAATATTTGCTTCATTATACAACTGCACATTGTCTTTTGCGATTTGCTCAAAACAATTGTCATTGATTTCAGTACCATTTTCTCCGTAAGCATAGACACCATAAGCTACACCGTCAAAAAGGTTGTTTTTAATATAAGACTCATTCAAGGCACCGGTGCCCACCACCTCTACAGCAGAACTGCCGGTATAAAAGGTGTTTTTTGTGATATCAAAACGATTACTTCCGACAATAAAAATCCCACCGATTTCAAAATCATTTTCGTGTAGTAATGTAGGACTGACAAGATTGGTATTGTTGTCCCAATGCAAATTTCCATGGGAAGTAAATACATTATTTATTATGTCAGAACCTTCCGGATATGGATAACTAAAATTTGCAAGAATTGGATATCCCCACCCATCAAAAGAGGTGCCAGTAACAGAAATTTTAGAATTTATTGCCCAAATACCTATAGGTACTCTATGTCCATCACTTAGTAAATTACTTTCAATCACTTCTAAACCACGGTTGTTTTCAGCCACAATACATCTATGAGCTTCTATCGTAGTGTTCTGGATATAACTCTCATCGTCAGAAGAAATATTATATCCGGGAAACAACTCAACATCGTAATAACCAAATGGTCCTATATAGATGCCTGTATTACAGTTTAGAATTGAAGAATTATCAACTGTAATTTTGGCACCGGAATAGTTGACGGATCCATAATTTACACCTATGGCAAGATTTGACGTATTAATGCCTACAGCGGCATTTTCAATCATTGCATTATTTTTTAATTCTACTGAGGTGAAAGTTTGTCCCCAGATATAGGGATTTCCGATGGCTCTGATTCCTTTCCATTTTTTATCCTCTGCGGGTTGAGAACAATTCCCATCTATGCTCGTTATCCTTCCACCATTTATTATCAATGAAGCCCCATGTTCAACAATGATTTCTTTACCCGGCATCATATAAATATCAGTATTTATGGTAAGAATTGCCGGTGATTTAACGATAATATTTCCATTAATCACAGATCGATTAAGATTGGTTTGAGATGTATTGATTGTTATGTCTTTTGGCGCAAGATTGGCATCTATAAATGGAGATAAAGCTTTCACATTCCCAAAAATGGAAGGTAATGTTGAATAGGTAGATTCACTTTTTGGCGGACAATGTCCACTTATTATTCCAACAAGTTTGGGTTCGCCTTCAATATTCATAACAGCAGGGCCTCCACTATCCCCTTTTCCAACAGCACTACCATCTTTCCAAAAATACACTTTCCTGAGATTGAGCCAGTTTGGAAAATCATGAGGGCAATTTTCAATTCCATTATCATTTATTATTTGATATGCTGAAGGTTGGGATATTAATGGCATCTATGCACCGTATAAATTTGCACTGAATCCACCATTTCCTGTATTTCCCCATCCGGTAATAAGGGCAGTATCACCAACGACCAAATCTATTTGACCAGTTGCATATTTAACAGGTCGAATAAATTCGTCAAAACATAAGGGTGTTTTTAGATGCAATAGGGCTATTTCATAGTCTGCGCTGTTGACGTCATAATTAGGATGTAAAATTATTTCATCAACTTCAATTCTTTGACCTATACTGTTGTTTGTTTGATTCGTTGACCCGGCATGAATAATTAGATTATCACCTGAGAACAAAATTCGCTGTGGACCGTCATATAGACAATGTCCCGCCGTTACTACCCAAGCTTCATTTAATATAGTACATCCACACCAATGGTTTCCACTATATGTTTTATGATTCTCCATTGAGGCCTGCCAAGGAGCTACACTGATATCAACGGGATAGCCACCTAAAACTAATGAAGGTTGGGCAATGGCATGTTTATTTCCAATGATGAAAATAACACATAATATAATATGAATTAGCCTATTTGTTTTCATATCTAAAAAATTTAGATCCATACAAAAATATGGAAATAATTTTAATTGTCACTTTATAATGATATTTTTGTAGTGTAAAAGACAATTAATATATTGTTTTTTACATATTTTTATCTAAAAAACTCGACTACCAGATGTTTTCATAACTTTAATTGACTCCAACAGGACTCAATAATACACTTTTTATTTCTTATACAAAAAACATGAAATGAGTACAAAATCAATGTATTTTAATCTGATTAATAAATTCCTCGTTAATTTCATGCTTTTTTGACATTTCAAGAATATGATACGTAATACCTTATTGGCTTTTTTTTTATTTCTTCTCAGCATTCAAATTGGAAAGGCAACGCCTCCAGACAGCATCACTATTTACATCTTTCTCCTCGACGAATGCCGCATCTGCCAGGAAATGGCACCCTTTCTCAGAGAAACGTATGCCCAATCCAAAGAAGCAGGGTATGGGATGGCAGGATTTTTTCCCAACAAAGCCACGAACCGGGAAGGTATGGAAAAGTTTCGTAAGAAACATAAAATACTGTTTCCGCTTTCTTTGGATTACGAAAAACTGTGGGCAAGGCAATTTAAAGCTACCATATTACCTGAGATAATTTTATTCAATGAAGATTCAAAACAGATAGTCTATCGGGGTGCTGTCAATGATTTATTTTACGCTCCCGGTAAAAGACGGCACCGTGTATCAAATCATTACGTAAAAGACGCTATCTTTGCTTTACAGAACGGAGGAAGTCCGAACATATCTGAGACACAACCCATCGGGTGTTTTATCAATTATTCAGAAAATGAAATATATCATCATGAAAAATAAATGGACTTTTTTGTTGCTTTTTATTGGGTTTTGCAGTCTGACAGCCCAAGGGCAACCGACGTATTCAAAAGACATTGCTCCGATTATATACAAACATTGTAGTTCTTGTCACCGACCTGGCGAAATTGGTCCATTCTCTTTGACAAATTATCAAGAGGTGTCTTCTTGGGCTGCTTCCATCCAATATGTCACGGCCAATAAAATCATGCCCCCTTGGAAAGCGGATCACACCTATAGCAGGTTTATGGATGAAAACTATTTGTCTGAAACACAAATTCAATCTATAGCTGACTGGGTTACAGCAGGCACACCCATCGGTAATCCATCAGAAATACCGCCTTTTCCAGATTTTCCAGAAAACTCCTTGCTTGGAGAACCAGATTTAGTCCTTACTTTTAAAGAAAGTTATGTACACAAAGGAAATGGAAATGACGAATATAGATATTTTGTTTTGCCAACAGGGTTGACACAAAACAGAAAAGTAAAAGCCATAGAATTGAGGCCGGGAAATACAAAAATTGTACACCATGCCTTATTTTTTTCCGATGTTTCTGGTAAAGCAAAATCATATGATGATCAGACGCCAGAATATGGATTTTCAGCAGATGAAAACCCAGATTTTGATGTTTTTGAAGTCATCAATAGAGACCAATATCCTGGATATGTTCCCGGTCAAAAACCGCGGAGATTTCCTGATGGAATAGCCATGGATATGCCGGCCAATAGTGACTTGGTTATTCAAATGCATTTTGCACCCTGGAGCGTGGACGAAAGAGATTCTTCAACCGTCAATATATTTTTTGCTGATAATGCGGAAATCATAGATAGGACTGTAAAGGATTATATCATGTTGCCGTTTAATTTAGTTGGTGGTGCATCTAGTTTTTTCCTTTTACCTAATCAAACTAAAAGGTTTGAAGGTGTGTACACTGTTCCTTTTGATGTTAGTTTGGTAGGAATTTTTCCACATATGCACTATTTAGGTAAAAACTGGGAAGTCTATATTGAAAACCTAGACGGGAGCAAAACCAATCTCATTAAAATCAATGATTGGGATTTTAATTGGCAAGGAGGCTACTACTTTGACCGGTATAAAATTGCTAAAAAAGGAAGTAAGATCAGAGCTTTTGCTACCTATGACAATACAGCCAATAATCCGGCCAACCCATCGAGCCCTCCTAAATTTGTGACTTGGGGAGAGGGAACCAAAGACGAAATGTATTATTTACCGTTATTATACGTTCCTTACAAAAATGGAGATGAAAATGTGGTGTTTGATCAGACATCTTCTGTTCAATATGACTTTGCAAGTAGCGAGATACAAGCTGGATTGTTTCCCAATCCAGTGTCCATCCAAAGTGCTTTTCCTACACATGTGCAATTTTATTTAAAAACAGGCACATCACTTACTATGGAAGTGTTTGATGAAGTAGGTAAAAAGATAAAGACATTACTTAAAAATGAATTCTTTTCAGAAGGAGACCACATCACACACCTTGAACCTTTTCCTTTAGGCAAAGGACTAAAATATGTGCGTATTTCCACCAAAAACGACCAAATAATGTTGCCTTTGGTTATTACTGATTAAGAAACGGTTTAGGTTTTTACTCTTTAAGTAATTTGTCTTTGTAAAGCTCTTTAAATTTTTTCAATTTAGGATTGATGACAACAGTACAATAAGGGTTTTTGTCACTATTTTGATTGTAGTAATCTTGATGGTATTGTTCTGCTCTATAGAAATATTCAAATGCAGTAACCTCCGTTACAATCTTTTGAGAATAGATGGATTGTATTTCATCAATAGCCTTTATAATCCTAGCTTTTTCATCTTCATTCGTGTAAAAAATTATACTGCGATATTGGGTTCCCCGATCTGCCCCTTGTTGGTTTAAGGTCGTCGGGTCATGAGTGGTGAGATGAATTTGGATCAAATCTTCAAAGTTGATTAGTGATGCATCATAGGTGATTTGGATTACTTCGGCATGGCCAGTTAAACCACTAATGACTTCCTTGTACATTGGATTTTTAATGATGCCGCCACTATATCCACTTTCTACTTTAAGGACACCCTTTAATTGTTGGAAAATAGCTTCGGTACACCAAAAACAACCACCTCCAAAAACCACTTTTTTTTCATTGTTTTCTTCTTTTTTCAATGATACTGCATTAATACAATACCGCAAACCACCCGGCTTAGGGCCATCTTGAAAAACATGACCCAAATGAGCGTCGCAAGTGTTACAAAGTGCTTCAACACGATACATGCCATGGGAATAATCTTTATGATAGGCAACGGCATCAACACTAAGTGGTTGGGTAAAACTGGGCCATCCTGTGCCACTGTCAAATTTTTCTGCACTGTCAAATAATGGTGTATGACAACATACACAGCCGTATTTTCCTGGTTCAAAACGAGAGCACATGTCTGAACTAAACGGTCTTTCCGTTCCGTGTTTTCGTGTAACGTAATATTGCTCTTCCGTTAACAATGACTTCCACTCTTTTTCCGTTTTGACTATTTTTGCAGGAGGATTAGGTGTTCCTTGTGAAGCAAATTTTAGTATATCTAACCAGGTTAACATGGTGTTTTTTTTGTACAACAACGAGTTATGGGTCTTGTTGACAAAAGAGGGGAATAATGAATTTTTATTTCAAAATTTGATTGGAACCCCTTCGTTCGTGTCAAGAGTTAATTTATTGTTTTTAATTTATTTTGGTAGTGTCAGGCTTATGAAATTGGGTAAATTAGACAAATGAATTGGGCTTCATCTTGAAAATTCATGTTGTTTTGGATAAAGCTAAAGTGTGCCTATCTCAAAATCCCAAAACTTAAACATGTTGTTACTAACTGAGATGGTCGCAGTTTGTTCCTGAACTCGAACAAATTCACTACTTCGTCATATTTTGAAAGTAATTAAAAATTCAACTTCGCTGTCTTGATAGGTGTTTTGTGTTGATTTTGTGAAACAGTTTCTATTTCTTCGTATAAAATTATATTTTTCTTTATCTACATACTTTGGAGTCGTGTTTATAAAAATGCTACCAATTTGGCCTGAGCTTTGACAATGATCCCTTTCCACAACAAACGATAATTGTAGTTATCAACTGAGATCAAACAAAAACTTATGTAAGTTCTTTTGTTTTAAATTCCTTTTGTTACATCAGCTAAATAAATTTTGTTGTCTAAAAACTTTTGTTATATTTTTACCACCTTTCCTGCGTTCAATTGTACCCCAAGGTCCTCTGCTGTCCAAAAATACAATCCTTGGGCAATAAAGCTCATATCTATATGATTGTGTCCATAATATAATCTTTGGCTTAATACTTTTTTTCCAGTACTATCCAAAATATGGATATAACCCGATTCCGGAATATATTCCCCCAATGTCACCAACAAAACATCGCTCACCGGATTGGGGAAGAGCGTAATATCCGCTATTATTCCGGCATCCTCACTGCTGCTTGTACCTATGGTCACTGTCCGGCAGGTCGTATGACTGCTGTTTTCATTGATCACGGTCAGACAAACCTCATACGTACCGTTTTGAGCGTAAGTGTGGAAAGGGTATCGTTCGGATACTGTCGGACTGCCATCACCAAAGTCCCAACGCCAGGTCTCCGGTCGGAAATAGCTCAAGTCAGTAAACCGTATCTTTTTGTAATCGCTGCTATCTGGCTCGTAACGGAACTTAGCTACAGGGTGGTTGTCTAAACCGAGGGTGTCGCAGGGACTGCCGTCGTCAGGGCCGAGGCGGAAATGAGGGAAGTTAGGCATAGTTCGGAAGAATTTTGTTGGCAATTCAATAGGATGTTGTCTCATATCACAATCTAATCCTTTTTGATTAGGAAAATTGATTACACCAAGATGACGATTAGTTGTAGATGAAGGAGTAATATAGATCCTACCATCAGGGGCAAGTCCCATAAAATGAAAATTGGCATCATATTCTAAATCATTTGGAGTAGGTTGATAAAAAAACCCATCGTATTCAGCTATGATAGTTTCTGTAAGAAAAACATTTTCAACATAAGTATCATACTGAAATATTTTAAACCCCTCGCTCATGTATAAGAATCTGCTATCCGAAGAAAATATAACACCCGGACCGAATGAATTAATTTTCGGGAATATTTTTTCATCTACGAATTCTGCCTCTCCTGTACACCGATCAAATTCAAACAATACAACGTGGCCATTAACATTTTGAATACTGCCACCAATTGTAGCAAATGCAAATTTTTTACCATCCGGAGAAATAACAACCTGACCATTTCCTCTAGGAAAAGCATTTGAGGGCAACTCCATGACACCAATATTTTCTATCCCTGACTCTGAAAGTAGAAACTGATGGTAAGAAATATTGTTTTCATCTAGTTGTATGATCCACCAATCCCGTCCATTGCCGTGCCTAACTGCATAGATGTTCAATGAAAATTTTCCTTGTAATATAGACGAATCCTTTTCAAACAAAACTCCTTCAGGCCGGGATAAAGGAAATCCAAAACGATTGAAAGAAACTTTAAAAATATCCTTGGAGCAATAATCATAAGTGTTAAAAATTGTATAAAATGATGTATCCATAGGCAGGATTAACAGTCTTTGAATACCTAATATTCCAGCAGGGATAGCGCTGATCGCATTTCCAAAATTATTTGCGTTCCATTCAGAACAATATTTTGTTGAATCCGGACTACTATACCAATGATAATTAATGGTATCTGCTATAGGATGTTCATTACCACTATAGAGTACCTGCCCGTTTGAGTAGGCTAAAAGTCTACCCGTTGTGTCAGAAATGCTGGCATTGGCCGCAGCCACATCAATGACCCTGGGCTCAACATAATACATTTTAAAAGGGTCATAAAAAAAATTAATTTCTGAAGCCCCTCGGGTAGTATCTGCTTTTAATTCCGGATTCTTTACATCATAGGTTTCGTCCCCAAACAACCAGATGTGGTCTTCTTTTTGGGCATACACCTTGAAATGTAATAATAAGCATAAACTAATGTAACAAATTATTTTCATGAAAAATACTTTAAAAGCAGCAGACAAGAATCGCCTGCTGCTATATTAATTAACTAGTCTACTAAAATAATCTTCCCAAATAATTTGGTTTCGATTCCATTTTCTAACTCATACAAATATAATCCTGCTTGATTTGATGTCAAGTCAATACTTAATACACTTTGCCCTGTTAACTCCAACCGATTCATTATCGTACCTTGTAATGATGAAGAATACAATATTACAATAAAAACAAAAAACAATATTTTTAACATGAGCGATGTGTGGGTTTTGAAATGACAAAAATACCCATTTCTATATCTTCACCACCTTTCCACCTTTGATCCTCACCCCGTCATCTTCCACCATCCAAAAGTACAAACCAAGCGGTAGCGATGTCATATCAATTTGGTTGTGACCATAGTAAATACGTTGAGAGATGACCTTTTGTCCAGTGGCATCTACAATGTGTATCATGCCATGTTGCGGAATATATTCCCCCAATGTCACCAACAAAACATCGCTCACCGGGTTGGGGAAGAGCGTAATATCCGCTTTTTGTCCGGCATCCTCGCTGCTACTGGTGCCGATGGTCACCGTTCGGCAACTCGTATGGTTGCTGTTTTCATTACTCACGGTCAGGCAAACTTCATACGTGCCGTTTTGGCTATAGGTATGAAAGGGATATCGTTCGGTCACTATCGGGCTGCCATCACCAAAATCCCAGCGCCAGGTCTCCGGCCGGAAGTAACTCAGATCGGTAAACCGTATCTTTTTATAATCGCTACTATCCGGCTCGTAGCGGAACTTGGCTACAGGGTGATTGTCCAGACCTAAAGTATCACAGGGACTGCCGTCGTCTGGGCCAAGGCGAAACTCGGGGATATTGGGCACTGTACGGGTGAAAAGACGGGGCATGTAGATGGCATGCTGGCGAACACCAACCTGGTCATAATTTTCATGGGGATAGTCTATGTAAGAAAGGTAGCGTTGGGTAGCTGAAGACGGGAATATATAGATGCGGCCATCCGGTGCCGGTTTTAATGCCCAGAAATTGACATAATATTTGATTGGATTCGGATTGTTGGAAGGGATAACATAAAAAAAGCTATCTATAACGGAGACCAATTTTCCACTGCTCACGATGTCACTCACATTTACATCATATTGCCACAAATGTGTATCGTTACACACGTATAAATAACGGCTATCATTTGAAAAAGCCACACCACTACCTATAACTGGCTGATTATTTATTACAGTTCTTAGATTTCTGATTTCACCAGAACATCTGTCAAAATCCCATATGCAAAAACCTCCTCCGTTACCTGTTAATGGTTTGTTTACTGTGTAAAGAGACAACATTTTACCGTTGGGAGAAAAAATAATTTGTCCACTCGTCTCAATGCCTCTTTTTAAGTAACCCGTTTTTACTTTTTGGTGAAAATGAACTCCAGTTTCGTTCACTAAAAATGAAATCATGGATTCAAATCCATCGGTAAAAGTGACCACCCACCAGTCCCGGCCATTCCCGTGTCTTACAGCATGTAGAGAAGATATCAAGCTATCATTTGAGTATGCGATATTGTCTTTTTGTACGATTTTTCCTAATGGATTTGATAAATCAATCTTTATTTTGGAGTATAGTACACGGTAAATAGTATAATCACAATACGATAATGTATTGTATATGGCATATACAGTTTCATTAATCGGCAATAGCAGAATTCTCGGATTACCCAACAAACCAATAGGATATGCGTTTTGTTCATCCCCCAGATTATTATACTCCCATTCATTGCAATTGTAGTTGATGTCAACATCATAATTAATGGTGTCTTCTATATATTCATTTTCGCCATTGATTAATACCTGACCGTTGGTGTACATCACAAGATTGCCTTCTTTGTCACAGAGGCTTGCATTACCTCCTGCCATGTTGATCTCATGAAAGGTCTCATGGTAGATTTTGACAGGTTCATGTTTAAAGTCCATACTAGAATTTCCTGCTAAAGTATCAATTCTGGATGGAGCTACATCACGTCCTATGATCCAATGATAATCCTCTTTTTGAGCAGAAAGAGAGGTAATAATTATAATAAATTTTAGTAATAGTAAAATAAAAGTGCGCATTGTGTCTTATTTTAATCCGCAAGGGCTTTTGCCCTTGCGGATTGATTTAATTAAATTTTGATGATTTTACCTTTTACAATATGATTATCACCGGTTTTTACTTCATAAAAGTACAATCCCGGAACAAATTCAGAAAGATCAATGGCAGTCTGACTAACTCCTTCCGAAATTATTGTTTCACGAACCTTCAAGCCTGATATATTAAATATTGAAATTTCTTTAATAATGGATGTACCAGTACCTTGAAAATAAAAAATTCCATTTCCAGGATTCGGCGATACTCTAATTTTTAAATCGTTTGATTGTTTACCTGCACTTCTTGTTTTAACATAATAACAAGAACTATCATATTCAATCTGTTCTCCTACCAAAAACATAAGACTCTTTGCGATAAAGACGCATTGGCCATATTGCTCCGGACATTTTTGTGCTATAGTCCTCAGATTAACCCAATCTGCAGAATCCAAAGCTGCAACACCTCCGGCCAATACTTTAAGCTCGGCAATCCAAGCTGTTTTTTTATCTAATAAAAAAGGTAATGGTACCGGGAAAGATTGTATTACCGGTATCAGGGCTGCCACCCTGTCACCTACCTCTGTGTTTACCTTTTCGAATAAACTATCCAATTGTTCCTGTAGATCGTTCAATTCACCATACTTTACCACGGCTATACTGTCTAAATGGAGCAAGCTATCTAATTGATAGGGATTCAATTCTTCTGTTAACAATTCAATGGCATCTATTAAGTTATTAATCGAATCACGGATACTTTCATCAAAATTGCGAATACCGTCTTTATCCTTTTCCGTATCGTTCCAAACATCGACGTCCGGATTGTATTCATATATGGTTCCTAGGCAAGATTGAAACCATGATTCTCCCTGCCATGAACGCCACCTTTCGAGTGAAGTGACCAGATACCAGTACTCAAGGGGGTCAGCAATACTGTCCACTAATAATAGTCTTTGATACAGATCCTGTACCACGCTGCAATGCGGTCTTGCGGGGTCCACGACGATGATGACACTGTCCATCGGATCCGGATCAGGCCAAAAGGAAGAAACGGTAATATCATCCGGGGTAAAATAATTTAAGGGTAAATTGCATAATGGAGTTTCATCACAGTTCGGATGTTCGTTGCCCGTTCCATCAAACCAAAGATTTTCTATTGTTGAAGGATCTACATTATCAGGCCTTGGATTGGTTGCAGTGTGAGTATCATCCACCAAAAATGCGTTTTGTGTGATTCTATTATTTGTCGGATTGCCCAACACGGCAAGAGATCCGACCTTCCAGTTATTACCGGCATTTTTTTGCTCTCTGATCTCCCCTAGCAATCTGAGGATATGCAAATCATTTTGACGAAGAAAAGAAATGCCTTTCGTTCGATTGAGATAAAATGAAGCTTGCAAAGCTGTTTCGGTTTCAACTGTATTGGTGGCTGTGTTACAGCAATAGGCGATATCCTGGGAGTCTTCATTCCCAAATAAATTAAAGGCTCGGGAAGGTATTTCTATCAGGTTGTTTCTAAATAAACTTTTATTACACCCAAATATTGAAAATCCTGAAGTTGGTCTGCTGGCAGTAAAAGTCTCCGGTTTTAATATTTGATCATTATAAACATTAACCTTTTGACATGCGCCAAAATAATACACGTATCCAGGGTAATTTATACCATTTTCAAATGTAGTCGTATTATTCAGGATTCTTGAAGATACGGATGTATTCGTTTGAAAAAGGAAATAGGCCGGTCCTGTCAAATATGGTGTATTATGATTAATATAAATTGAACCTGCACTACCGTTATGAGCTATACACCTGCCTGAGGAGAAACTGAAACTATTGTTTGAAATACTCAGTCTTATCATTTGATTGGAGAATGAGTTAATCCCTTCAATAAAAAGACTAGCAACAGGTCGGTTGTTCGTGAAGGAATTGTTATCAATAATGACTCCCCCATTGCTGTTAACAACTTCTACGCCGGTGTTTAAGTTTTTAAAATTATTTTTTTTGGTTATAAATGAAAAAGATCCCGCCCCATCAATTAACACACCCCTTGTTCTTACTGATGAATTCATATAAGAATCTTCAAACTCATTTCCATAACAATTCATAATACCAGTATTCAAGCTATGGATTCCAATTAAAAGGTTTCTGAATGTGTTTCTTGTAAATTCATCATTCCCAATATTAAACCTTTGACAACCATTTATAGCTATCCCGGTGTGAAAGCGCATAGAATATTGTGGTTGACCTGAATACGGCAATTCCATATTACCAAGATCTTCAAATAAATTATTATACAATTCAACATGTACCAAACTTCTTCGACCTACTATTGGGGTAGTGTAAATTCCATTATAATTATCAAAAAAATTAGAATATTCAGCTTTGAAAGAAGTATTATCTCCAAGTTCTACTGCCCTCCATGCATCTTCAATGGTTGTTCTTAGAAGGGATAGACCACCGTTTCCAAATTGACTTGGTTCATTTTGTCTTACTATGATTCCTCTCCACATAGAATCACAGCCTTGCAGGTGAGAATCCATAAACCACTTAGAAGACAGAGAACTTGTATGGGTAATATCAATCTCAGAACCTGGTTCCATGAACCATTGTGTGTTGATAAACATAACCGGAGGTAAATCCAATATTAGTTTTCCATTTACTGAAAAACAAAGATTTTGAACTATATGTGTAGAGAATAAGATGTAGTTTGGTATAATGGGGTTGGTACCAGAAACTAAATCAGACAATCTGGTTATGGAGTTTACATCTGTTCCAATACTAATACAACCGTTTTGGTTTGTACAAGTATTAAAACAAGTCACCGTTATTTGTTGACTCGACGAAGCTGTTCCACAAGCATTCTCAACGGTATTTGTCACGGTGTAAGTACCGTTTACTTCAAATTCAGAAAAAAAAGTTGTGCCTGTTCCTGCACTGGGAGTTCCATTTGGAACAGACCAAAGATAAGAAGTATTTACTCTAATATTATTGACGGTAAAGCTAAAAGAGCCGCATGAGTTTTCGAGAATAGTAAAATGCGAAACCGGGCTGGGACATCCCACCATAATTTCTTTACAAAACTGTGCGCAACAACCATTATTGTTCGTTATTGAAAGGCAAACATTATAATAACCTTCTTCTGAATACGTGTGTGTTGGCGTTGCAAAGGTGCTTGAATTATTATCCCCAAAATTCCAGTTATATGTAACAATATCTTGATGAATTGAGGTCCATTCTGCTTCAAAATATACATCAAGATTATCTACATCTTCATTTATTCCTACTAGAGCTGTAGACCTACAGGAGAGTTCCACGTTATTCACTGTTATATAAGTCGCTTGTGTACCGGGTAAAATATTTTCTGTGTGAATATATAATTGGCCATATCCATTTGTTGGACTTATAAAAGAAAAACTATCACAAATTGAATTGACCTCATCATCATCTATCAAAACGGATTGCAATAATTCATGATTTACCATTGGTGGTGGACTTTGTGGATTCCCATTGATGGGATAAGGTGTTAGGTTTCTTGCAATTTTAATATTTACTGTTGCCGAACCAGTTAAGTCACTGCATGGCAATCTTTGTAAATCCAAAGAAACGCTATAAACGTCCGTAGAGTCATAAATTACTATGGAAGGAATGTCATGATAAATACCCTCTGTATAATTATCCAATTGCCTTGCTGCCAGACAGTTAAATTCATTTCCATTAGCGATCGTGTAGGTTGAAACACATTCTCCGTTTATTATTTGAACATGATGCGGTGAATTATAGGCTGAATGCCATTCATTTACGAAATCCCTTTGAAAAGAAGCTTGCCCTTGACCATTTATCGGGTTTGTATAGTTATCCATTTCAACTTTTGGATTCAAGACCGGATCTCGATCTGCATGACACACATGACACTGCCCCCATCCAACATCTGTTTTTAGCGTCATCCATAATAAAATCAAAATTTTTAGGCCCTTAGCCCAGGTTCTGTGGTTCTGTGGTTCTGTGGTTCTGTGGTTCTGTGGTAGTTTTCATCTCACCAAAGATACAAAATTTGTGTTTCATATTATATAATTTTTTTGACAATGTTCATAATTATGCCTTAATCTATTGCCTCCTTAATCCCTTTATTGCGCGCCTCATCATTTCAGGTTTAGATTTTTTAGCTTTTTGGTAATTTATTTACATTATCAGTTTTTAGGAAAAATATCGATTCAAAATTAATGGTATTTTTCGACCAATGTGTTTTTCTAAACAACATTAACATATGAAATAATTATAAATACAATAATAATAATATATAATAATTCACATTTTTAGTATATAATATTGTAGAATAAATTTAAACTTACTTTATAGGTATAGCCTTTAGGAAGGTTATAAGGCTTCGCCAAATTAACTTTGGTCACTAAATGGTTTTGACTATTTTTATTATAGTTTCGGTGACGACATTAGTGAAGTATGCTAATTTTTAGTCAAGAAGTTTTCAAGATAAAAAATAAAAAGAATTTTACTCAAGCAAAAACACCATCACCTCCTCACCTCCTCAAATAGTTTATTCCAACAAATCATACAATTCCAAAAATCAATCACGAACTACAACTCAACATCGAACAACCAATTTTGTGTTTTGCCCATTCTGGTCGTTTGGCAAACCAATGTTCGTAGTGTGGTTGGTCGTCGTAAGGATGTCGCAACATAGTATACAATTCATCTATAAAACTATAATCTCCTTTTTCAGCTGCTTCAATGGCTATTTGTGCCATGTAGTTTCGTAATACATATTTTGGATTGACTTTTTTCATGTTTAAAACTCGTTCTTCTGTAGTTGAATCCGAAATACAATCTCGGTAATCATTCAACCAATCAGTCCACGTTTCTACATATGGTTCAAAGTTTTCAGCATAACTAAAATGAGGTAATTTTTGTAGAAAGGTTGATGTATCTGAAGGATTGAAATCACAAAGGGCTCTATAAAATAGGGTCATGTCCATTTCACTTTGAAACAAGAGATCTTCAAGACTTTTAATCAATATTTTTTCTGTAGGGAATGATTTTTGTATGCCTAATTTTTCTTTCATCATCAAAATATACCTAACCTCAAATTTTTCCTTCATGGTTTGTAAAATATCTTCAAGTGGTTTGACTTCTTCAATTAATGGATATAATGCATTGGCCAACTGGTATAAATTCCAAAAAGTTATGTTTGGTTGGTTTTCAAATCGGTACCTTTTGCCTTGAGTATCGGTTGTATTAGGTGTCCATTGAGGGTCGTAATTTTCCAACCATCCATAGGGACCATAATCTATAGTTAAACCAAGGATTGACATGTTATCGGTATTCATCACACCGTGAACAAATCCGACCCTTTGCCAGTGCGTTACCATCTCCAATGTTTTATCTACTACTTCTTTGAAAAAATGGAGATATGTTTCTTTTCCAGGACTTCCCAAATGAGGAAAAAAATGTCGAATGGTATAATCTGTGAGTTTTTTTAAATGATCTATTTCTTTCCGAGCAGCTAGTATTTGAAAATTTCCAAAGCGAATAAAACTGGGCGCTACTCTGCAAACAATGGCTCCTTGTTCGTAGGCAGGATTACCATCGTACATAACGTCTCTTAAGACCTTGTCCCCTGTTTTTACCAATGATAAAGCTCGGGTAGTTGGTACACCCAAAAAAAACATAGCTTCGCTACATAGATATTCTCTAATTGAACTACGAAGGACTGCTAGTCCATCAGCACTTCTCGAATAGGGCGTTAATCCAGCCCCTTTTATTTGTAAAGCCCACCTTTGACCGTTTACTACGGTCTCAAATAAATTGATGGCCCTTCCATCACCCAATTGACCAGCCCAGGAACCAAATTGATGGCCGCCATAACACATCGCAAAAGGTTTGGTACCTTCATATAGTGTATTTCCTGACATAAGATTTAAAAATTCTTTACTCTGAACGAATTTATAGCTTAAGCCTAAATCTTGTTGTAATTTTTTTGAAACATGAATTAAGGAAGGGCTAGAGCAAGGTGTCGGTTTTACAAATGAATAACAGGCTTGGGTCACCTGTCTGATATAATTGTCCGTGATAAGATCAGCAGGTAATTCTTTAGAAAAAGTATCGTCAACTTGAAATGCCATAAACATATTTTGAGTAAGGGTAAAACGCTAGAAGACTTTAAGTGTTGTAAATGTCCATTATTGGTTCCAAATTTACCTAGAAAGATTTACTAGGCATGATAATTTTTAGCATATCATTACAAAACCGATACCACTTGTTTAATCAACAAATATTGATACAAAGTTTTAAAGTAAGTATAAAAAAGCGTTATTTTGTTCAATTATTTATACAAGATGCCATTAAAACCAATATTCATATTTTTTTCATTACTGATTTTCTCTGATGTATTTTCACAATCAATCATAGTGAAACCCTATCTCCAGGACATCACCTTTGCTAGCTGTAAAATCATGTTTGAAACAAACACGGCTACCAATGCCGAAGTTCATTTTGGTTCTAGTCCTTTTAACTTAAGTCAAATTGTTGTAGCTAGTGGTCAAGAAGGAAGTGGTACTAGTCGAATTTATACAGCCCATTTGACAGGGCTAGAACCGTTAATAAAGTACTATTATAAAGTAGTTTTGGAAAATAATGTGCAAAGCAATGTATATCATTTGATTACCTTAGATACACCAGACAAAGAACAAAATATTAATTTTATTTCTGTTTCCGACATGCAGCGCCAAGGAAACCAATCATTGGTTTATTATAATTTGATCAATAACGGTGTAATTCCAATGATGAATCAAGAATTGGAAGGCGGTCTTGACAACCTACATGGAATGATCATTCCAGGTGACCTTGTTCAAAGTGGGGGAACTTACACTCAATGGAAAAATGATTTTTTTGATCAAGGAGAAAACTTGAGTACGACAGTTCCTCTTTACCCTTCTTTAGGCAACCATGAATATTATAACAACGGATTGGCCAATTACCTAAAATATTTTGATTTACCCAACAATGGTCATCCGACTTATCCTGAGCAATGGTGGTACAAAGATTTTTCTAACATAAGGGTGATAGCATTAAACTCAAACTCCAATACTTCAGAGCAAGGACTTCAAATCACTTGGTTAAATAATACATTAGACGCTATTTGTGCTGACGATACCTTTGACTTTGTTTTTGTACAATTGCACCATCCTTTTAAATCTGAGATGTGGACTCCTGGCGAACATTCTTTTACAGGTCAAGTCATTTCTATATTGGAGGGCTTTACAAATTACTGTGGAAAGCCTACCATACATTTATTTGGACATACACATGGATATTCCAGAGGGCAATCAAAATTTCACGAACACCTTTGGATTAATGTAGCCACAGCTGGTGGAGCTATTGATTATTGGGGTGCATATCCAAACCATGATTATGAAGAATTTAGCCATAGTGAAGACGAATATGGGTTTGTTTTGCTGAAAGGGCAGGCCGGGCCGGACCCGGAAATTGTCGTCAAACGGTATTCAAGAGGAGATGACAATGTGAGTAAAAACAATATAGTTACAGATTCAATTATACTAAAAAAACTGGATTTTTTACCTAGAAAACCACTAGCCATCTGGCCAAATGACTCAATTGATTTTAATTGTGTTCAATTAAAAGCGAGTTCGTTTTTTGATCCACACAATTTTCATCAAGCCAGTCAATGGCAAGTGTCAACACAAGCTGATTTTTCAACGATAGTTTCTGATGTTTGGCGACAACATGAAAATACGTACAATAACACGGACTCGCAGATTAACGATGATTTGACCGACGAAGTGGACTTTGTACTTACACCAGGAAATACGTACTTTTGGAGGGTGAGATATAGGGATAATTTTTTAAGGTGGAGTCCTTGGTCGGACACTATGATGTTTGTTGCTAGAAATTCGACGAGTACGCCAAATTTGTTAATCAATGGAAATGCTGAAAATGGCATAAGTTCATGGAGTGGAGATATCGAATCATTGACATCAAATCAGTGTAATTCTGTACCCGTTTATTTAGGAGATCGATTTTTTGGGGTTGGTGGAATTTGTGCAGGAGAGCAAGACCTTGGTTTGGCGGTTCAAATAATAAACGTCGTTAGCTATGCAACACAAATTGACAATGGCGATTTAATGGCTTCTTTTGGAGGTTATATGCGTACTTGGGCTACAAATAATGATTTTCCAGAAATGGCTTTAGAGTTTATTTTAGAGAATGGGCAAATAATTAATACAACCTATATAGGCAACAATTTAGCTCAATGGCTTTTGATTCAAGAAATAGTTCCAATACCACCATTAACCAGAAGGATTAAAGTTGTTTTGCGAGGGTCAAGACTTTCAGGTGGAGATAATGATAGCTACTTTGACGAATTGTTCTTAAAGCTTGCTGAAATATCAGGATGTCCAAATTGTATTGGAAAATCAAATGTTGATATGGATAGTGATGGTTTTTGTGATGACCTTGATTGTGACGATAACCTGCCTACAAAATATCCTGGAAGTGTAGAATTATGTGATCAAATTGACAACAATTGTGATGGGATAACGGATACGGGAACGTCGGTTTTTTGGACAGGACAAGGAGATGGGTTTAGTTGGATGGATCCAAATAATTGGGGACAAATGATGACGCCACTACCTTGTCAACATGTCTTTATTCAATCGTTGGATACAGTAATTATAACCGGATATCAAGCTGTAAAAAGTTTGACTGTGGGGTCTGTTGCTACTTGTATTGTCGAAGAGGAAGCACAATTGATCATAGACACGGGACTTGAACCAGGTATTTCAGGGTTAAATATCTTGGGATTATTGGAGAATAATGGCAGGGTTGACGTCATTCGTTCTTTAGAAAATGGTTTAGTGTTGAATGGTATATTGAATAATTTTGGAAGAATGTATTATAATGGAATTAGCTTGAATCATATTCTATCTCAGAATGGAAGTTTACTGGACAATCAAGGGTTAATCATCAATAAATAATAATTATATCGAAGGGATGTTTGAATTGTAATAAAATACATTACAACGTTTCACGACTTCTTAAAAGCATCCTCATAAACGGCTATCCAGTCTTGTGGCGTCATTTTTTGCATTAATTTTCCAATCAAATCCAGAGGTAATAGTTCTGGTTTCTTAAACCGAATACAGCTTTTACCCATGTCGAGTTTTTGTGTTTTTAATTCATTAAATTCTTTTACAAACCAATTTAATAGAGAATTGTCAGCATACATTCCCATATGATATAAACTGATATAGTTTTTTTGGGAAGCAATAGAAACAAAAGGAAGGGGTAGCTTGGGGTCACAATGATACCCAGATGGGTATAACGTATGCGGTACAACATAGCTTATCATTTTGTATTGTATCGTTTCTTCAAATCCTTGAGGAATATTATTTAGAATCGTTTCCCTTAGTTTTTGCATGAATGGGATTCTTTCCTCAGGCAAATTGTCAATGTATATTTGTGGTGTTAACATGTTCAAATTATTTTTGAATTATTATAAGCAAAACTAATCTTTTATAATATTTTTAACAATAATAAATGATTACATTTGGATTAATTAAGACTTAATCGTATATAACAAGGAAATTTTTAACCATTCAAAATGTATAAAAAATGAAAACTAAAAACTTTGTATTGGTAGTAATGCTTATTTTAATGAGCGGGTTATTTATCCATGGTCAGGACTTGGCGGACAACGAGGGGACTGGTATGCCAGGGGATAACTTTAGTTTGGAAGGTGCTTTGGATTTATTTGTGAACGCAGAAAATCTGGAAGCTTTTGAAAAGGCTTTAAATGAAAAAGACAACAACATCACAAATCTCGATCTAAATGAAGATGGAGAAACGGATTACATAAAAATCATCAGCCAAATGTCTGAGGATGTACATATTTTTACATTACAAGTGCCGGTCTCTGAAAATGAAAATCAAGATATTGCGACTATATTTTTAGAAAAAACTGGAAAAGAAGCAGCACATATTCAAATAGTAGGGGATGAAGATATATTCGGAGAAGAAATTATCATTGAACCGTCATCTGAGGAGAAAGATGAAGAAGTGAAAAAGAATCAAAACGTAACAAACAGAACAAATGATGTTGTAGTTGTTAATGTTTGGCAATGGCCATCTGTCAGATATATTTATTCTCCTAGGTACAGACCTTATGTTTCTCCATGGAGATGGAGACATTACCCAGTATGGTGGAAACCGTGGAGGCCTTTGGGATGGAATGTGTGGAGACCACTGAAAGTAAAACATTACAGACCTAAATTTAGAACAGTTCACTTCCACCGCAGTGTTAAAGCACATGGAGTGTACAGAACCACAAGAGTTCGTTCAACTACAGTTCAAACAAGATATGCTCCTGCAAGAGCAAATTATAAAGTGACGCAAACCAAAACCACAGTGAAGGGGCCAAGGGGGAATAAAGTTACCAAAAAAACGACTAAAGTTCAAGGAAATAAAGGAAGCGTTAAAACCCAAAAAACTAAAGTTAAGAGAAGTAGAAAAGGGGGATAAATAAAAAAAAGGCAAGGTTAATAAACAACCTTGCCTTTCTTTTTCATTTTATTTTCTACCAAGCCACCATCCAAGGATTGCGCCTAAAATAGCACTATAAATAGTATTTACTACCACATCTTTAACTATATCTTGTAGTGTATAAAGTGTTGTCATGGAATATAAACCTGTATCATAAGAAGCTGAAATTAATAAACCTAAAATTGCACCTGCATAAGCTCCGGATTGCCAAGTGGTGATCTTAGCCCATTCAACGTAAATGTAGGCCAATAAAATTCCCCATAACAAATTTGAAACGACCATAGCCCACATAATCATGTCGGATTCACTTCTTGAAATAGCTGTCATAGCGTCATTTTGAAGTAAATCTGCCAAGAGTATACCCCATATTAACCAACCTAAAAAAAAGCTAACAACTCCGATAATAATACCGGAAACTAAAATTTTTTGGAGATTCATAATGTTAAGTTTAGATGTTAATAAATTAAAATTGTTGGTAAATGGATTATAATTAAGAAATAAATTATAAACCAATACAAATATAACATTTAATTTATTATATATTATATTATTCAGTATTTAAAACTAAATGACAACCTAACTTAAATTTTATTTTTTATATGAGACTAGATCATCCTTTCAAAGGAAAACGTACAATTGAAATTTCAAGACTTTGCTACATAAAATTGTAAGTGGAACACGTAATTTTTTTTTATTTTCCAACATTTGATGTACTTTGTGGCATAAAATTTAATTTATGTACCTCAATACCAAACAAATTTGTTCTTTTCTCTTTATTTGGTTATTATCTTGTCCTTTGTTTTCTCAAGAAATTTACAAACCAGATTTAAGTACTTTTAAATGGCGATCGGTTGGTCCTGCATTTATGAGTGGGCGAATTATTGATATTGCTGTACATCCTGAACATCAATCTACTTATTATGTAGGTGTGGCATGTGGGGGAATATTCAAGACGACCAATGCTGGCACCACTTTTGAACCAATTTTTGATAATTATGGGTCGTATTCCATTGGATGTGTTCAAATAGATCAAAATAACCCTAATGTGGTTTGGGTTGGCACTGGTGAAGCCAATAGCCAGCGAAGTGTTGGGTATGGTGATGGAGTGTACAAATCTTTGGATGGCGGAAAGTCTTTTACCAACCTAGGTTTACCCAATTCAGGACATATTGGTGAAATTGTTATTGACCCCAATAATTCAGACATTGTTTACGTAGCTGCCTATGGTCCTCTTTGGAGTAATGGGGGTGATCGAGGTGTTTATAAGTCAATGGATGGAGGGGCTACATGGAAAAAAGTTTTGTACGTCAGCGAATACACAGGAATTGCAGATATTGTGATGGATCCCAGAGACAGTAAGGTTTTGTATGCATCAGCTCATCAACGCCAAAGGAAAGGTTTTGGATATATCTCTGGAGGACCTGAAAGCGCTTTATATAAATCAGTAGATGGTGGTAATACTTGGAATAAAATAAATAAAGGTTTTCCATCAGGAGACCTCGGAAGGATTGCTATTGCCATTTCACCTATTGATCCAGATATTTTATACACACATTTGGAAGCACAAGACGGACAAAATGGTTCGTATAAAAGCACGGACAGAGGAGCGAGCTGGGAAAAAATGTCAGACTATTCTACGGTTGGATTGTATTACAGCAAAATTTTTCCAGATCCTAAAATTATGGATAAACTTATCGTAGGAGATGTTTATTCTAAATATTCTTTGGATGGTGGGAAAACGTTTCAAAACATTTTAGCTAAAAACACGCATGTCGACAACCATGTTTTCTGGATTAACCCTAAAAACAATAAACATTGGCTCATGGGAGGTGACGGTGGACTTTATGAAACTTTTAATGAAGGTCTACATTGGGATTACAAAAATAACCTTTCTATAACGCAGTTTTATCGAGTTGCCGCAGATAATGCTTTTCCATTTTATAATATTTATGGTGGAACTCAAGACAATAGTAGTATGGGCGGGCCATCGCGAACTACAAATATGGTGGGGATAGTGAATAGTGATTGGTTTATTACTCAGGGCGGGGATGGATTTGAGTCGCAAGTAGATTGGCAAGACCCAAATATTGTTTATTCCCAATCTCAGCACGGAAATTTGGTGCGATACGATAAAAAAACAGGCGAAAGTGTGTTTATTATGCCTGTAGAAATGGAAGGCGAACCAGCCCTTAAATGGAATTGGGACGCACCATTGGTTTTGTCAAGCCACAAAGCTTCCCGATTGTATTTCGGAGCGAACAAAATATATAAATCTGAAGACAAAGGTAATACGTGGCAACTCATTTCGCCAGACATGAATCGCAAAATAGATAGAAACACCTTGCCTATTATGGACAAAATATGGAGTATGGATGGTGTTATGAAAAATGCCAGTACCTCAATTTTTGGTCAAACAACCTCTATAGCGGAAAGTACAATAGATGAAAATATACTTTATGTCGGAACGGATGACGGCCTAATACAAATTACCCACGATGGTGGCAAAAACTGGACAACAGTAGACAATATTCAAGGTGTTCCTAAAATGAGTTACGTACCTCAAATTATTTGTTCTAAGTTTGATAAATTAAGGGCTTATGTAGTATTCAACCACCACCGTTATGGAGATTATAAACCTTATATCTTTAGAACAAATGACGGTGGTAAATCCTGGTCGCCAATAATGTCAGACCTTCCAGAAAGAGGTTCGGCTTATACGATTGCTGAGGATCACGTGGAAGCAAATTTACTCTTTGCAGGTACAGACTTTGGTGTTTATACTTCTTTAAATGGTGGAAAAAATTGGTTTCCTTTAAAATCTGGTATTCCAATCATTGCAATGAAGGACTTAGAGATTCAAAGAAGGGAAAACGATTTGATTGTAGCAACTTTTGGTCGGGGGTTTTATGTTTTGGATGATTATAGTAATCTTAGAGTTTTGGCCAAAGAAAATGAGGCAACTCAAAAAATATATCCTATAAAAGATGCATGGATATTTCATGAATCCAATCCTTTGGGTGCTTGGGGAGGTGCTAAACTTGGCACTATGGGCGATGGATACTGGGTAGGTGAAAATCCGCCCATTGGAGCAATTGTCAGATATAGTCTCAAAGACGTTTACAAATCTAAAAAAGAGAAACGAAAAGAAGAAGAAAAAGAATTGATTAAAAAGGGTGCATTAAAAGGCTATCCTCCGTTGGACTCAATTACCGCTGAAGTAAATGAAATTGCACCGTATTATTTTTTAACAGTTTATGATAAAAATGGGAATGTAATCCGCAGAATCAAACAAAAGCCCAAAAAAGGTATGAATAAATATGTTTGGGATGCTAAATATTCAAATCAACATACGCTGAATTCAGAGGCTGATTCGGGAACAAATAGTGGGATGTTTGTTGCACCTGGACAATATACCATAGATTTAAGTTATTTTGATGGTGAAAAAATTTCTGTTATAACTAACAAGGAGTCAGTCATCATTAAGAATGTGGCTTGGGCTACTTTACCAACAAAAAATGTAGAAAATTTACAGGCTTTTTCTGAAGAGTGCCATGATTTTGTCAGAGTGGTTTATGGGACAAATCAGCATATAAAATTTTTGCAAGATAAATTAAAAAGCCTTAAAGCAGCTATATTACTACATGAAGGTAGCGAAATGGGTAATATGGCTAAAGCTTTATACCAAGCAGAAAAAGATTTAAAAGATATAGATATGGCCTTAAACGGAAATTCTGCTTTGGAAAGAAAGTATTTTGAAACACTTCCAGGTATTGTTTCTAGGGTTTCAACAGTGATGTATTCCTTGTACGGCCATAGTTCGGATTTGCCTGAATTTCATAAAAAATCCTTGGCTTATGCCAAAGATTTGTTTGGACCAGTGTACCAAAAAGTTAAATCTACTGAGGAAGGTTTATTACAAATTCAAAAACAAATGGAATCAGAAGGAATACCGTATATCAAAGGCAGTCTGCCCGTTTATGATAGTGGAAAATAAAGTTTGACCCTTCAAAATCCACTAAATTGATAATCATTCTTTAATTTTTTTCAGCAGTATACGTTGGCCTGAAATATTTCCATCCCCATCAAACATATATTGGTGATCAAATATTTCATAACCTAACTTGACGAGATAATTGATCGCAGATATACGACTTGCAAATTCGATATATTGACCTGATATATCACAAATTCTTTTGTCTTTATTATTAAAAAACTGAGTTTCCTGACCAAAATCGATATCTAAATAATACTTAGTAGAAAATGTTTTTTGGCATAGAGTGGCTTCAATATACGTGACATTTAACTCAGATAATAATTGTGTTTTAACACGATAATGGAGTGTGTCATTTCCTGAAACATTTGTCCAAATGGAAAAACATAAAATAAAGAATAAATACTGTTTCATAATTCAAAGTTTAGAGTTAAAATAATGGTTGTAAAAATCAATATTTTAATTGTACAAAAAAGTTACTGCTTCGTTAAATATTCCTACCAAACTAATAAATATTTGTACCGGTTTATTGGGTATTTAGTTTCAACTTATTGAAGGCAACTAATGAATACACTGATTGCCAATAATAAATGTTATTTTTACATTGTACAAAAAACAGCCAATGATACGTTTTCTAATTTTCTTCTTAATTTTTTTAAATGTTGCTCTTTTTGCTCAAGACAAACCAAAATGGAATGTAAATGAGCCTCCTGGTCCTAGTAATGACGTTGAATTTACAGTAACAGAAGGTACTTGGATGAATGTGGATATTAGCCCCGATGGTGCAACGATAGCTTTCGATTTACTTGGAGATATTTTCACAATACCCATCAAAGGAGGAGAAGCTACCTGTATTAGAAGTGGTCTCGCATGGGAAGTTCAGCCACGATGGTCTCCTGATGGTAAAAAAATACTTTTTACTAGCGACGTAGAAGGAGGCGACAATATTTTTTATATGGATGCTGACGGAAAAAACGTTAAACAAATCACTAAAGAGACTTTTAGGCTACTTAATAATGCCATATGGATGCCTGACGGGCAATATATAGTTGCTAGAAAACATTTTACTTCGGGAAGGTCACTAGGGGCAGGGGAAATGTGGATGTACCACATTTCTGGAGGAGAAGGCATTCAATTGACCAAAAGAAAAAATGATCAACAGGATGTCAATGAGCCTTCTATCTCTTCTGACGGCAAAAAATTGTATTATAGCGAAGATGTTTATCCTGGAGGTTATTTTCAATATAATAAAGACCCTAATAATGAAATATTTGCCATTCAAAGTTATGATTTTGAGTCGGGAGAAATAGAAAAAGTTACAGGCGGGCCCGGAGGAGCATGTCGACCCCAAATTTCAAATGACGGTAAAAAGCTAGCTTTTGTTCGTAGAGTTCGTGAAAAAACTGTTTTGTTCATTAGAGAATTATCCACAGGAAAGGAATGGCCAATTTATCTTCAATTGACGAAAGATCAGCAAGAAGCATGGACGGTTTTTGGTGTGTATACTGGTTTTGACTGGATGCCTTTAGATAAGGAAATTGTAATCTGGGCAAACGGTAAATTGAATCGTATAGATATAGAAAAAAAGATAGCCACAATCATTCCTTTTTCTGTAAAAGCTAAGCACAAGTTGATGGAAACCCTTCAGTTTGAAAATCGAGTATTTGAAGAGGAAAATGAAGTGAAAGTTTTGCGAAATGTGACGATCTCACCAGATGGTAAAAAGATTGTGTTTAGTGCTTTGGGGAAATTATATATCTCAGAAAATTATACTTCCCCAAAACAACTTTTTGAAGGACAAGACCTTGAAGCAGAAGCTTCCTTTAACCCGAAAGGAGATCAAATGGTGTACGTCACTTGGAATGATGAAAAACTAGGCCAGATAAGATTACATCATTTTACAACAAATAAAACGGACATTTTAACGAAAGATCCAGCTATTTACAGGACGCCTAGCTTTTCACCAGATGGAAAATCGATAACTTACAGAAAAGAAGGAGGGAATGGTCACCAAGGATATGTAAATGGACTTGAGGCGGGTATTTACACTATGGATGTCGCCACAAAAGAAACTAAATTTATTACAGGAGAAGGTGAAAAACCCCAATTTTCAATGTCTGGAGATGAGATTTTTTTTACAACTGGTGGTTTTCTATTTGGATCAGTTGCCAAGGCTTTTAAAAAGTACAACTTGGAGACAAAAAAGACACATGTGGTTTTTAATACAAGTTATACAACCAATTTTGTTCCTAGCCCTGACAACCAATGGGTTGCTTTTACTGAATTATTTAAAGTGTATATTGCTCCTATGCCAAAAACAGGTCAACCTATTGGAATATCTGCTAAAACCAAGGCCGTTCCCGTGGCACAGGTGGCTAAAGATGCAGGATACAACCTGCATTGGTCATCAGATAGCAAAACACTCCACTGGACATTGGGGAATGAATATTTCTCTGAGCCCCTGAATCAAAGGTTTTTATTTTTGGAAGGATCGGTCGATAGTATTCCTCCAATCGATAGTACCGGAATAGTGCTGAGTTTAAAATTCAAGGGAGACAAACCCAAAGGAAAAATTGCTTTCAAAAATGCCAACATTATAACAATGGAAAACGCCCAAGTTATAAAAAACGGAACCATACTTGTAGAAGAAAATAGAATCAAATATGTAGGCACGGCAAAAGGTATCACTTTGGATAAAAACACCTACGTTATTGACCTAAAAGGAAAAACCGTGATGCCTGGACTAGTAGATGTTCATGCGCATCTTGGTGCTTTTAGAGATGGAATAAGTCCTCAAAAACATTGGGAATATTTTGCTAACCTAGCCTATGGTGTCACAACTACCCATGATCCATCTGTCAATAGCGAAATTACTTTTGCTCAATCCGAAATGGTAAAAGCGGGTCTCATGGTGGGGCCTAGGATATTTTCAACTGGAACCATTTTATACGGTGCTGACGGTGATTTTAAAGCAGAAATCAATAGTTTGGAGGATGCCAAGTCTGCTTTGCGACGAACCAAAGCTTTGGGGGCATTTTCGGTAAAGTCTTATAATCAACCGAGAAGAGAACAAAGACAACAAGTGATAGAAGCTGCTAGGCAATTAGGAATTAGAGTTGTACCCGAGGGCGGTTCATTTTTTTACCACAACTTGAGTATGGTGGCAGATGGACATACGAGCATAGAACACAATCTTCCAGTTGCGCCACTTTTCGACGACGTAATTCAATTTTGGTCCAAAACAAAAACAAGCAATACACCTACGCTAATTGTTAATTATGGTGGAATAAACGGAGAGTATTATTGGTATCAAAACACCGAGGTTTGGAAAAAAGATAAACTATTGAAATATACACCTAGGGCTATCGTTGACTCAAGATCAAGGCACAGGACTATGGTTCCACAAGAAGATTATGACAACGGATATATTCTAACATCAAAGTCACTTAAAAAATTGAATGATGTTGGTGTAAAAATCAACCTTGGAGCTCATGGTCAATTACAAGGTTTAGGTGCTCATTGGGAATTGTGGATGTTGCAACAAGGAGGAATGAGCAACTATGAAGCACTACGTTGTGCTACAATTAATGGTGCTCATTTACTAGGAATGGAAAAGGAAATTGGAACCCTAAAAGCAGGAAAATTGGCAGATTTAATTGTAATTGATGGCGATCCTTTGAAAGATATTAGGCAAACAGAAAATGTAGTGTACACTATGATAAACGGGCGTCTATATGATACCCAAACCATGAACGAAATTGGAAATGAAGACAATAAGCGAACTAAATTTTTCTGGGAATTGGATGGTAGTGGCAATCTATACCCTTTTTTCCAGGACAATGTAGGAATGATGAAGGCTAAATGTGCCTGTGGCCTTTAAATAAGCTTTGGATATTCAATCAAATTATAGCTTATAGATTAAAGCATTGATATTCATTCCTGCGCCCACTGAAGCCATCATAATCACGTCACCTTCTGATATGGTTTGATGAGGAATTTCTCCTTTCAAAACACTATTGTATAAGGTCGGAACGGTGGCCACCGAACTATTACCCAGCAAGTGAATACTCATTGGCATGACATGTTCGGGAACAGGTACTCCATATTGTTTGTAGAAACGATGAATAATGGCTTCGTCCATTTTTTCGTTGGCCTGATGCAAAAATACTTTTTTAAGATTTTTGATATCTACTGCCGAACTTTCTAAAGCCAATTTCATAGCCGCAGGGACATTTTTTAAAGCATATTCATAAATCTTTCTTCCGTGCATTTTGATATATCGCACATCAGGATCGTCATTTTTGTCATTGGAATTTCCAAAATATAGATAATAAGCCTCGTCTACACAATCTGAACGTGTAGCATGACTGATAATACCTCTTTTGACATATTCCTCTTTGGCTTCTAATACACAAGCTCCTGCACCATCAGAATATATCATTGAGTCCCTATCGTGTGGGTCAAGTACTCGAGACAATGTTTCTGCTCCTATGACAAGCACTTTTTTAGCAATTCCTGCCTTGATATATGCATGTCCTTGGATGACGCCTTCTATCCATCCTGGACAACCAAAAAGTATGTCATAGGCCACACAATTTGGGTTTTTAATGCCAAGTCTATGTTTAATTCTGGATGCCAAACTTGGCAAGATATCACTTTGAATTGCAGCTGATTTAACATCGCCAAAATTGTGGGCTACAATAATATAGTCTATGGATTCTTTATCAACTCCAGCATCAAGAATAGCGTTTTCTCCGGCAAAAAAACCAAGATCTGAAGCTTTTAGTGATGAATCAGCATACCTTCTTTCCATGATGCCAGTAATATCTTTAAATTTTTCAATAATCGTCTTATTGTCATTGGTGATGGATGAGCCATCTTCATTTAAAAATTCATTTGAAATGAATTCTTGATTTGTTATGGCAATTTCGGGAACGTAACTTCCTGTTCCGGTAATCAATGTATTATTAACAAGCATGTGTAATGGTTATCTTTAGTCAATTATTTTATTAACAAAGTCCTTTGTTAAAATATGATGAGTGCATCAGTTTATCAGAAAAAATCAGCATATCATTTGAAAATCAAGGTGACATGACAAATGTATATCAATTTTATGATATTTTTAACTATTAACTCTATGGATATAACAACAATTGAAATTCAAGTTATGTTACCTTTGCTTAATAGTACAAGTCAAAATGAGATTAGTTTTAGTATTTATTTTTGTAGGGTGTTTTTTAATACTTTCAGGCCAACCAAATCAAAGACCTCCACAAGTGAGGGTAACAGGAACAGTAATTGACAAAGTAAGTGGACAACCGCTGGAGTTTGCAACCGTATCTTTTCAACATATTAGACGAACAGATATTTTAAATGGTGGCCTAACAGACGAAAAAGGTATGTTTGACTTGGAGTTACAAGGAGGGAAATATAATATTCAAATTGAATACCTTTCTTATGGAACTATAGAAATAAAAAATAAAGACCTATTAGAAACGCAAGATTTAGGCATATTAAAATTAGCACCGAATGATGTATTACTAGAAGAACTGACGATTCGGGCGGATAGAACCACAGTTGAAATGAAGTTGGACAAAAGAGTCTACAACCTAGGTCAAGATCTTATGGTCAAAGGAGGAACGGCAAGTGATGTTTTGGATAATGTACCGTCTGTAGCTGTCGATGCTGAAGGTAATGTCACTTTAAGAGGAAATGAAAATGTTCGTATTTTGATTGACGGAAGACCTTCAAATGCGATCAATATCACAGATGCGCTTAAAATGATTCCGGCCGAATCTTTGGAAAAAATAGAAGTTATTACAAACCCATCTGCTAGATATGATGCTGAGGGTAGTAGTGGAATCATTAATATTGTACTGAAAAAAGGGAAAGAAAGGGGTTTAAATGCAATTCTTACCGGAACGATTGGATATCCAGAAAACACAACAGTTACAGGAAATCTTAATTATAAAATAAAAAAGTTTAATGTTTTTACCTCTCAGGGTTTTAGAAAAAATTCAAGCCCTGGTTCGTTTTATAATGAATCTAGATTTTTAATACCGAATACTGAAGAAACAAAAAACTATGTGATAGAAGATAGAAGTATTGAAAGAAACAATCTTGGATATAACGGAAATATTGGTTTGGATTATTTTATCGGCCCAAAAACTACATGGACAAATATGTTTTTATACCGCAACACTGATGAAAATGATTTGACAACGACCCAGCTTGATTTTTTTGATCAATATAAGTCATATCAAAACTCAACATTTCGATATAATGATGGAACCGGGACAGATGAATCGTTGGAATTTTCCTCTAATTTTAAACACGATTTTAAAAAGGAAGATCATAAAATAACTTTTGATGTATCAATTTCTAAGAGCTTGGAAGACGAATTGATTGCAATCCAAGATATAACAGAGGAAAGAAATGGTATTAACACTGAACAGTTTAACCAATTATACCAATTAGACTACGTATTACCCATAAATAAAAACACGAGAATAGAAGCAGGCTACAGAGGTAATTTTACTGTGTCACAAAGGGATTTTATTTATGAAAAATTCATTGACAACAGTTGGGTGAACCAAGGTGATTTTTCAAACGTATTTGAATACAAAGAATTTGTCAACGCAGCATACACTCAGTTTGGAAGTAAGATCAATAAGTTTAACTATCTATTAGGTTTGAGGTGGGAAGATTCAGACATTCACGTTAATCAATTTACAGCCAACGATTTTAATAATAAAAAGTATAGCAACTTTTTTCCAAGTGCATTTCTTAATTATGAATTTAGCGAGACTTTTGGTATGTCGTTGAGTTATAGTAAAAGGATTCAGCGACCACGGGGCCGGTTTTTAAATCCATATTCAGAAATTGGAAGTAGCCTAAATATTTTTAAAGGTAATCCCGATATTGATCCTGTATTTTCAAATGCCTTTGATTTTGGTATATTAAAAAGATGGGAAAAGGTAACATTAAATGCATCAACGTATTACAATGTATCGAAAGATGCCTTTCAATTTGTTCGTAGAGAATCTGAATTACTGGCTCCTGGTGACGTTCCAGTAATTTTCTCAGGGCCCATTAATGCTGGTGAAGAAACTAGGTTTGGGTTTGAATTTACAATAAACTATAATCCAATTAAAGCTTGGAGAATTAATGCCAATTTTAATTTATTTAATCAACAAAACTCTGGCGAATTTAAATATGTTGGCTCTTCAGGTGAGGAAAAAGTTATTAGTCTTGAAAACGAATCAATTGGTTGGTTTGCAAGAATTAATTCTAAATATACTTTGCCACTCAAAATTGACTGGCAGATTAATTTTTCTTACAATGCCCCACAAAAAACGGCACAAGGCAAATCAATTGGTTTACCTACTTTAAACACTGCTTTCAGTAAGGATATTTGGAAAGATAAGGCTACTATTAACCTTAATGTAAATGACATATTTAATACAAGACGAAGGATTTTTGAAGCAAACATTCCAGGTGTTATGTATTCTTATTCAGATATGCAGTGGAGACAAAGGCAGATTACATTGGGATTTACGTATAGGTTTAATAGAAAAAAATCAGATAGGGAACAAACACAAAAACCTAGGGAAGAAAACGACGGCATGATGTAAGGATTATATAACTTTCCCTATTTGAGTAGATTCTTTTTCTTGCCCAAAATATGAGAGAATTAGGGAATTATAGTATTGAATAAAACTCCATTTTGTACAATGTGAATATTGACGGATGTCATATTGGACTATGAGGTATATTTTCGCATTACGGAAGATTTATTCTTAATTTTGTAGGTGCAATAGACGATGAACCAATTTGTATTTTTTACATGTTGGTTGCGTTTAATTTTGAACTAAAAAATATAAATATGAAGACGTTCTTACCAGTACTATTATTAATCAGTATGTTTACTGCTGTATCATGCACGAAAGAAGATGCCAACACTGAATTAGGTGGAAATACAGATATTTTACTAACCAAAGTTGATAGTGTTTCTGGTGTTTATGTAACCTATGAAGGAAGTAATATCGGTTCGACGGAAATGAAGGTTGTCTCCAACATCAAAGGTGAAGTCACTTACACCGTTACCATGGATTTAAATTCAATTCCCAATGATTTAAAAATTAAAGCATTGGATTTAATTCCTAAACTAAGCCAATATTACAAGTTAGGACCACTTACGGTAATGCCAGACAATAAAGTAAAAATGGACTTTACCCTAAAAATAACATCTGAAGGATATTTAGATTATTTTACTGATGGAAAACCATGGACTATGATTAAATATGAAGATGGTGTTGGAACTCAATATAGTATTCTAAATAACAAAGGGCAAACGGTTACAAAAACAATTACTGAAAAAACAGGAATTGATGAATGGCCTTTTGCTTTTTTTAACATTAAAACGACTTTGGTAGAACATGTTACCCCAAGCGACCATCCGGTGTTTAATAAAATATCTTATCGGATGAATCACCGTTTTGGTTTGGTGTACATTGAATTAGAACTTAAAGACGGAGCTAAAGTAGGAATCGATATTATTGCATTTTTTGCTTAGTATTATTTGGATTTAGTGGATAATTGAGTTGGCAGCGGTGAGATTTTTACTGCTGCCTTTCTTTTGGATACACTGTAATTCAGAAAAATTTTCATTTTATGAATCTAGATTATATGGAATAAAAGTGTAGTGAAAATTTAAGCTATTTCTTCTTCAGGTTCATTTAAATCCATGACCTCATTTTCGGAAATAGCTTCATCTAATTCGACCTTTAAGTTATCGATGATAAAAACTTGTCTTTCGGGGGTGTTTTTTCCCATGTAATAGGAAAGAAGGTCTTCTATTTTAGTTTTTTCACCTAGAATAACTGGCTCTAAGCGGATATTTTCTCCGATGAAGTCTTCAAATTCATTAGGAGATATTTCACCGAGGCCCTTAAAGCGAGTGATTTCGGGTTTGCCTCGAAGTTGTTTGATGGCACTCTGCTTTTCTTGTTCGCTGTAACAATAAAATGTTTTTTGTTTGTCCCTAACTCTAAATAGGGGCGTATCTAAAATATACAAATGCCCATGTTTGACTAAGTCAGGAAAAAATTGAAGAAAAAAAGTAAGTAGTAACAGTCGGATGTGCATTCCATCGACATCAGCATCGGTAGCAATAACGACCCTATTGTATCGCAAGTTTTCAATTCCGTCTTCTATATCCAAGGCGTGTTGCAATAAGTTTAATTCTTCATTTTGATATACAATCTTTTTTGTCATTCCAAAACAGTTTAAGGGTTTTCCCCTCAAACTAAAAACAGCTTGTGTCATTACATCACGAGCTTTGGTTATGGATCCACTGGCTGAGTCTCCTTCCGTGATAAATACGGTTGTTCCCAGTTTTATTTCTTCATCAGTTTTTTTACCATCCGTCAAATGTGCCCTACAATCTCTCAATTTTTTATTGTGAATATTTGCCTTTTTAGCCCGTTGATTGGCTATTTTTTTAATGTCAGCGATTTCTTTTCTTTCCCTTTCAGATTGTTGGATTTTTCTAAGAATAACATCAGAAACCTCTTTGTTTTTTCGAAGATAATTATCCAAGTGATTTTTCAAAAAATCTATCACAAAGCTCCGAATACTTGTGCCTTCGGGTTCCATATTTACTGACCCCAATTTAGTTTTTGTTTGAGACTCAAATACGGGTTCTTCGACTTTTAGACTTATAGCGGCCACTATGGACGATTGTACGTCTCTAGAATCAAAGTTTTTATTGTATAATTCGCGTAATGTTTTGACCAATGCTTCTCTGAATGCACCTAAGTGTGTTCCTCCTTGGGTGGTATTTTGGCCATTCACAAACGAATAGTACTCTTCACCATAATGTGTACTATGAGAAATAGCCACTTCTATATCTTCCGCTTTTAAATGGATGATAGGATATAAAAGATTTTCAACATTAGTTTTTCTCTCCAAAAGATCAAGAAGACCGTTCTTAGAGAGGAAAGTTTTATTGTTAAAGTTGAGTTTTAAGCCAGCATTTAAATAGGCGTAATTCCATAGTTGGTTTTCTATGTATTCAGACCTAAATTTGTAATGTTTGAATATACTATCATCTGGAGCAAACTCCATCAGTGTTCCGTTGGGTTCAGAGGTTTTAGCAATTTTAGCATCTACAACAACTTCCCCGGCATTAAATTCGGCGACTTTGGTGTCTCCATCTCTAAATGACTGAACTTTAAAATATTTAGAAAGCGCATTGACGGCTTTGGTACCAACACCATTTAAACCAACGGATTTTTTAAAAGCTTTAGAATCGTATTTTCCTCCAGTGTTAATTTTGGAAACACAATCAACTACTTTTCCAAGTGGAATACCCCGACCAAAATCTCTTATTTTTACTACTCCTTCCTGGATGACAATGTCAATATTTTTTCCATTTCCCATGACGTATTCGTCAATAGAGTTGTCAATGATTTCTTTAATAAGGATATAAATGCCATCATCTTGGGATGAACCATCACCCAACTTTCCTATATACATTCCAGGTCGAAGTCTGATATGTTCTTTCCAATCTAAGGACTTTATATTGTCTTCATCATATTTGACTCCTACGTGTTCCATAAGGTTATACTATTCTATTTTTCTCTAACGATGATTTTAAAAAATCAATAACTTTAATTTCATTGGGGTCAATTTTTTTCCATTCGGCCAAATAGAAACTAATCCAATCAATAAGATGAATCATGTAGATCATCTTTTCAATTTTATGTTGTCCTTTTGAAAAAATTTCGATGAACGTATTTGTTTTCGCAGCAATGATTTTTTTACATATATCCATTCTTTGTACGTTCAATTTCAATTCGTCTTTATTTCGAAGAAAAAGTACGGCTATTGACGAATTTTCGCCCCAACCGACCAATTCGTTATGATTCATTTCTGGAAAAACGTGATGCCAACAAAGTACTTTAGAGTTTTCGTTTAGTTGTTGCCTAAAACGAAGTGCCACTGGTTCATATCGGTCAGTTGAATATATAACTATGGTTTTGTCCAATAGTTGTTTGGCAATGGCTTTTGCTTTTGTTTTAATTTCATCTTGTTCAAATTTAATTAAATCAGAGGCTATAAAAAAATAGTCCAACAAAGACGTTTTAGAAAGGTTATATTTTTGAAGAACAGCCAATTGTAATACCATCGAATAGCCTAAGCAAGCACGGGGAGATGGCCAGCCCGGAGGAATCAAAACATGGGGCAATTTATTTATTTGAGCTTCTTGAAGAAGCGTTCCACCGGAGGATAAACAAACGATCTGACATTTTTTTTGAAGGGCAATTTGTAATGCAGAAAGACTCTCTTCTGTATTTCCAGAATAAGATGAAATGAGTACAAGGGTATTTGACTGGATAAAAGCAGGTAATTCATATCCTTTAACTACCATAATGGGTACAGGGCATTCATCAAATAAGATACTTTGAACAAAATCACCTCCTATACCAGAGCCGCCCATACCCACAATAATCACTTGATTAATGTCTTTTTTTGACAGGGATAGTGATAATTTTCCACTGATTTCAATTGCTTCTTTGATTTGTTTCGGAAAAGCACTGATCAATTGTTCCATCATAGAATTCCAATTTAAGTAGCAAAGATATAAATATTTTTTGTAATATGAATGGAACACAAGTAGGTTACTTTATCCTTCACAGAGGTTGTATGGTGCAGGTTTATTCATTGAACATGATAATATAAAAAACCTCCTGAGTTTCCTTTAAAATAAATAAAAATTTAAATATTGTTAGAATGAATTCCAACCAATGTTTAAAATGTATCGTCTTATAAAAGAAGTTGCCAATCATGTTACGATTGTTTTGTTATTATATGATGGAAACTGGTTCTACTGGTTTCCATTTTTATATATTCAACTTTCCTACTTTTCTATAGTACCTATACATATAAAAAAAGGCTTCCTTACACTAAGCAAGGAAGCCTTTTTATTTCTTAGGACAAAATTTTATCCTTTAATTACACTTGGATTTGAAGAAGGAACTGCATTTTCTTCTTCTAACTTTAAGACTTCTCCTACAACTTGTAAGATGTGTTTGTCTGGTCCTTCATTTGTAGTTATAGTGATAGATTTGTTGATTTTACCAATTCTATTAGTATCATATCTAACTTCAATCACACTACTTTGACCTGGCATAATTGGATCTCTTGGGAAAGTTGGAACAGTACATCCGCAAGAACCATGAGCACTTTTAATTATCAAAGGATCAGTACCCGTGTTGGTAAATTTGATCGTTCTCAATGGCTCACCTTTTTGTTGAATAGTACCATAATCAACGATGGTTGTTTCGAAGGTCATTTTAGCATTTGTCCTTTCCACTTCTTGTTCAACTTGAACTGGTGCAGCAACTGGAGAAATAGCTTCTTTTACTTTTGCCTTATCTGCTTCAACTTGAACAGGAACAGGTGCCTTGTCAGTGCTTTGTGCAAAACTGTTTAAACTAAGTAAACAAGCAAAAACAAGTAAAATCAATGGTTTCATTTTATATCTAATTTATGGTTTATAAAATATTGTTTGTTACAATAATACAATGCAAATATAGTGCTAAAAACGCAGAGGCTAAAAAAAAGTATCTTTTTTGTTGTTAAATTAGTGTTAAGTAGATTTTACAGAGGTGAAATTCTGCTACTAATATGTCCATTTGTTCACCCATTACAGGTCAACATTTGGAAGACTTTTCTATATGAATTCGAACATTTACGGCAATCAAAACTTGATGGAATTTTTGGAGTTTGGTCATTTTAAAAAATGAAATGAATGCGGGATTCAAAATAATGTGTAGGAAAAAAGATCATTTGATATAATTGTAAATGATTTTGGTATTATTTTGGGTGTTTTAAACAAATATTAGATTAAAATCGAGATAATAATAATAGAATAAACTTTTAATGTTGAAATAATTGCTATTTGTATTACTATTGTATACTTTTTTGTTGATTTTAGTAAAACTATATATTCCAAAAATATAAGCATTCCTGGTTGGATGAAACTTGACTTAAGTATATCCACCTATAGTTTTCTATTTGATATCTCCTCAAGCTAAAAATTGAAAGTAAGAAACTAGCAACATTTAATTCCATTATTTTCACGCTGATTTCTACAAATAGCCTTTTTGGGCAGCAACTTATGCAAACAGTCTGGGATTCGTAATTGACATTGATACTAAAGAACCATTAATGGGAGCTGAATTATTCGTAGTAGGATCTGAGCCCTTAATTTTTACCACACCCGATTTTGATGGCAATTATGTGATGGAAAATATATTAGTAGGTAGAACAAAGGTTGAATGTAGTTAAGATAAATAGAAGCAATATGGTTAATAGCTTAAAAATAAACCAATTTTTTTAGCTTATGTAGTAATTTATGAAAAACTCATATAATTCCATCCGGAGTCTAGAGTCCCGTTTTTTTCAATAAACACTATTAGGTCGTTGTACATAGGATGTGCAGCAATGGTGGCAGAATCTCCTATAATAATGAGTTTTTTTCGTGCTCTTGTCATTGCGACGTTTAATCTACGAGCATCTTTGAGGAAGCCAATTTCACTTCTATGATTAGAACGAACCAATGATATAATAATAACGTCTTTTTCTTGCCCCTGAAATCCATCAATAGTATTTATTTCTAATTGAAATAAGTGGGTACTATCATCTTCAGATACTTCTTCTGTTATATACCGAACTTGTTCTGCATAGGGACTTAAAATGCCGATGGAAGCACCTACTAAAATTTCTGCCTTATGTAAGAGATATTCCCTCAAAATAAAATATTCTCCTTCATTTTTATAGCTAATTTGTTTAGGGTTTATGGTTTCTTCAAATCCACATCCGGCTGTGTCGATAAAAACAAGAGGTGCTTCGTCATTTGGTAAATACCGTTGTTTAATATTGGTAAATGAAGATAATTTGTTTTGGTAAAATTGTTGATTCGGAAAACCAAGAATGACGTCATTCATCCTGTATTGAACATTAAGGAGACTTGATTCAGCTAATGATTCTGCCATTATATCCAATATTGTGATTTCCAAACCCTTTTTTATAGCTTCTTGACTTTTGACTGTAGGAGGAAGTTGTAGATGGTCTCCCGCTAAAATGACCCTTTTGGCTTTAAGCATAGCTACCCAGCATTCTGGTTCCAAAGCTTGTGAGGCTTCATCGATGATGACAGTATCAAAATAAAGCTTTTCTATTAGAGAATGGCTTGCACTAATGAGCGTAGTAGCCACTACCTCAGTGTTACATAGGATTTCGTCAGAAAGCCTATTTTCAAGCTCTCTTGCCCAGTTTCTCAAATCATAAGCCTCTTTTTTTAAACGCTTTCTTTCTTCTCTTTCTTGTGGACCAAAAGAACGTTTAAATTTTGAGGCTTGGCTAAAGATTTGTTCTGCTTGAATTTTTACCTTTTTTATATTAGACCATTCGGGATGGTTTCTTAGTTTTTCGATAATGGTTAGATCTGCCAATTCGTCGTGTATCCTAGTAATATTACCAATTCTCAACACTTTTAATCCAGCAAAATGAAGCCTTGTAGCCAGTACATCAACCGCATTATTACTTGCGGCACATACCAAGATTCTTTTTTCTTTTTTTAGTAGAGATTTTGTTAATTCAACTAAGGTTGTTGTTTTCCCGGTGCCTGGAGGTCCATGAATGATCGACATAAACCTCGATTTAGTCGCTGTCAAAACTGCTTGGTTTTGAGAATCATTTAAACCGCCATTATTCGAAGGCAAAATAGATAATTCCCGTTCAGGAATCAAATTGTCAGGGATAGATTTAACCTCTAGGGCTTTTCGTAGTACTTGAATCGTGAGATTATTAGAATTCATGACCTGATGAATCGCTTTTTTCATCACTTGGTAAGGTTTTTCATCATAGATGATTTCGATGCCCGTAAGACCACTTTCAAATGATTCAATCACATCCTTTTCAACGTTGGTCAATATCGACAGGGCATTTTTTTGTAGGCTTGAAATCACACCTTTGATGGCGTTGGTGCCTGGTTGTGAGTTAAACATTTGAATAGATATTCCAACTTTAAATTTGTGTTGAAATCCATTTGCAGTCAGGTTTTTTTGTTTAATTTTTATTTCAATATTTTCACCAAGTGCATAGTGAATATTGGCTATTTCTATGGGATACCAAACAAAACCACCTTCTATTTTTTCTTGTAATGTTTTTTGGTCTCCAATGGATGTATAGAACTTCTCTTCTGCCTTTCTTTCCTCTTCAACGGCTTCCATCAAGGTCAAGTATCGATTTTGTACATCCATGGAAGTCGCTTAGCGGTTTTCAAGGTAAAGCAAAAAAAAACCCTTCAGTAAGTTGAAGGGCTTTTGTACCGAAGGCGGGACTCGAACCCGCACACCATTGCTAGCACTGGATTTTGAGTCCAGCGTGTCTACCAATTCCACCACTTCGGCGTCTTTATTAAAGGCGGGCAAAGTTAGTAATATTTTCTTTAAAGCGCAAAAAATATTTTCGTTTAAAATAATAGTCTTTTATGATATTCAGCAAAGAATCTGTGTGGTCACCTTGATCGAATGTATCCATATAAGGTCGGATATTTTCATCCAGGTTATCCATAAAAATACGACATTCTTCCGAAAGAGTATCCAATGTCTTTTGATCACCATCTATTTGAGCGTCAGCTAACTTTTCGTTAAAGTCCATCATTTCCATAAGAAAATCAGGATCCATAGCTTTAGTACCTTCTTCCTTTAAATCAATAAACAGGTTTAGAATGTAAGCCACTCGTTTTGAATAGTCCGTTAGGGTAGAATAAGCGACACTGTTTTCGCTGCTTTTTTGGAGAGCTTCATCTTTTTTTTCATCACTTTCACGTGAAAAGAAATCAGGATGATATAACCGACTAAGCTCGTAATACTTTTTTTTCATCAGAGACATATCTGGAAAAAAAGCTGGTTCGAGGCCATAAAATTCAAAGTAATTTTGGCTCATGATACAGCATTAAAACCAACGGGATATATCCAAACCAACGGCATAAACCATAAGAGCCATAAGAATTAAAAAGCCAACATAAGTGACTACTTCCATAAATTTATCATTTGGTGCTTTTCCGGTAATGATTTCCCAAAATAAAAACAATACATATCCGCCATCTAAAGCTGGAATAGGCAGTAAATTAAAGAAAGCTAATAATATGGAAAGACTTGCAGTTATTCTCCAGAATTGTTCCCAATCCCAACTTGCATCAAACATGGTGGCAATAGAAAATACACTGCCAAGGTTGTCTTTAGCTTTCAATTTGCCGCTAAACATTTGGCCAAAAGCCTTAAGTTGATCTCCTAGGAAATTGACACTCATACTCCACCCTTTTGGGATGGCACTTAAGAATCCATAAGTTTGCCTTGAGATTGGAATATATTTTTCAAAAGACTCTAGACCAATGCCAATATTTCCTTTTTCGTCGACAGGGATATCTAACAAAATTGTATCCTTGTCGTTTCTTACAATTTGGAAAGAAGCAGTGCTGCCCTTTTTGTACGATAGAAATTGTCTAAAATCATGTAAATAAACGGCGGGCTCACCTTCTACCGTTAAAATTTTATCATTGTCTAATAAACCGGCTTTTTCAGCATTGCCACCTTTTGTCACGGATTTCATTTCAAAAGGCATCCTCAGATGATATAAGGTTTTTCCTTTGTTTTCATATTTAGTTACTTCCTTGGCAAATCCATCAGGAATTGATAGTTTTACCTCTTGTCCATTGCGCAATACCGTCAACTGTTTAGCATCTTGTAGCACTATTTCTTTTAGAACAAGCCCTGCTTCAACTTTTTCTATTTTTAAAGCATCACAAGCCAAGACAAGGTCACCATCCATTAAACCCAACTTCATTCCCATAGAATCAACAGCGATCCCGTATTTTGCATCGGCTGTTTTAACGTAAGTTTGTCCCCAGATAAACATAATCATTGCAAAAAGAAATATTCCTAAAAGGAAATTTACCGTTACACCCCCGACCATAATGATTAATCTTTGCCAAGCTGGTTTTGATCTAAATTCCCAAGGTTGTGCAGGTTGTTCCATTTGTTCTTTATCCATAGATTCGTCAATCATTCCAGCTATTTTTACATAGCCGCCAAACGGAATCCAGCCGATACCCCATTCTGTTTCTCCAATTTGTTTTTTGTATAAGGAAAACTTTGGGTTAAAAAACAAGTAAAATTTTTCTACCCGAGTTTTAAACCATTTTGCCGGAAGGTAGTGACCAAATTCATGTAAAACAACTAAAATAGAGAGACTTAATATGAGTTGAAAAGCATAGCTTAATATATCCATTGTATAAATTTAATCCTTTAATGTTTTGATAATAATGTCGCCGACAACATGTTAAACGACAATCAATAGCAGTTTAAAACCATTTAATGTGTGATAATGTTTCAAAAAATTACCGACATCAATGTCGTGCTTCATTTTAAAGCGTTTCAATGATTTGATTCAATAAATTACTTGGTCGCATTACATGAGCTGCTTTTTGGGCATCGGGCATATAATAACCGCCAATTTCTGCGGGTTTGCCTTGAACGCTGATTAACTCTGCCACAATTTTTTTCTCTTCAGATTGGAGTTTTGCTGCGATGGGCGTAAATTTATTTTTTAAAGAAACGTCTTTATTTTGTTTTGCTAAGGCTAAGGCCCAATATAAAGCAAGATAAAAATGACTGCCTCGATTGTCGATGCCACCAAGTTTTCTTGACGGCGATTTATCGTTGTTGAGTAGTTGTTCGGTCGCTTCATCTAAGGCGGCGGCTAAAATAGCTGCTTTTTTATTACCTGAAGTTTCGGCCATATGTTCTAAGGATACCGCCAAGGCCAAAAATTCACCTAGGGAGTCCCAACGCAAATAATTTTCTTCGACTAATTGTTCTACATGTTTAGGTGCTGAACCTCCGGCACCTGTTTCGAAAAGACCACCTCCATTCATTAAAGGAACGATGGACAACATTTTGGCACTGGTACCTAATTCGAGTATAGGAAATAAATCCGTGTTATAATCTCTCAACACGTTGCCCGTGACAGAGATGGTGTCTTTTCCTGCTTTCATTCTCTTTATTGAAAACTTAGTGGCCTCAATGGGTGAAAGAATTTTGAGGGTTAGACCTTTGGTGTTGTGATCTTGTAAGTATTTTTCTACTTTTTTGATCAGCTCTCTATCGTGTGGCCTTTTGATATCCAACCAAAAAACAGCGGGTGTTTTGCTTAATCTAGCTCGATTGACGGCAAGTTTAACCCAATTTTGAATCGGAGCGTCTTTGACTTGGCACATTCTCCAAATGTCGCCTTTGGAAACCTTATGTTCCGTCAAAACATGGCCATTTTCGTCGATTACTCTAACCACACCGTTTAAAGGAATTTCGAATGTTTTATCGTGTGAGCCGTATTCTTCGGCTTTTTGAGCCATCAGGCCTACATTTGGCACTGTACCCATCGTTTTAGGGTCAAAAGCCCCGTTTTTTCTACAAAACTGAATGACAGCTTCATAGATGCCTGCATAACTACTATCAGGAATGACGGCTTTTGTATCTTTAGATTTTCCTTCTTTATTCCACATTTGTCCACTATTTCTAATCATGGCGGGCATAGATGCGTCGACGATGATGTCGCTGGGAACGTGTAAATTAGTGATACCTTTATCAGAATTTACCATGGCTAATTCGGGTCCATCAGCATAAACCTGGTTTATATCCTTAAGAATTTCAGTTTTTTCTTTTTGCGGAAGTTGTTCTATTTTGGATAATAAGTCTCCAAAACCATTGTTTACATTTACGCCGAGTTTATCAAAAACGTTTTTGTATTTATCAAAAACAGGTTTAAAAAAACTCTGGACGGCATGTCCAAAAATGATGGGATCAGATACCTTCATCATGGTTGCCTTCATATGAAGAGAAAACAGGACATCTTTATTTTTTGCGTCGGCGATTTGTTTATTTAGGAAGGAAATCAGCAATTTTTTACTTAAAAAAGAAGCATCGATGATTTCTCCAGGTAATAGAGCTATACCAGTTTTTAGTACCGTTTTTTTACCTCGGCTGCTTTCAAATTCAATATTTACGTTGGTAGCTTTGTCAAGTGTTATAGAAATTTCATTGTGTCTAAAGTCACCTTTTTTCATGGTTGACACATGAGATTTTGAGTTGGGTGACCAAGCACCCATTGAGTGAGGGTGTGATTTGGCATACATTTTCACTGGCTTTGGTGCTCTACGGTCTGAATTTCCTTCTCTAAGAACGGGATTAACGGCGCTACCAGTAACTTTTTTATATTTTTCAAGAATCTCTTTTTCTTTAGCTGATTTTGCTTCTTCGGGATAGTTAGGAATGGCATAACCTTTGGATTGTAATTCGGTGATAGCTTCTTTCAATTGAGGAATAGAAGCACTCACATTGGGAAGTTTTATTACATTAGCCTCTGGTAACAGAACCCATTTGCCCAATTCCGACAAGTCATCCTTTACTTTTTGTTGAGAAGGAAGTATATCGGCAAATTGCGATAAAATTCGGGCAGCAAGCGAGATATCCCTGGTTTCAACATCAATATTAGCCACTTTGGCGAATGCTTTTACGATGGGCAATAAGGAGAAAGTCGCCAATGCGGGGGCTTCATCCGTAATGGTATATATAATTTTTTGGTTGCTCATATAGAGGTGATTCTTTTTTAGAGCCACAAAAGTACGGAATTTTTTAAAATTTTTAAGTGGTAAGTGAGCGTGGGAGGTATTAAAAAAAATGTGATCTTAGTCATTGGGTTAGCTCAAAGAACGACACACATGTTTAAAATGCTTTATTTTGGCATGTAACTTAAATTAAAGAACCATTAATTTGTCTGTAGCGTTTGCTTATTATCCAATAACTTGACCTTAAATTTTTACATTATGCTTACCAAAGAAGTGGTAGATGAACAATTAAAAGAAATGCCTGAACAGTTTACTCTTGACCAACTCATTGAAAGATTGTTGATTGTGGATAAAATTCAGCAAGGTTTGAAAGATGTCGAAGAGGGTAATACACTTTCTGAAGAAGAAATGGATAAAGTTATGGGAAAATGGGTCGTATAATTTGAACGAAAAAAGCAATTGATTACCTCAAAGAATTTTATAATTTTACAAAATATTCTTAAAAAATAATCCAAAAATACTCATCACATAATGTTAAGAATCATCCTGATTTTTTTATTTCCCTTGGTATTGACGGCTCAAGAACTTGAGGAGGTGAAAGAACCTACTGCACAACAAATACAAGATTGGAAAAAAGGTAAAATAGAATTTGTCCAACAAGGAAAACTCCACGGATTCAACAATCCCGATGGTTCTGTGCGTATTCCGGTCATTTATGAAAACCTCGAAAGAACTCCTTGTTCTTTTATGATTACAAAACTCAATGGCAAATATGGTGTCATTGATGATCTCAATCAAGTGTTGATCCCTTTTGGTGAATATGAAATGATTGAAAGAAATGAAGGATTTTCCATTGAGCGGGATGAAAACCTATGGTTGGAAAAGGCAAAGAATCAAGAACTTATCGGTTTGTGGGCAAAAAAGAATGGAAAATATGGCGTGATCAATCCCAACGGAAGAGTACTCATAGATATAAAGTATGAAGGAATTAAACATGTAGGAAAAGGGTATTATGCAGTAACGGAAGGGGACAAATGGGTAATCATGAACAAACAAAACCAAATTATTTTGGATCGCGGATTTGACAGAATTGAAGACTTGTACGGAGATTATTCAAAAGTTTGTGTCGGACATTTGGAAGGATTGCTCAAAATACCAGACACCTTACTCTTAGAGCCTATTTATGACCGAATACAATCAGGCGGATGGCCGTTTATCGACGCACAAAAGGACTCTATCGTGTGGCAATATCATAGATATGACCGTACCTTTCAGAAGTCAAATATCAAACCTACTAAAATATTTTACACTCTTCCTTTTAATCCTAAGAACCCTTTGTGTGATGGGTATAAGTGTATTGTCAAACATTCTGGCATTGGTTATGGGGTTGTAGGCCAGAACTCAACCATGATTATTCCTCCATTGTATGATTATGTAATGGCCAGTCCGTATTGTACCTGGTTTATAGCAACCAAAAACCAAAAACGGGGTCTCCTCAATCGGGAAGGTGTCGTTATTTTACCATTTACGTATCAATATCTTCAACCTTGTGCTCATAGTGACAGTCTATTGCAAGCCAATACCGGAAATGATTGGTATTTCATCAAACCTGATGGGACACGCATTTCGGAAGAAAACTACACCCGCATAGAACAATTACAAAATGGTTGGTTTGCCGTCAGCAGAGATCATATTCAAGCCCTTGTAGACCCAGACGGACATCGTATCACCGATTTTGTTTATCGTGCTATGCTGACACCACCCACTGACCAATATGTGGCCTTTGCAATCAAGGGTGAAAAACAAATTGCTATTGATAAAATGGGAAAGGAATTTAAAAGGTATTGACTCCGATTAGCAATTTGCCCCAGACAGCCAATTTTTTTTTGGCTGACTAACCCTTTTTAATAAATAAAAAATCATCTTAAGAAGCAATGAATTAATATTTGGATAAACCATAGAAAACGACTAATGTAGTACCAATGTAGTTATAGACTATAATTTTTGCAAAGTAACCGCTGATATTTTTCCAGCCACATTTACCTGAATGACATATGTTCCACTCGGCCATTTTTCGAAAGGACACGTCCAGATTTGTGGATTGTCGACCTTGTAGGATATTTTTAACTTTCCTGTCATGTCGTACACTAAAACAGTACACGATTCGGTTATTCCTTCCAACCTAAAAAAATCTGAAGTAGGGTTTGGATAAATCGTAAATGTCAAGTTATCTGGTTTAGAAAGGGAAGAGGTGACATTACTTTTTCCAGGAGTGGGGCTATTTAAGCGAATGATAGGCCCTACACCGTCAGGATAGCGACCGTATGACACATTGCTTGATGAAGATCCAAACGAAAAGGTGTCTATTGGCGCAAAATTGTTGGATTGAGCATCATAAATGCCTAAAAACTCTCCATTTTTGCTGAGTTTGAAGTTGGTGTGGTAATCTCCCTGATCTTGGTCTTCATCCGCCCAAAAAAGGATAAAACCCCCTGGAGGCAAGGTTATCTCCGGCATTTTCCATTTATCTAGCCTACTAGGATTATCTGTAAGAAACTTGTCCCCTAAAAACACTGAATCATCGTCAGCATTGTAGATTTCAAGCCAGTCGTCATATTCTCCGGCATTATCGGGTATCGTCGTGTTTTCTGCCATAAATTCGTTAATGACTAATCTTGGTGTAGTGTTAAAGCCGTGTTCTTGGCTAAATTCACCACAAAAAGGTAGTCTTGAGAATTGATTTTGTAGATTAGAAGCAGTAAAATAATAGTCTACTTTATTTTTTCCCGTCAAGGTAAACTGCCAATGGTACCTTCCATCTCCTGCTTTTTCATCAAAATCGTTGCCGTCATCTTTTAGGATTTGAGAAGACCAGGTACTGTTATTCACACGATAGTAAAAAATTAATTCCACTTGATTTTTATGGTCTACATCAACATAAATGGATACTTTTTGGTCGTAAGAAGTGACAGATTGGTTTTCAATAATTGGAGCAGGGTTAGGTGTTCCTATTTGGATTTTAGCGGAAGAATTTCGCAGTCGAACATATTCAAACAAGCCGTTTTTCACATGATGCCCCAATGCATTTTCATAAGAGTGTAAAAAATCGACAAAACTATATCCATAATCCAATGGAGCAAAAGGGTCATTGGAGCGAAATGGCGCAATTCTGTTTATCAAAGGGTTCACATGATTTTTGATAAAATCTTCGTTAAAAAAGTCACGAGTAAACGTCTCAATGTAATAACCAAGTCTTTGTTTGTATTCTGGTATTTTGTGTATGATGTCGTATATGGGACGAGCTTCGTTTGATTTTGCCCAATCATAGACGTTTCTTTCGTGCCAAGGGATGTTAAACCAATCGATACCAAAGGAATTGTCTACATCATAGCTAAAAAGTTGATATTTTCCTGTTTTAGGGTTATAATACAGATAAGCATTGTTTTTATTGTACACAGGATTGTCCCAGTGACCGGTTAGTATTTCTATGGCCAGTCTTTTTAAATAATCGTCGACATCCAATTTTTCTTCTAGTTTGCATCTAAAATTTGGGTCATTGGGCGTGTTTAAAACTTTTAAGAAAGCCGTAAAAGAATTGTAATCAGGGTTGTTTTTATTATTGACAGGTTCATAAATCTCGGTACTATAGGAGGGAGGATTATCCCCTAGATAGGTTAGATCTACACCATAAAAACATTTAAACAATTGGCCATCGGGATCTTTGGATCGACTTCGAAGGTAGGTGCGGTCGACATGTTCTACATTCATATACAAACCAATATAAACCCCATTTACAAATAAGGCAACATGATTGGACCTCGAACCTTCTATGCCAGCAAACCGCATCAAGTCCCAACACAGTTTTGAACGCATGATGGACGGATCATTATGTTCGCCGTTGATGTTTAGTTCGTCGAGACCATAAAATGTACCACTACCAAAGTGATCAAATTTTATTTTGAAAGATTTTTTAGCCGAAAAGCGGGATGATTTGCCTCTTAATCTGAAACCAACTTGTCGAATGGTGTCTTTGTTTGTTCCATCATCCCAAATAAAGTCGGCCGGATATTCGTGGTTGCTTTGTAAATTTTCTTGTTGGAAAAGTAAATTAAATGAATCTTGATCAATAGATATATAAATTTTAGGTATGACTTTATCATTGAAAACAACACCATTTTCAGGGAAAACGGGTTGAGCAACCAATGATAAAAAGTAACTAAAAAGGAGTGATATGATAAAATAGAATCGCATCTGGAATAAAGAGATTTTCCTTGAGAAATATTTTCAAAGGTAAGAATTTTTTCCTTGGCAGAATTTAATATATCTTTTACAATGTAATGAAAGGAGAGGATTTTACAATTATAGGGCGAAGGATCACATGAATAAACTGGGCCTAATTGGGAGTAAATTAGAACTATTATAAGGTACTAGGAAGGACAAATTACAAATTCGTATAAAAATGGATCGAAGTCGCAGCCTTCGAACAACGGTAACTTCCAACTGGAATCCTGTACTTGACTAAGAAAAAGGATTATAATATGTCTTTTTTTTAAATACAGAAATAATATTGATGATACAGCAGTTCTAGTTTAAGGGTAGAAAAAAAATTGGGACAAAATTTCGTCCCAATTAGTGATATATTGATTTAATCCAAAAAAGCAGCTTCTTTTTCTAGCATCATTTTACGTAAATTGATGAGTGCATATCTCATTCTACCCAAAGAAGTATTAATACTTACTTGTGTCATCAACGCAATTTCTTTAAAACTCATATCTCCATAATGTCTTAAGATAATCACTTCTCTTTGTTCGTCGGGAAGTTGATCAACCAGCGTACGAAGTTGTTCGTGCATCGTACTTTTGACAATTTTTTCTTCGACGTTATCGTCTTTATTTTCTATAATATTGAAAATATCAAAGGATTCTGTTGGCGATACTTTTGAAATCTTTTTAGACTTTCTAAATTGGTCTACACACATGTTGTAAGCAATCCGCATGGCCCATTGCAAAAACTTTCCTTCGTTATTATATTTATTTTTGCGAAGGGTGTCGACAATTTTAATAAAAACTTCTTGAAAAAGATCTTCTGCTGTTTCGGTATCTTTAACAAAAAGATATATAGAAGTGAAAATTTTATCTTTGTGTCGGTTTAACAACACTTCAAAAGCTTGATTATTGCCGCCCTGGTATAAAGTAATCAAATCTTGATCAGCTATCTTGTGCATACGCATATTTACACTATTTTATGGTCAACGAAAAAATTGAAAATATAAAAAGTGTAAATATTTTACTCGATAGGGAAAAAATTTGATTAAATAAAATTATGTATAAGATGCAAATATAGGTTTATTTTTTTGTAGTAAACAATCTTTAATTTCAAAATAAGGCATTTTTTATCATATTTTTATTTTAAGATGTATAAAACTTATAAAATCAGGTAGTATTCGCATTGAACTTAAAGTAAAAAAAATTATAAAAAAAACCCCTTGCTTAATAAAACAAGGGGTGAAAAGTGTAAATACTCAAGATTTAACTCTTTTAATTTCGTTTGGAATGATGTTTTTATATTGACTCACGAGATATTCTACGATATCAGAATCCATAGGAAAGTTGTCTAAATTAATATCCAATCTTTTTTTGGTTTCTTCATTTAAAGCTCGATGATCACCAAAATACACCATACCTCTATCGTTAAAATTGAAGTGTACAGCGATAGGTTTATCGGTGATTACGGTCTTTTTAGCGTGGTCGATTATCCGAATTCCACCTTCAAGTGTGGCTGCTTTTTCTCTAAAAGTTTCGACTATTTTGGCTGTGACTATTTCAAAATATTGTTTTTCTTTTTCCACTAGAATGGAGTCTTTCTTTTCAACCCATTTGTCGGTTCTTACTAAAATCTCTTTAGACTCAGTGAAGTGGTGGTTGTTTTCGATTTCTGCACTAATATTCAAATGATGGATTTCTAGTAAAATTGTAATATCTGCATTATCCTCGTCATTTTCTTCCTTAAAACTGAAAGTATGCCACATATCATCGTGCTTGCCTACTGCATAATTCCACAATATCCTATCCATATCAATACCAGCTCTTCCGTCAATTTTATTGTACACTTCAAAGTGGATCAATTTATGACCATACCTAAGCGCTTCCTCCTTTAAGGTAGCAATATTTTTAAAATTGTAAACAAAATCATCAGCTCGATTGAATTCATCATAAGCATATCTAGCTTTGTTTTTATCGCCATATCTTTTAGATTCTTGTAATAAATCTAATCCTTTATTGTAATGAAAATCGGCCGCTCCGTTTGAAGCATTTTTAAGAGAAGATGTATAATCATTCATGCTAAAAACTGCTTCATAACCATCTTCACTAATTATAGGTAGGATTGATTTTACAGACGATTGTCTTCGCATCATTTTTTCATAAATACCTACGATGCGACTATAATTTTCAGGTCTAAATGAAGTCTGCATTCTTTCGATTTCCACCAAATCTCGTTCGTTGAGGGCTTTATAAGCTCTCTCAAACGCTTGAACATCATTGGTTTTACGTTTTTTAGATCCTTTGAAGTAATCCAAACTGTGGGAAAAGGCTTCGTCGTATTTACCTTTTTCAACCAATTTGCCAACAGACTTACATGAAGCAAGTGACAAAAACAATGCTAGAGTGTAAAGTAAAGTTTTCATATATGTTGATTTATTCGTTAAAAAATATATTATTGATTAGACATTTTGAATATTCATTTTGTATCAATCTTACATTGTATTATATTATTTTTAACATCCTTGTTAAAAAAACCTATTTATTGGTATATTTGGTCGTTATTTATACATTCCTGAAAAATTATTTTATTTAGCATGAGGAGCGCAATATTGTTCATAGTATTATTTTGTTTGCCGGTTTTAATAGACGCACAATCGATATCTAAGGTCAGTCCCCTAGTTTTTTATCCACATAAGACCGTCAATTTTGTCAACTTTTTTGACGAATATAAGACGGATTTAGGGCTTACGGATGAAAGTAAAATGATCCTTGAAAATCGTGGGTTTTCAAAGTTTACCGCTGACCATAAAAAATATCATCAATATTATAAAAATATTCCTGTGTTTGGTCACAGTATGACGTTACACTCTGTAGCAGGGAAAATTCACCATGCTACAGGCTCGATAGCAAAAAATATAGCGGTTGACGTAGAACAAATTAAAACAGTAGAGGAAGTTTTCCAAAGCCTTATTCCTTCATTTTTACAGGATATTGATGGTGGAATATCACATAAAAAAGATGTTGAACTCATATCAAACCAAACTATTATTATTGACCGATTTTTTCCTAGTCAATCGGGAAAATATTGTTTGGCATTTGATCTACACTTATCAAATGATGAATTGGGCAAAATGGAACAATTTATTGTGGATGCAAAGACTGGGGGTGTTATTTTTCACCAAAACTTGGTTTGTAATTTAAATCCGAAAGGTGTAGCTCCAAGTTATCATTATGGTGATGTGGATATAGACACAGAACAAGTAGAGCCCAACAAATATGTTTTAAGAGATGTCACCAGAGGAAATGGCAATACAACTTTTTTAAATACCGTAACAGGAGATATTTTGCTTTCGGATGACGACAATAATTGGGAAAAACCGGACAATGTTAAATTGGGCCAGGTTGCCTACGATGCCCATTATTGTACCATGAAATTTTACGATTTTCTTATCAATCGATTTAATTATTCTGGAATAGACGGAAATGGAAGATCGATGATAGCCCGTGCAAATATCAATAATGGAGCTGATTTGGTCAATGCTTTTTGGAATAACCAGAATGCTTCTTTTGGGAATGGAAATTGTCATTATCATCCTTTGACTACCTTGAGTATCGTTGGACACGAATTTGCGCATGGTATTACGTCAGACAATGCTAAACTGATTTATTCTGGTGAGTCAGGCGGATTAAACGAATCGTTTAGTGATATCATAGGCAAAGCCTTGGAATATATGGAGGACTCAACAGATTTTAATTGGGAAGTAGGTCATGAAATTGTAGCAACTCGTTTTGCCAAGCCTTTCAGATCGATGTTAGATCCAAACGTTTACAATAACCCAAAAATGTATAAAGGCAAACATTGGCGCGACGGTGGAAGTGTTCATAGCAATAGTGGTGTGTTAAATCACTGGTTTTATTTGATGGTAGAAGGTGGGTCGGGTAAAAATGAACTAGATACTAGTTACTTGGTCAATCCTGTCGCTATTCAAAATGTCCTAGATATCGTTTTTTTGTGCCAGAGGTCGTATTTACAACCAACTTCTACTTATCCCGATATGTTTGAATATTCCAAACTAGCATGTGAAAGTTTATTTGGTAAAAATAGTCCTCAATACCAGTCTTTGATCGAAGCATGGAAGGCGGTTGGTTTGCCTTATATAGGAATACCTATTGAAAATTTTGACGATTTGGTATTGACAGCCAAGATTAAAAACGATCCTAATAATTTTTACACATGTTATAAAGGACAACATCCCGAAATCAATGTATTTATTTCAAATAAAGGAACTATAGTATATCCTAAAGGACATATTTTGAAAATGAATATTATCAGAAATGGTTTGACCATAGAAAAAGATTTAGTATTGCCCGAAGCCCTACCTCCGGATTCTATAAGAATGATTGCCATACCAGAATATGTGGTTATAGACAAAACGGAGTTTTATTCATTGGAGATGAATTTATTACACAATGACCATGTCCAGAGCAATAATCGTTTTTATTTGTATTTTCAGAACTATGCTACTTCTGGCGTTGATTTGCAAATTTCTGGAATATCACATAAAGAAGTTGATTGTTTCACCAATGACCTGGTCTTTACGATTCGGGTGAGAAACAACAGTTGTTTTACCTCTCCAAAAGGAGAAACGATCACTGTAGATGTGATTAACAAGGACAATAATACTGTGTATCCTTTTTCACGTACGACAGAAATTGCTTTGGCTCCCAGAAATGAGGCCCAAATCACGGCTACAATCCCTTACGACTGGCAATCCATAAATTTTGCTTATAAGATGTTGGCCAACATTGACTCAGACACAACCAACAATTCTTCCTTATACACTGTAGTAGAAAAGGGCGTTGTGGAATCAAGTAAAAAATACACCTTTAGTGATAGTTCTTTTGATGAAGATTTTAAACATAACTCGCCACAGTCGAGGTTTTTATTTGAGGAGGAGTATTATTTTAGAACCAAAACCAATTTTTCTACCAATAACGCACCCTGTTTGGGCAAAGAAGACAATTTTAAAAATGTCAATGGTGGCTTAGCACAATTTACGGTTGCTGAAACTTGTCTCGATGTATCTGGATTTATGAAACCCTTATTAAGGTTTAATATGCGACAGTTCAGGTCAAATTATTACAGCACCTTCCCAGAATTGGAAGGTAATTCGACCATTTTAAAACTCGAATTTATTTCAGAAGGTAATTCATTTTATCCAGAACCAATAAAAAACCAATCTGTGGGTGAATCTAATTTCTACGAATATTTTCTTCCTCAAGGGTTTAAAGGTGTTTTTCGTTTAGTAGCTTTTACTTCTCGACATGATGGCACATCAGCCATTAATGACAAAAATGATGTTATATTATTGGACAATATTGAATTATCCGATGTGGTGGCCAATGAAGATTTAACCAATGACCAACTCATTCGTGTTTATCCTAACCCTGCAGGTGATTTTGTGACGATTTCGAATGAAAACAGGGATATAGTATCCATTGAATTATTGGATATAGCTGGAAGACAATTGGCATCATACCAATTTTTATCAGGAGTAGGTGAGTTTTTACTTAATACAAGAGAATTAATTAATGGTTGTTACTTATTGGAAATTGGCACCTCCAACAAAACTCACACGATAAAAGTGATTAAATAGCCCGCCCGGCTCTTAGAGTAAATCCAAAAACACTTCCGCAAATACCGCCAATGATGTGGGCTGATTCTGATATTTGATTGTTTTGGATGGAGTTAAGCACTTCTTTTCCAATAAACAATAGAGCAACAAGTATAAAGGTAACAGGAATTTGGCTAGACTTAACATTGGTAAAAGAAACTAGGAGAATAAACATAAAAACGATGCCACTAGCGCCCATAAGTCCAGTATTAAAAAACATAACATTGATGATACCAGTGACGAGTGCAGTAAATAATATCATAAATAAAGTATTAGAAGAACCGTATTTTTCTTCAATGATTGGTCCAAGAAGTAAGATAAAGGTCAGGTTGCCTAGTAAATGTTCGATACTACCATGTCCAACGGAATGTGTCACTAATGTAGCAATGGAAAAAGGGTTTGCCCAATTAATGGAATCATAGACAGTAAAAAAGGGCATTATGGAATCCAAGAATAAGATATTTCCAAAAAACACCATGGTACAAATCAAAGAAAAACTGAGAATGACGGGCGCATTAAATTTGATACTCATGTGACGACTACTCTTGAAGTTTATTACCAAAAGCTAAATCACCAGCGTCGCCCAAACCAGGTACGATATATGATTTTGCTGTTAATTCTTCGTCTTCAGCAGCCATCCACAAGTGTGCTTTAGGAAAAAACCGTTTAATTTGTTTACGACCATAACTACTGGCAATTAAGGTTACAATATGTAAAGAACGATATTTGCCAAACTCTTTTAATGCCTCAATAGATTGTTGTATAGAAGACCCTGTAGCCAACATTGGGTCAACTAGGATGAGGTCCACATTTTCAAGGTTTGGACAAGTAATATATTCCATGTTGATTTCAAAAGTTCCATCCTTATGGTTGCGACGATATGCAGCAATAAAGGCGTTGTCTGCTTGATCAAAATAATTAAGAAGGCCTTGATGTAGTGGTAAACCTGCACGTAATATAGTCGCTAGCACGATTCTATTTTTAACTTTGAATGTATCAGCTACACCTAACGGCGTTTCTACCTTAGTAGCTTCAAAATCAAGTGTTTTACTGATTTCATAAGCAAAAATATTTCCCAACCTCTCTAAATTTTTTCTAAATTTTAGTCTGTCTTTTTGACGGTGAATATCCCTTAATTCTGATAGGAATTCGTTTGCAATGGAGTTTTTTTCTGAAAGATTGTGAATCATGGCCTCAATTTGAACGGCTAAGATAGGTCATTTTTTTACATTTTTGAATGCAAATAATTGAATAATATCATATATTTTGGCATTAATGTATATTTTTAAGTCATCAAATAATGTTCGTCATGAAGTCAAGAAGAGATGTCATTAAAGCTTTGGCCTTATCCGTTGGGGGAGGTTTGTTGCCAAAAGTTCACTGGAATGAAAGTGGTTCAGAATATTCGTTGTTTTTACCCATAAACACTAAACCATTGTCAAAACCTGTCACAGCAATTACATTAGGTGCAGGAGCCAGAGGAAATGTATATGGAAATTATGCTTTAAAATATCTCGATAGATTGAACATTGTAGGTGTTGCAGAGCCCATTGAAATCAGAAATCAACGTTATGTTGAAAAACATAAAATAGAGCCAGAAAACCGTTTTAATACATGGGAAGATGTATTTAAAAGACCAAAATTTGCCGATGCCGTGATTATTTCGACGCCAGACTATTTGCATTATGAACCTTGTATGAGAGCGCTGGATTTGGGGTATGATATTTTATTAGAAAAACCTATTTCTCCAACAGAAAAAGAATGTAGAGCCATTCTTAAAAAAGCAAAAGAAAAAGGTAGAATCGTAGCGGTTTGTCATGTGCTTCGTTATGCGCCTTATTTTATAAAATTGAAAGAAATTGTGGAAAGTGGGGTATTAGGTAAGGTAGTTAGTATGCAACATTTTGAGCCTATTGAGCATATCCACATGAGTCATTCCTTTGTGCGTGGAAATTGGCATAATAGCAAGGAGACAACCCCTATTATATTGGCAAAATCATGTCATGATATGGACATCATGCGTTGGATTTTGGGTAAAACATGTAAAAAGATTCAAGCATTTGGAGGTTTAGATTGGTTTACAAAAGAAAACGCTCCCACGGGAAGTACAGATAGGTGTTTGGAAGGTTGTTCAGTTGAGCCTAATTGCCCATATTCAGCGCTAAAGATTTATCATCAAAAAAGATCATGGACCTACGTTTTTGACTTACCTAAAGACAAAGAATTACAAGGAGAATATATTTTGGAGCATTTAAGAACAACCAATTATGGAAGATGTGTGTATCGAATGAACAACGACCAGCCGGATCATTATACGGCCAACTTACTTTTTGAAGACAATGTGACGGCATCATTTTCGATGGAAGCATTTACATCGTATCATGGACGTAGAACTAGAATTATGGGTAGTCTTGGAGATATTGTTGGAGATATGAATTCGTATACCTACACTGATTTTTTAACAGGTGAAAAAGTTGAGTGGAAAAATGAATCGGATGGACACGGAGGTGGTGATTGGCGGTTGGTCGATGATTGGATACAAGCGATAGATAAGCAAGATCCATCCTTACTTTCATCGACCATTGAAGCATCCATAGAAAGTCACCTTATGGCATTTGGGGCTGAGAAATCGAGACTTAATTCTAAGGTAGTACAAGTTAAAATTTAATTTATTTACATTTGTTTTTTAAAAACCAATAAGACGGCTTGATTGTCCGAAGTAATGAAAGTACATTGGTTATTATTAGATTGGTTTTCTACGTTTTGAATTTGATAATTATCTAATTTAATGCAACTAGTTACAAAAAAGGATTTGTTTTTTATCGAACATTTAGCATAAGATTGATTGATTCTGCAGGCTCGGACCAGGGAATTAATCTCTTCAAAACTCATTCTATCATTTATTTCAAAATTTTCAGCGATAAATATTGGTTCCAAACCCAATGTAACAATTGACTTGACAGGTCTAATTTGGTGAGGATTTTGATTTAATCTATGTATTAACTGAATCATCAACCTTGAACCTAAAGCCAATAAATGATTGTATAAAATGTCTGCGGTTTCATACCCAGAAAGTGGCACTTCATATTGTTCAATTATTGCTCCTGTATCAATACCCTCATCAAGAAAATGAAAGGTGATACCTGTGGTTTTTTCACCGCTATATATGACCCATTGGTGAGGAGTCGCTCCTCTGTTATGAGGTAATTTAGAAGGATGAAAATTAATAAAACCTTTATTGGGGAGAGACAAGATGTTTTTTGATAGAATTTGAAAGGTAAAAACAAAGCCAAAATCAATGTGTAAGGGTTTAATTTTGTGTTTAAAATCGTTTGAGTTAACCATGTATGAAGGAAAAAAGGGTATGTTGTGTTTGCGAGATAAAAAATATGCCTGATATTTTTTATGGTACTTATTTCGATTTGCCCAATATAAAAAATGTTGGAAAATGAGTTTAAGGCCATGTTTAATTAAATTCGAAGACTTAAAATGAAAAGGGCTATCTGAACAGATTAACTTTGGCAAAAGATTAGATTCCAAAACCTCTTTTACAAAGTAGTTGTTTTCACCAGAGTTTGTCAGGATGATGAAATTCATATTTAGATTATTTTATATGAGTCAACTTGATTTGTTGATGATAAAATTCTTTCAATTTTAAGGCGTTTTGAGTTATGTTAAAATTTTTTTCAACATGTTTTATGGCATTTTTTGAAAAATCCTGAAAATCTTCCTCTTGCATATAGTAAAAGGATGAAATGGAATTTGATAATGAGTCTATGTCTTTTTCCGGCACCAAAAGTCCAGTTTCACGATGTATAACATAAAAAGGAATATCCATGTGGAAAGTAGCTATAATGGGAAGACCACAAGCTTGAGCTTGCAAAAGTACCACTGGAGCGCCACCTTCATTATCTCCATTGGCCGCTAAAACACTTGGGTGAATAAAAACATCATATTGGGCGAGTTCTTTTTCTACTACATGTGGAGGAATCGTATTTTTAATTGTTATTGAGCTTGATAATTGATGATCTTTGATGTAATCTTTGATTTTGTCTTTTATTGGACTATCAGGACCGATAAGTGTAAGCTTCATATTGGGGCAGGAAGACAAAGCTTTTTCGAAAGCTTTTACGGTATAGATATAGCCTTTTTTTTCATTGAATGCGGCAATTTGGACAAGTTTTAGATTACCTTGGTTTTTAATTTTAGAAGAAAGAGAAAGTGACGGAACAATACCTAAAGGAATGATAATAATTTTGTCTACCGGACAACCTAGGGAAATTAATTGTTCTCTTCCTGCTGGACCTTCACAAATACAATAGTTGACCCTTTGAAAGAGACTTTTATAATTGTAAAAAGCATTATAATCATAACCGTAAAAAGAAACTAAGAGAGGTGTTTTGATCCTTTTAAAAACGGGAAGATACATCAAAGCGATGTTTCCAAAATGTACATGAATAATATCGGGATTTTCTTTTTGAATAATTGAATGGAGTTGTTTAGTATATATCCCTTTAAAATAGACAACCCACCATCTCATTACTTTTTTTACAATACGAAAAAAAATATTGTTGGATGTCTTGATATGTTTTTTAGTAACCAAATGAATGGTAAATTCAGGAATAGAAAATATTTCATTTTCGAGTCTTTCAGCAAAAATTACCTGTTTTGTATTAGGGGTATTATGTAGTAAATGAAAAAGCCAGTTTTCTGTTATGGGAAGGTACGTCCGAACGATATGCAATACTTTTATTTCCAAAATTTTTGAATAAAACGAGATGAAATATTAAAGTAAGATAAAAATACAAATAAAACAATAATACTAAGAATGGCTGTATAAAACAACAATATAATGGAAATAGAAAATGGTTGGAAAAACAGTTGATAGGACAATAATAAAAGATAAACGATAATAATATATAGAATACTAAATTTCAGAAAGTTGAACAAAAGATATTTATATTCAAATTTAAAATAATGTAGAATAATTTTATGCCAAACAAAAAAACTGGCTAGGTTGGCAAAAAAGATTGTATAGGTAATTCCAATAATATTCATCTTAAGTAAAATACCGATATAAATGATGATGGTTAGAGAAATGGACCACCAAAAATTCCAGACAAAACCTACTTTAAATTTACCCAATGCATTTAAAATGTTACCGCCAATATTTGAGAATGATTTCAATAATCCCAATACCGATAAAATGCGTAATAATTCAGATATTTGACCATATCTTTCATCAAATACAACAGAGACGATATCTTCTGAAAAAAGAAGAACAAAAATTAAAAAAGGAAGAATCAACACGATTAAAAAAGTAATGACTCGTTGATAGAGTTTGGCGATAATCTTAGGTCGTTCTTGCAATTTTGAAAAGTAAGGAAACAATATTTTATTTAGACCTGGATTAATTTTTGACAAAGGAAAATATACTAGTTTTTGGGCCAGGGTGTAGTAGCCAAGGGATTCGGCTCCTAAAAACTTTCCTATCATAAATTTATCGATGTTGGCCCTCAAATAATTAAAAAACTTCTCTAGAACTTGGTAAGAACCCAAGGTCATCTGGTTTTTAACTGCAGCATATCGAAATTCAAAAGACGGCCAGAAATAGGCACTACCTAAAATAATATATCCCACAGAGGAACCTATTTTACTCATTAGAAATGATACGGGTAAGCTATAAAAACCATATCCGGCCATAGCAAGATATAATCCAGATACAAACTGAATGGCCGTACTTAACATTTCTATTTTTTCTGTTTTTTGAAGTTGAAGCTCTTTTCTTAGAAGGTTATGGTGAAGGAGGGATAGAGAATTCATTAACACTGACCCTGACATTACATACATAAATATTGATAACGAATCATTGTCGAAATAGGCTGAAACATAAGGTACAGAAAGCCAAATGGCCGCCCAGGTTACCAAGCCTATTCCAATGTTTATCCAAAAAAAGGTCGACAATTGTTGTTGGTTTATTTTTTTTTCTTGAATGATTATGGCACTGATACCGGCACCACTAAAAAAGTCAAGAAAACCAATAAAAACAAGACCAATTGAAAATAAACCAAAGTTGTCCGCACTAATATATCGAGTTAAAACAGCATAATAAATGATGCTTGAAACGGCCATAAAAAGGGTAGAAAGAGAAGACCATTTCATCCCTTTCATCAATAATGAATTAAATTGCAGTAGGTTTTTCATCGGCCAAACAACCTTTGATTAAGGCGACTTACTCCTTCTAAAAACCGATAGGTGCCTCTTTTATAAATTGATTCATATATTGGAAGAAATGATGGTCTGAATTTGGATTTAAATATTTTCAGACTATCGTTGCCACCATTAGACATCATGTCATAGTAATCAAATCCCTTTTCTTTTAAATATCGTATGATATGGTCCTGCAATAAATAGGATGCACCTTTGGTCAAACCCTCATTACTTCCAGACCCGTGCCAATGATAAGCAGTTTTATGATGGAAAAAAACTAAACATCCATAGACTGGGATTTTACCATCATATACCAACCATAATTTATGGACATTTTCAGGGAGGTTCATGATTTTTTCAAATAATTTGAAGGGATACAAAGTCTCCTTAGATTTTCCCCATCTAAGACTACTTTCTTGATACAAGGCGTAATAATCTTTCCATTCATTGAGGTTTTTAACTTCTCTTACTAATAATCCAATTTTATTGGTCTTTTTTAATTGTGAAATAGCAGAAGTACTATAATTCTGCTGGTCTTCGGACCAATTTGAAATGTCCACAATATATGTTTCATCCATAGGCTTTAAGTGAGGCAAACCAAAGGAGGATGGGCTGGAATTCTGCGTTATGTAAAATGACATTTTACCTTTCAAAAAATCAAAGACTGTTTGATATTTCGTCGAAGAAATGGATTGTAAGGACAACAATCCGCCATAAGTGCCAACCACGCTGGAGTCAAACCTACTTACTAGGTTTCGAAAAAGTTTTCGTTGGAGTCCAGGTAAATATATTTCTTGCCCATCATTACAATTAAAATAGTAACATTTTGCTCCGCAATTTGGATAAATGTTTTCCCAAATTGAAAGCCATTGCCGTGAGTGAAAAAAAGTGGATGTAGATATGAGTTTAATGGCTAGATCCCATTCTTCATTTGTGGCTTCTCTACATTCCATAAGCCCTGCAAACAGTAGAAAAAATATGAACAACATCGTCCTCATTCATGTCAAAATAAATGGGCAGTCTAAGTAATCTTTGGCTTTCGGAAGTAGTAAAGTTATCTTGTCCTACAAAAGAAGAATACTTTTTTCCTGCAAGAGAGGAATGTAATGGTTCGTAATGAGAAACAGCGGATATTTGATTTTCTTTAAGATAGGATACTACTTTTTTTCGAGCATCATTATTTTTCAATTTGATGTAATATATATGCGCATTTGAGTTTTCATTTATCATACATTCTATATCAGTTTTTGAAAACAGATTATAGTACTCATTCCAAATCTTTTTACGCTTAAAGGATACTTCTTTAACAGAAAGTAGTTGGGCATATAAAAAAGCAGCGTTCAATTCTCCCAAAGTATAACTAGATCCTACGTCGACCCATGTATATTTTTGAACTATTCCTTGTTGGAACAAAGCCCTGTTGGTACCTTTATCTTTAAGTATATTTGCTCTCTCCATATATTGTGCATCGTTAATGAGTAATGCACCACCTTCTCCACATTGAATATTTTTGGTTTCATGAAAACTAAAAACGCCTAAATGACCTATACTGCCAAGGTGTGTACTTTCATGATACGCATCTAAACAATGCGCTGCATCTTCCACAACTAACAAGTTATATTGATTTGCCAGAGACATAATTTTAGTCATATCACATGCGACACCACCATAGTGCATTGCCAAGATGACCTTTGTTTTTTCAGTAATGGCCTGTTCTATTTTATTTGCATCAATATTCATGGTATCGGGGTCGATATCTACAAATTTAATAGAAGCGCCCCTTAAAACGAAAGCATTGGCGGCAGAAACAAAATTAAAAGAAGACATGATTACTTCATCACCAGGTTCAATATTCGCTAAAATCGCTGTCATTTCTAAAGCATCAGTACAGGAAGTTGTCATGACGACCATTTTACTTCCTGTCATTTTTTCCAATAGACGGGCACATTTATTAGAATATAAACCGTCACCACTCAGGTGTTTATTGAGAATGGATTTTTGAATGTGCTCCAGTTCTGTACCTAGAACCAAAGGAATGAGATAAGGTAAATTCCTTTGTAAAAACATATTATCGTAAGATGACCATTTTACCAAAACCTTCATGGAAACCTTGATCTAATTTATTATGAGTTGTGGTTCGGTAAGATTCCCCTAAGATATTATTAATAAATGCTTTATAGAGATACACACCATTTGCCAGTTTTTGACCGTACTCGTCTGTTCCATCCCATTTAAAATGTGTCCTGTTGACACCTACCCTAAGTGGACCTAATTCATCTTTAGAAATTTCACGGATTAACTTACCGGTGATGGTATAAATTCTGATGCTAAAGTCTTCAGGAACAGTCTCTCCAGTAAGTGTAAAAACAAATTGTGTTGATGTTGAAAACGGGTTAGGGTAATTGAGAATATGAGAAACAGTTTCTTCTTCAATGACTTTAAACGAAACGATACGATCGTTGACTCCGGCAAAATTTCCTGTGGCATCTTTAGCTTGAACCATTAATTTATATTCACCGGTTTTGAATTTAGGGTAATATTTTAAAACGGCAGCCTTTTGAGCCTCTTGTGAAGGTTCAAAAGTAATATCTGGGCTATTTAAAGGTATTTCAACGATTTGATTTCTTCCTGTATCCAACTTAATGGAAAAAAGTTCTGCATTGTCCAGGGACAAAAACGAGTTTTCGTCTTTTAACACGAGTTTGATTTCTGGTTTAGCAGAGACAAGGTCTCCATCTAGAATTTTTTGACCATCAAAATAAACATCCAGGAAAGGGTTAAATTTGTCTTTGATGACTTCAAATTCTTGTTTTCCAGTATTATTAAAATAATGTTTTTCAGCTATATTTTTATTATGGTTTGCTTCTACCACAAATACATGTCTTCCAGTTTTTCCTAACATTCTGTGATTAAAATCCAATTGAACATATTGATTTGCGGGGATTGGAGCTGATTTTTTTATAGTAACAATTTCTGAATTATCCTCTAGGTTGATGATGGAATATTTAACATCAACGCTGTCGACATTTTCATTGCTTAGATTAGTTAAAGCCACAGAAGTTACCAATACCTCCCCTTTATTTAACTCCGTTGATAGAAACTTAAAGTTGGTTTTAGGATCTAAGACTAGATCTAAGACTGGATTAAAAAAGACTCTAAGATATTCCAAATCAGGAACACTTCTATTGACTATGTCTTTGCAATAGATTTCGATTTGGATTTTGGGATATTCTTTAGCATCGATTTGTGATAATGAAATTAGGGTTGATTTTTCTTGTCGAATTAAGGTGTCAAATACACCGCTTTCCCGAATTCCATAAACATTTACATGTAAGGTGTCTACAGCTTCAACATTATTTAGGCGATATTCAATTCTATCCCATTTGGTTGCTGGACCAATGTTTTCAACCTGAATCGTTCCATCTGTGTTGATATAAGGTAAAAACGATTTGGTAGACATGGTTTGAGTAAAGTCTTCAAGTAAACCTTCATTAAGGGCACCTTTATTATGTCTATATTTAAACGTGTATGGAGCTGATTTTTTAGAAATCAAAGAATCAATCAATAAGGCACCCTGTTCCCTTAACAATTCAGGAATACTTACACCATATTCAAGGTTGTCATTTTCCCAATCCTTTACTTTCAGGTCTGTCTCGTTGGTATTCATAACAGTAAAAAAATAAACATAATGGTCAAAAGGAATATTATTTTGAAGAAAATCTATGATTTTTTTACGCTCTTCCTTCGTATCTGTTAAAAAGCCAAAACATCTTTGTGAACTTCCTCCTCCAGAAATACTTCCAAAATTGCCACCCGTATTGATTACTGCTCCGCTTGTGATTGGGTTTACCAGCACGATACAAACCCCTCCTTTTGGCATAAAATTCCAGGGCCTTATCGAACTAGCAGGATTTTCAAAATTAAAGCGATATCCTACTGACCCAAACGAAAAATTACTATAAATACCATTGACAATATCAATGAGATACTCACCAAAAGGAAATTTATATTTTCTTTCTTCAGACATAAAAATATGTTGAAGTTTATTATTGTCTTTTAACTGATAAAAATGACTTTGATTAAAACCAATGCCTAAATCAGGTTGGTAAATAAAAGAAGCATCCTGCCATAAGAATCCAGATTCAGGTGAAATACTATCAGGGCTTACACGCCAATAGTAAACGGTACCAGAGGTGTAAGATATTGAGGGTTTCCATTCAATAAGACCTTGGACATTTTCAATTTTTTGCTGGTGCAGTATTGGGCTATTAAATAATCTAGTTGTGTCGATTTGAAAAACATAATCACCTCTTTTGATTAAAGCATTACTTGTGGATGCTTTTAGTGTCAAATTGGGGTCTTGAACAATAGAGTAATTACAAGGGTTTATAGGAAATGCCGTATTATCCAAGATATAAAACACAAAACCTTGATGAGTAGAAGATAAAAGTTCATTGTTGTTTTTAGCTTCACTCTCAGGTAGTTCTATCATTTCATTGAGTGGGTCTATTTTTGCTAAAATTGTATTTTTTCCAATTCCATTGACCCCTGCATTTTTAAATTTAACAGAAAAAGTTTGACTGGAGTAAGGAGCTACAATTTTAGTTCGAATAGTGTCAAAAACTTCGTTATTAGGTAATATATGGTAGAACTCTACTAATAAGCTGTCGTCAATACCTTTTCCAAGGTTGTATAAGTCAAATTGAAGAGTAATCGAATCCACCGAGCTATTGATTAATTCGGGGATTGTTTTAACTGATGAATAATCAAAAGTATAATCTGGGCCATCAAAATTGTAAATTTTAATCGCAGGGTCGCAGTGTAAAATAAGCTGCTGGTAAAAGGCATACGTATCGTATTTGGCGTCCGTATATTTAGTTGCCATTGATTTTAGGATAGTACCAATGGATTTTCCAAAACTTTCTTTTCCAATGTGGCTGTATTGTTCGAAGCCAAATTGTCCTAATTGAGAAATAAAAGCTGTACCACCTGAAGCGACAAAACCAATAGCTCCTTTGTCTTTACTTTTTACAAACCGCTCACTTATGGTTTCTGATTTTTCACCAAAAATATTTCCAGAATAACATCCCAAAGAATTAATAAAAGGGTATTTCCCAGTATTATTATATTTGGAAGGGTCTTCAAGGTTAAAATCCCAGGTTCCGGGTGCTGAGTGACCATAAAACGTAATTATATTAACGCCTGAATTGATTAGATTTGTAATGGATTCTAGAGATGCTGATGCCAGTTGGTCGGTACTCGTTTTATAGAAACTAAACACTTCGGCACCCAAAAGAGAATTTTCTATACGAGATTGCATGTTAAGCAAATTATTTTTAATGGCCGTTTGCTCTGAAGGATTACCGCCACCGCTCAAATGAAGGACTCTTTTCATCCAATATTTTTGATCGACCAATTGACTTAAGTCGTAGGCTTTTTCATAAGCTTTGACTTTGTCGAGGTAATTGAGAACCTCAGTATTACTCAATGCGGCATATCTACCTACCGCAAAATATGGATTCGCTTTATTATGGTCTGAAAAAAGCATGTTGTCAGAGGAAGGTATTCCATATCCTGGGACAAAAGAATTGATTCCGTCATGTTTGGTGACCTCAGATGTATTTCTCATTAGATTGTAGCCAAGTCCTTTTCCTAATAAAAAAACATGACTAAGACTATCCCAATTAGCACGCAAAAAAGTGGATAAATTTTTAATTGCATAAAAGTGCCGATCAATTCCATAACCAAAATGGGTATAAATGTCATCCATTTCCAAAATAGAGACATGGAAACTACCTCCTGCTTCACTACTTCTGTAATCAGCATAAGAATTGGCACTACTGCGTAAATTTTTATGAGATAAAATGAGATAGTCGCTGTCATTCTTTTCAAAACGAAGGGCATTAAACGTTTTTATTTGGCTAACATTTTTAAAACCATTTGTAGCATTAACTAAATAGTACGTTTGGTTTGGTTTGATAGAAGTTATTACATCGACCGCATTGTTTTCTTTTGTTTTCCCTATTATTCGTTGACCAGAATGTGGATTGTACAAGTAAGGTGTGGTTCCTCCATGTGTAAAATCAACAATAGGAAGTAAAAAAGTTCCATTTTCTGTTCCAAAATGAAAAACATATTGATTTTGATGGTTGCAACTCAAGGAGCGAGGATATTGTATGTAGGCAAAAGCCAGTCGATGTAAATCATTTTGGTAATTATTTTTCAACTTTAAGGTCATTGTATTTTCTACTTGATCTGACGGAATAGAAAATTGTAATTTCCCGATAGTTGCTGGATCTATGTTTAAAGTGTCAAAACTTTTACCATTGATGAAGGATAAAACTTGTGAATAAAATATCGTTGAACTAATACGAGCGCCTAAAATGGAAGGTAAACCAACGGCGGCATAATTGATTAATTCAAAGGTAGAATTTGTTTCTCTTTCTCCTTGTTTTGCCCACCCTTCAGCTGGTTCAAAGTTAGAATATTGGATAGTACCATGTTGTATCTTGTAGAAAATATCAGTAAATACCTTTTTATCTTCATGAATGTAATAGGACAAAATGGGCGGCGAGGCCGTGTTATAATCTGGGGAAATAGTTTCATATCTCAGATTTGTTCCTGTGGAATCCAACGTAACAAAATATGCATTTGTATCGGAAACAAAACTGTATTCGGTATTGAGCATTTCATTTTCCCAATCATTAAATAACAAACTATCTAACCCGACAGTAAGTCGTTCGCCGTAAAATTCAATGAAATCGTTGGATGTTATAAGGTCTTCCGTTGATACGACAATAGGAATTTGTTTTCCGAAATTCCATACTTGGATGTGTTTGCCTTGAGCTCCTTGGAAATTAAAACCAGCACTTTCAAGGGATGAAATCTGTATGCGATACATTCCAGTTTCGGCCACCTTCATTTTAGCGTATTGCTGTCCTGCATTCAACCATTCATTTCCATTCAATAACCTTAAAGACTGAGACAATAATGTTGACTGAGTTGAAAACAAAAGAAGAGAAAAAATGACTAGTATGTTCTTCATATTAAATAAATTAATAATATGTAATGTTTGAATGCAATCTTTAACTTACAAATCTACAAATTATTGTTTAACTTTTAGTAAAAAGCTATGAGCAGGGACTTTTTAAGGCTTAAAATGTAAAAAAGTACACATTTAGAGAATAGGAAATTACAGCTTAAAGCCTGCCTTAGCGCTAATTTCGAGCATTTTGTCAATACACTTTCTTCCCTCGTTAATGACCCAATCTTCCAAAATAATTTCTGGCGCCCCATACTTCATTGAAAGGTACAATTTTTCCATTGTATTTCTTTTCATGTGAGGGCAGTCGTTGCATGCGCAATGATTGTTAGGTGGAGCGGGAATAAATGTTTTTTCTGGCGAGGCAAGTTGCATTTGATGTAGAATACCAGCTTCTGTGGCCACTATAAAAGTCTTGGCTGGGTCATTTTGCGTATATTTTAATAATTGTGTCGTAGACCCTATAAATTCAGCTTTTTCCAAAATATGTTCTTCACATTCGGGATGGGCAATAAATTTTGCTTCAGGATGATGAAGCATTAACTTTGTAATTTTCTCATGTGAAAAAATTTCATGAACCATACATGCCCCGTTCCATAAAATCATCTCCCTTCCAGTCTTTTTTTGAAGGAAGGCACCAAGGTTTTTATCGGGTGCAAAAATAATTCCTTTGTCTTTAGGCACACTATTAATAATGGCTTCGGCATTGGATGAGGTACAACATATATCTGTTAATGTTTTTAATTCAGCGGTACAGTTTATATAACTGACTACAACATGCTCGGGGTATTTTTCCTTGAACTTTCTAAAAATATGAGGAGGGCAACTATCTGCCAATGAGCAACCGGCTTTCAAGTCTGGTAGAATCACTTTTTTTTGAGGGTTGAGCATTTTTGCTGTTTCTGCCATAAAGTGAACACCAGCAAATACGATAACTTCGGCGTCAGTACTAGACGCTTTTTGAGCTAAACCAAGGCTATCACCAATATAATCTGCGACATCCTGAATTTCGGATTCCTGATAATAATGTGCCAAAATAATGGCGTTTTTTTCTTTTTTCAAAAGCGCAATTTCTGCTTCTAAATCTAGGGTTGGGTCCACTTCAATATCTAGAAAGCCATTTAAATAAAGGTTTTTTTGAGCATTTTGGAGGATTAGTGTGTCAATCATAATATTATTTTTCTAATGAATGAGATAAGGTTACCATCACCGGTTCGTGATCCGAAACAGGTGTTTTGATACTTTTGTATTCAACACACTTAAACGGTTCGCTTATAAAGATATAGTCGATGCGTAGTAGTGGAATATTACCTGAATAGGTGGTTCCCAATCCGCTTCCTTTTTGACGGAATGCATCTGAACTAACTTTGGAGACTTGACGGTAAATATACGAAATTGGAACATCATTCATATCCGTGCCAATTAAAAAAGGATGTGGACAATCTTGAATATGCTCCATTATTTTATCAATTTGTTTGGCACGACTAATGTTTGAGTTTTTGTATTTTCTCAGGATTCCTTTAAAATCGTTGTACCATTTTATTTTTTCATTTTTTTGAATATTTTCTACTATTTCATCGGCATCTTTAGAAACCCGATTTGACTGTAAATGGAAGTTATAGATTCTCACAGGATTGCCTTCTATAGTAATATCTGCCCAAATACACGAATTGGTTATACTTCCAAAATCAATAATTCCTTTTTTGCCCATAGGAAACTTTGATAGTATGACTACCCCTTTTTTTGTTTTATAAACCTGGTGTTTAGGAAATATTTTTTTAATCATTGGGAAGATATATTCTCCAACTTCTTGAAAACATAAAATATCGATTTTTTCCAATTTCTTCAACTCTTCTTCTACTTTTTTTAGATTGGATTCTTTATCTATTTTCTGTTTTTCAATTAAATAATAACCATAGCTAATATTAAACGTAGCCATTTGAATGGATTCATTCTGGTCTATAATATTCTGGGAAGATTTAAACCCAATGTAGTTTTGTACATGTTGAAAGCCAAAGATTAAACACAATATAGACAAGTAGGATTTTTTCCAAACATACAATAACCAAAATAGGATAAAAAATAAATGAAGGAATAAATAGATTGGAAAAAATAAGCCGATTATTGAAAAAATCCAATAAAATTTGGGATTAATAAAAGGTGTCAAAAAGGACAATACAGTTACCACGGCCAGTAAGATGTTTAGAAAAAATAACAACCGCCCAGTAACCCCCATTTTTTTATTTTTTTATATATATTTCGAAGTAAGATGTAAAGATACAAGGGTATTTTTCAACTGAAGGAATAATTACAAGAAGTATTCGATAAAAATCAGATATCCTGACTTGCATTATTTAATATTTCCTTTTCGCTCGTTGTTAAAGCATCATATCCTTCTTTTTTAATCTTTTCTAAAATCGTATCAACTTCGTTTGCTTTTGTGTATTGCTTTTCTTCTATAGAAATTTTGCGTTCATTTTTTTCGGCTCTATATTCAACCCTCAAACTTGTTTTCTTTTTAGGTTTTTTAGATAATAAAATGGAGGTGTAATTGGATAAATCGATACCATTTCTCAATAAATAAACAAACAAAAACCCAAATAAAGTTCCACCTAAATGACCTATATGCCCTCCTGTATTAGTATTTGATGCCACACCTAAAAGGTCAAAAAACAAGATAAAAAGCCCAATGAATTTAATTTTGACTGGTCCAAGTAATATTAAGTGAACCCGATAATCTGGTGAAATAGCTACTGCAGCAAAAACCACGGAGAGGACGGCGGCTGATGCGCCAATGGCCATAGAAGCTACTGTTGGCATTAATTGATAGGAAATAATATACATTAAAGCACCAGTAAGTCCACCTAAAAAATAAAGAGGACCAATTCGTTTATCACCTAAAAGATCACCGACTATATTTCCAAACCAATAGAGAATAATCATATTCCACCCCATATGGAAAAACCCAGTATGTGAAAACATATGCGTCAAAAGTGTCCAAGGCTTCCAAACCAGCTCTGACAACTCACCTCTCAGAGCAATATATGGGAAAAAAGATTGAAAGAACGAAGGAAAAAGAGCTTGTGTTAGGGCTAAAAACATGTAGATAACCACATTCAAAATGATGATTTTGACAATCATATTTCCATATTGGAAAGCATTTTTTACATCTTGAAAAATTGATTTAAACATGATTTATCTTAAATTTTGCATTTTCCAGAAACGAACCATCATAAAACCCATGAGGGCTCCACCTACATGTGCTAAGTGGGCAATACCGTCAGAACTACCTGCAAAACCCATATAAACGCCAATAGCAATCAGCCCTAAAGCCATATATTTTGCTTTGATGGGTACGGGAATAAACATAAGCATTAATTCAATATTTGGAAACATAGTGGCAAAAGCAGCCAATACACCGTACACAGCTCCTGAAGCACCTACGACGGCTCCTGGGGTAAAAAACATGTGAAGAAATGTGGCAAAAAGTCCACTTAAAATATACAGAGTAAAAAACCTTTTAGGACCAAGGGCAGACTCAACTAAAGGTCCTAAGAAAAATAAACCAAGCATATTAAACAAAAGGTGTCTTTCGTCACCGTGCATAAACATATGGGTTATTATTTGAACGGGTTCAAAAGTATACATTGTCCCTGAAGAAGGGTCTAATCTTTGTAGCCCTGGGTAAACAAGTACAAAGTATTTTTCAATTCCAGGAATGGGAATCAAATACCTCACGGCAAAAAAAACAATCACATTGATGATCATCAAGTTTTTTACTACATCTGTCATTCGGAACATCTGGGTCTTATTTAAATGTTGAAACGCTTTTGAATTTCATCAAGTTCTACTGTGATAAAACAATTTTTTCCAGAAGGGTTTTTAAAAGGTATTTTGCAAGCAAATAATTGATCAATCAACTGGGTCATTTCATCGGTTGTCAACATTCTGCCTTTTTTGATACAGGCGGATTGTGCCATAGCCCTAGCTAGATTATCTTCAATGCCCAAATCAAATTCTTGGTGGATTATATATTGATCGATGATTTTCTCTAAGAGGTGTTCTAAAATTATTTTACTATCTAAGCCAGCAGGTGTCCCGTGGATGATGAAGGAATTATTTCCAAAGTCAGCAATTTCAAATCCAAGGGCATTTACATATTCTAATATTTCTTTTAATATATTGGCTTTAGAACTATCTAATTCTACTACACGAGGAAACAATTCTTTTTGAGAAACAAATTCGCCAGTCGACAAAAGCGAGGTGTAATGTTCGTATAAAATACGCTCGTGAGCCGATTGTTGATCTACTATCATCAGTCCTGACTTTATTTGTGTGACGACATAACTTTGGTGAATCTGAAAAGGGTTTTTAACCTGCAATTTATTTTGTCCTAGATCGCCAAGTTCTGATTCCAACCCGTTTCTATTTTCATCTTCGATTAATGTAGAGGAATTACTGGATGCAGAGGAGGATTCGTGTAAGGCGCTATACATTTGCTCCCAAGATCTTATAGAATCTTTTTTATCATTTATAAAACCTTTTGATGCATAAGAAACGCCTATTTTTTCCTGATTACTTTGAATACCTTGATGGGTTGCATTTTCCGATAAGGGAGTCATATACTTTTCAGACCTGTCAAAATTTGAATCTAAATTAAAATCAATCATTGGTGCCAAACTATATTGACCTAGTCCATGTTTGACACAAACTTTGATATAATTAAAAATAAGTCTTTCATCTTCAAACTTAATTTCCGTTTTTGTAGGATGGACATTAATATCAATTGTAGATGGTTCAATATCCAAAAATAGGATATACCCTGGGTATTGTTCGGTATGTAATAGATTTTCATATCCAAACTTGATAGCATGATGGATATTTGTACTTTTAATAAATCTGCGATTTACGTAAATATATTGGTCTCCTTTTGTGCGTTTACAACCTTCAGGCTTTATGATAAACCCACCAATTCCAACTGTTTCGGTTTGCTCTTGAATGGGTACCAGTTTTTCGTTGATATGTTTTCCCAAAATAGAGACAATACGTTGTTTCAAGTTGGTCTTTGGTAAATGGTAGTTTTCAAGATTGTTATGAAACATCGCAAAAAATATTTCAGGATTGGCAATAGCCACCTTCTGAAATTCGTCCAAAATGTGTTTTAGTTCTACAGGATCGGATTTTAAAAACTTTCTTCTTGCGGGTATATTGTAAAACAGGTTTTTTACACTAATAGAAGTACCTTGAGTAGAAGGGGCAGGTTCTTGTTTTTGAACCACAGAACCTTCAATGACAATTCGGGTAGCTACTTCATCAAGGTGACGCATGGTAATTAATTCTACCTTAGCAATTGATGCAATAGAGGCAAGAGCTTCACCCCTAAAACCCATGGTCCTGATTTGAAATAAATCATTGGCTTCTCGAATTTTTGATGTGGCATGTCGTTCGAAAGACATTCTAGCATCGCTAAATGACATTCCTTTGCCATTGTCAACTACTTGAATTAATGTTTTACCAGCATCTTTTAAAATAAGTTTGATTTCTGTGGCACCGGCATCGATAGCATTTTCTAACAATTCCTTGACCACAGACGATGGTCTTTGAATCACTTCTCCTGCAGCAATCTGATTGGCAATATTGTCAGGTAGTAAATGTATAATATCGTTCATGCTCCGGTTAAAAAATCAGTTATTCAAAGTAGTTTAAGAAATGGATAAATTTTTCAAATTGCATAATAAATACAAAAATAGCCACGAGTACAATAATGATTATTAGTCGTCTGTAAGCAGCTGTTTTTTCGGCATTTTTCCGCATTCCAGTATTTCCATAATTTTTTGTTCTTAAACCCTTTTTGATGCGCATTTTCATTTTTTCAGCATCAAGTTCCAGCTTTTCACCATATTTTTCCTCAAGCAATTTAATCCGCTCGTCTAATTCCTCTTTATCTGGATCATAAAATCTTGGGGAATATTCAAAAGTGCGGTGTTTGTTTTTTGGACCCCATCCAAATTTAAGCATAAGGAATAATGTATTGTTGGTTTTGATTAAACACGGCAATAAGCATATAGTTTTCTGAACTTTCTATGTTTCACCATTTCTAATACTAATTATTTTTGTAATAAATGTTTGACATGAGTTACCACATTTTCGGCTGTAAAACCAAATTTTTCGTCTAAAATTTGGTAGGGTGCCGAATATCCAAAATGAGATAAACCATGAACAAATCCTTTTTTTACCAAGCCTTGCAATGTTACCGGCAATCCAGCAGTCAGTCCAAAAACTGGAACATGGTCAGGTAATAATTTTTCCTGGTATTCTTCAGACTGATCTCTGAAAAGTCCTTCGGAGGGTATTGATATTATATTTGCTTTAATGTTCCATTGTGAAGATAAAATTTTTTCTGCTTCCATTAACGTACTTACTTCTGAACCATTTGCCAGAAGGATAATATCTGGATTTTTTGACTGGTATAATACAAAATATGCCCCTTGGTTGATTGACTTAGCTTCGGCCAACCTGTTGTCTTGTAAGGGATTAATATCTTTAATGTTTTGACGGGATAAAATTAATCCAGTGGGACGATTTTTGGTCATTAATACTAATTCCCATGCGGTTAAGGTTTCTGCACTATCTGCTGGACGAAGGGCTAAAAAGGAAGAATTTCCAGAATGATTTTTAATTTTTTCTAAAAGTCTTAACTGGGCTTCTTGCTCGATTGGTTGGTGTGTTGGCCCATCTTCTCCTACTCTAAAGGCATCATGAGTCCATAAAAACTTAACAGGTGTTTCCATTAGTGAAGCGACCCTCAATACAGGTTTCATATAGTCAGAAAAGGCAAAAAAAGTTCCACATATTGGAATTACCCCACCATGAAGCGCCATACCTGTACAAAGAGCCGCCATGGTTAGTTCAGAAACCCCAGCATGTAGAAAACCTCCTGAAAAATCATTTTTTTTAAAGGCTTTACTTTTTTTAAGAAAACCTTCCGTCATATCGCTATTGCTCAAATCAGCAGAGGCCACTATGACATTATCGTACTTTTCGGCGAGATATCCTAGCACTCTGGCTGAAGCATTACGTGTAGCTTCATTTTGACCAATAGAAATTTCTTCAATATTAAATCCAGGCAAGGCTAAATTTTGGAATTGCTCCCATTTTTTAGACAAAGTTTCATTTTCCTTTTTCCACAAATTATATTCTTTTTTGCGTTTGTTTGCCTCTCTTTTTTTTCTGGAAATTATACTTTGATAATACGTACTAACTTCAGGGAAAATAGAAAATGGAAAATCTGGATTGCCGCCTAAGTTTTTTATAGTATGCGCATAAGAGGCTTTAGATTTTCCTAATGGTTTGCCATGCGTTTCCACTTGACCTTCATAGGAGGAACCATCTTCTTTTACAGCACCTTTGCCCATGATAGTTTTTCCAATAATTAAGGATGGTTTACTATCTTCTTTTTGAGCTTTTTTTAGGGCTTTACGAATGGCATTTTCATCATTTCCATCTATCGTTTGTACATGCCAATTCCATGCTAAGTATTTTTTAGCTGTGTCTTCAGCAGTTACTTCATCGACCATGGTAGACAATTGCACATCGTTGGCATCGTAAAACATGATTAGTTTACCAAGACCTAAATATCCTGCTATTCTCCCTACTCCTTGAGAAATTTCTTCCTGGATTCCACCATCCGAGATATATAGATAGGTATAATGACTAAATAATTCACCGAACCGATGTACTAAAAACCGCTCTGCAATAGCTGCACCTGCACCAAACGAATGCCCAAGTCCTAATGGTCCTGATGTGTTTTCAATTCCCCTTTTAATGTCAATTTCGGGATGACCAGGAGTACAACTTTTCCACTGACGAAAGGATTGAATATCTTCCATATGCATACTTCCAAGCAATGTCATCTGTGCGTACAACATGGCTGACATATGTCCAGGATCAAGAAAAAATCTATCTCTTAATGGCCATGCTAAATCTGAAGGATCAAAACGTAGAAATTCGCTATATAATATTTGCATAAAATCTGCACCTCCCATCGCACCTCCTGGGTGTCCTGAAGCGGCTTTTTCTACCATGGCGGCAGCTAAAATTCGGATATTGTCAGCAGATTTTGTAGCAATAGATATGGAAGTGTTCAAAACAAAGTGTTTGGTTTATGAATAATGGATTTTCGTCGTGCAAAGGTAGTAATTCAGCCTTATTTTATACCTTTTTCCACTCTTCTATTTGTATCCCTTCATTGAATTTTTTACACTAAAGAGAAATACAAGAAAAAATTGGATACCGTTTTAATTATTATTTTTGCATAAAAAAGATTCATGTTACCAAAAATAAATCCAACAACCACTGATTCCTGGACAATGTTACAACAACATTATAAAAAGATTCGACCTATACATATGAAGGATCTGTTTTTGGACGACATAAAAAGAACTGAAAAGTATAGTATAGAATTTGATGGATTATACCTGGATTATTCAAAAAACAGGATCGTTGAGGACACTTTGCCATTATTATTTTCCCTTGCACGTGAATGTAAACTAGACGAGGCGATAAAAATGATGTTTTCGGGCAAAACAATCAATGAAACGGAAGGTAGAGCTGTTTTACACACGGCATTGCGAGATCAAGAAGAAAAGGCTATTTATGTAGATGGGAACGATATAAAACCTGATATTTCTTTGGTATTAGATCAGATGAACTTGTTTTCTGAAGAGGTAATCAATGGGACTTGGCTAGGTTGTACAGGGAAAAAAATAACTGACATTGTCAATATTGGTATTGGTGGTTCAGACCTAGGGCCTGTGATGGTTACGGAATCATTAAAACATTATTCCAATCATTTAAACACGCATTTTGTGTCGAATGTTGACGGTACACATATTGTTGAAACATTAAAGAAAGTGGATGTAGAAACGACATTGTTTTTAATTGCCTCCAAAACGTTTACTACACAAGAAACAATGGCCAATGCCACGACGGCAAGAACATTTTTTTTAGAAAAGGTCGGAAGTGAAGAACACATCAAAAAACACTTTGTTGCCATGTCAACCAATACCGAAGCAGTAGCTTCATTCGGAATAGATCCAAAAAACATGTTTGTTTTTTGGGATTGGGTAGGAGGAAGATATTCCTTGACATCAGCCATAGGATTATCTGTCATGTTGTCTATTGGGCCCGTTCGTTTTAAAGAATTACTAGCTGGGTTTTATTCGATGGATCGACATTTTAAGGAGTCACCATTGGAACAAAACATTCCTGTGATATTGGCTTTGTTGGGTATTTGGTACGTCAATTTTTTTGATGTTTCTTCTGAGGCTATATTGCCTTACGACCAATATTTACATAGGTTTGCCGCTTATTTTCAACAAGCCAATATGGAGAGCAATGGGAAAAACGTAGATAGAAGTGGTCAAGCGGTACATTATAAAACGGGCCCAGTAATATGGGGAGAACCAGGTACTAATGGCCAACATGCTTTTTACCAATTGATACACCAGGGAACTGAATTAATTCCTTGTGATTTTATAGCTCCTGCGATTAGTTTGAATCCTACTGGAAACCATCACACCTTATTAATGTCCAATTTTTTGGCACAAAGCCAAGCACTTATGAAAGGAAAAACGAAAGAAGAAGTAGAAAATGAATATATTGCTTCCGTAAAAAACGTAGAACAGGTAAAAAACATTATTCCGTTTAAAGTTTTTGAAGGAAATAGACCAAGTAACAGTATTTTGGTTAAAAAACTCGATCCACATCATGTTGGTATGTTGATTTCGATGTATGAACATAAAATTTTTGTTCAAGGCATCATTTGGAATATTTTTAGTTTTGATCAGTGGGGCGTAGAATTGGGCAAACAACTCGCAGGCAGCATTTTACCCGTATTGGAAGGTAAAAAGGACAACATCAACTTTGATAACTCAACTAAAAGTTTAATCGAAAAGTGGAAGAGTTGGAATCGTTCGCAAGAATAAAAATTACGGTAGGTTTTTTTAAAAGTAGTATTTTTAACCAAATTTTATGACACATCATTTATGAAAACTATTAAACATATCGCTGTCGCAGGGAATATTGGAGCAGGAAAAACGACTTTAACTGAGTTGTTGGCTAAACATTACAATTGGGATGTTCACTATGAAGATACTACAACCAATCCATATTTGGGCGATTTTTACACCGACATGAACCGATGGTCTTTTAACTTGCAAATATATTTTTTAAATTCTAGGTATCGACAGATTTTGGATATTCGACAAGGGGATAAAACGGTGATTCAGGATAGGACAATTTACGAAGATGCCCATATTTTTGCACCCAATCTTCATGATATGGGGCTTATGTCCGAAAGAGATTATAAAAATTATATTGATTTATTTCATTTAATGTCTTCTCAGGTTCAATCACCGGACTTACTGATTTATTTAAAATCGGGTATACCTAAACTAGTAGATCATATACAAAAAAGAGGTAGAGAATACGAGGGTAATATGAGTTTAGAGTATTTAAAACGTTTAAATGACCGATACGAAGAATGGATTGATGTATATAAAGAAGGTAATTTATTGATTGTGCAAAACGATAATATGGATTTTAAAAACAATCCTGAAGATTTGGGTACGGTCATCGAAATGATTGAAAGAGAGATTCACAGTTTGTTTAACCTACCATGACCTATCATCAAATTTTAGATTTTTTGGACAAAAAAAACGTACAACTCGTAGCTGTTTCCAAAACAAGAACAGAATTGGAAATAATGAAGTTGTATGAAGCAGGCCAGCGAGATTTTGGAGAAAATCGGGTACAGGAATTATTGTCAAAAAAGGATAATCTTCCCGAAGATATACGGTGGCATCTTATTGGACATCTTCAATCAAATAAAGCTAAATATATCACTTCCTTTGTTTTTTTAATACATTCAGTTGATAGCCTTGACTTGTACAAAACTTTGTATAAAGAAGCTTTAAAGAGTGAGAGAAAAATATCAGTTTTGCTACAATTTCATATTGCTAAAGAGGAAAGTAAGTATGGACTAAATTGGAATGAAGCCGTAGAACTGGTAGAATATCACCTCCAACAATCCAATAATAAGGTAATAATAACAGGTGTCATGGGGATGGCAACCCTAACCAATGATATGGGGCAAGTTCGCCGTGAATTTGCCACTCTGAACACCTATTTTCAACAATTAAAAAAGAGCTATTTCAACGATGAAGATTCTTTTTGTGAAATATCGATGGGTATGAGTGGAGATTATAAATTAGCCGTCGAAGAAGGCGCCACTATGGTAAGAATTGGAAGTTTGTTGTTTTAACAGTCCACTTCGATACTTTCCACCCAATGTATGGACTTTTTATTGGCAAAATCCTTGATTTGATGGCGGCAACTAAAACCATTTGCAATGATGAGTGTGTCTTCAGTAGCCTTTTTAATTTCAGGAATTAATACGAGTTCTGATATTTTTTTAGAGACATCATAATGCTCTTTTTCATATCCAAAAGAACCAGCCATTCCACAACAGCCTGAATCTGGTTCGTGAATAGTAACTCCTGGTATCTTGTTATATATATCGTGTAATACTTGAGTGCCAAAACTGGATTTCTGATGACAATGGCCATGAAGTAAAAGGACATTTCCTTTAGACTTTAGCACAATATTTTGATTATTTTTCAATACTTCGTGTACAAATATTTCTAATGGAATAATATTATCTTTGAGTGATTGTGCTATAGATTCGTTGTCTATCAGATCAGGCAAATCATCCAAAAGGGCAGAAGAACAGGAAGGTTCACAAACAACTACTTTTAACCCTCTTTTTATAAAAGGAATTAATTTTTCGGCCATTTTAGTACCATCTTGTTTGGCATCTTTTAAGAATCCATTTGAAATACGGGGTCTTTGACAACATCCAACTGAGGCTAGTTCTACGTTATAACCCAAACCATTAAGCAAGTTTATGGATGCTTTTCCAACTTGTGGTTCGTGGTAATTGATATAGGTGTCAGCAAATAGAACGATAGTATTTGAACTTACAATATTTTTGTAATTTTGTAAATACCAGGATTCAAGACTTTCTGATGTAAAATCAGGTAGTGTCCTTCTTTTATCTATTTTCCAGATTTTTTCAGCAAACCATTTGAATATAAAAGAGTGTTGAACTTTATTAACAAAAGATGCTTTCCAACCAGAAAAAGTAATCGCCATTTGATGAGAATTTCGGATCATTTTTTCTCTAGAGGTTATTTTACCTTTATCGTATTTTTTTTGCCACACTTCACTTTTTAGTTTTGCCATATCAACATTAGAAGGACATTCTGATTTACATGCTTTGCACGACAAACAAAGATCGAGGACTTGCAATACTTTTGGATCAGTCAATGAAGTAAAACCCATTTGACCTGAAATGGCCATTCGCAAAGCATTGGCTCTACCCCTTGTACTATTTTCTTCTTCTGAAGTTGCTTTGAAACTTGGGCACATAGTTCCTCCTATATGATTGCGGCAAGCACCGACTCCCGAACAATCATGAACCAGCGTTTCGAAGGAATGGTCATTGCGATATTTAAAAACGAAATTTTGTGGTTTGTCAGAATATTGAGAGCCATAACGCAAATGGTGGTCCATAGGTGGAACGTCGATGATAATACCTGGATTCATGATATTAATAGGGTCAAACAATTTTTTCACTTCTTTAAGACAATCGTATACTTCATCACCAAAAAAATCCTTGAGCCTGTGGCCTCGATTTCTACCATCTCCATGTTCACCGGACCAAGACCCATTATATTTTTTAACCAAATGAAACACTTCATCTGACATTTCTTTCATTATAACGATGTCTTCTTTTTTTGTCATATCCAAGGAAGGTCTAACGTGTATAACACCCACACTGGCATGAGCATAAAGAATGGTTTCCACACCTTTACGTTTACACAAATCAAGGATTTGTTCGATATAATCAGCCAGATTTTCCAAGGGAATAGCCATGTCTTCTATAAAAGGGATGGGTTTTCTTCCGTTAGGATCTCCCATGATTAGCCCTAATCCATTTTTTCTTAGTGACCAGGAGTCTTCAAGATCAGATTCAGATCGTAAAATAGGACAAGCGTAAGCACTACTTTCTTTGGAGATCCAAGTTGAAAAATGCTGAATTTTTTGCTCTAACTCTTCCTCATTTAAGGTAAAAAATTCGACCGATAACGTTGCTTTTGGTTCGCCTACAATTATTTTTTGGTGAATGGATTTAAGCATGTTGTTTTTGATGCTTTTTTCAAAAACATGATAGTCCAACATTTCTATTGCAACTGGGTCGAAAGCCACCATATTTTTTACTTCTCTGATAGCGGTCAATCTATCTCGATAATGAAGGGTAAATGCAGCTCTGTGTTTAGGAATGGGCTCCAAATTAATGGTAGCTTCGAGAATAAAGCCCAGACTACCTTCAGAACCTGAAAATATTTTAGCCAAGTTCCAATTGTCAGTATTTATAAACTCATCGAGTGGATATCCTTGTACACGTCTTAAAACTTTTGGGTAAGCTGCTTCAATTGCTTCCGAATGTTGAAATATGAGTTGTCTGAATTGTCGATAAATCTTACCTTCCTCATTATCTAAAAGACCTTTTTTATCCCACCCTTCCTGGGTAAGATTTTGTAGCGTGAGCACTTGGCCTGAAGATAAAAGTACTTTTAGTGAAATAATATGATCTATGGTTTTGCCATATTTTAAGCTCTTGGTTCCAGAAGAATTATTTGCAATCATACCTCCGATTGTAGCACGACTTGATGTGGCTGGATCTGGGGCAAAATGCAGCCCAAAAGGTTTCACGGCAGCATTGAGTTGGTCTCTAACGACACCCGGATGGACAACAGCATATTTTTGCTCGACATTTATATCTAAAATTTGATTAAAATATTTGGTAAAATCAATGATGAGGGCTTGATTTGTAGTTTGACCTGCTAGGCTGGTTGCACTTCCTCTGGGAAGCAAAGGAACTTTAAAATCATTTGCTAAACGAACTATATGGATTAAATCATCTTCACTAGCTGGGATGGCAATCGCAATAGGTTTCACTTGATATAACGAGGCATCAGTAGCATACAAGGCCAGGTCTAATTCATTTGTTTTTATCTCACAAGATTTGATTTTATGAAGTGCTTCAATAAATCCAGGAGCTACAATAAGATTATTCATAGTGAAAAAATAGACAAATTAAATATTTATGACCCAATTTAAGTGATTTTATAGTTTGCGTAAGAAAAAATTGATTGAAAAGTATTACAAAGTTGTTTTTTTTATGATATTTGTTAATATTTAATAAACCAATGATTATTTCCAAATTGTGAAATTTATTAATTTAATATTTCATGTAATTGTAGTATTATTTGCACAAGTATCAAATTGTCAACAGTATTCCTTTAAATCTATTGAACGCGAAAAAAATGACAGCCTTCAATGTGAACATATTATACAAGCTTCTGAATTTTACAAATATCAAAGTGTAGACACTTTGATGATGTTGGCAAATCTACTTGAAGAAAAATCGTACAAACTTAAATCCAGTCATTTTAAAGAATATGCCTACAATATTAAGAGTATATCCTTAAAATTTACTGGAGATTTTGCCAATGCCACGACATATTCTCAAAAGGCGTTGGAGGTAAATAAATTGACAAAAGATAAGGTTTACAGAGCAAAAATTCTGTTAAATTATGCGGATTTACTTTGTCAACAAAAACAATACGAATTATGCGAAGCCTACCACAAAGAAGGGTTGGAGATTTCAAAAAGAGTAAAAGACAGCTCATTAATAGCCAAATACTACACTAATATTGGATTGCAATATGCTAATCAAAATAATTTTGACTCCGCAGTTATTTATTATCAATTAGGTATTGCCATGACCGAAAAGTCAAAAGCGTTATCTTCCGTAGGTGCTACCCTCAAACTCAATCTTAGCCACATGTATTCTAAAATGCGCAAACCTGTTTTGTGTATAAAGTATGCTAAGGAGGTGTATGAATATGGGATAGCAAATAATGACGCTGACCATATTAGTTTGGGAGCAAATAATGTAGCATTGAGTTATCTCAGATTAAAAAATTACAAAGAAGCTATTAAATACGCACATTATTCTGACGAAGCAGCTTTAAAATATAAGAGTCCACAGAATAGGCTTTATTCAATAGCGATCATTTCTGATATACATGCAGAACAACAAAATTTTAAGGAAGCTTACGATGCCATGTTAATTTATCTAGGCCTAAAGGACTCATTGAGTACGGCATTATACGATAAAAATTTAACAGAAATGACATCGAGATATGAATTAAAAGAGAAAGAAAATGTATTGCAACAGAAAGAAATCATAATTCAAAAACAAGCAGGAAAACAAAGAATATTGATCATCATTTTTTCACTTTTTATTTTCTTTTTTATTCTCTTTTACCAATTTATAAGGAAGAGAAATGAGCTTCAAACAAAAACTGCTGAAATAGAAGCTGAGAGATCCAAATTGGAAGCCGCAATAGAACGTGCGGAAGTTGAAAGGTTACATGAAATTGAAACCTTAAGAGGAAATTTTTTCTCCAACATTAGCCATGAATTCAGAACACCTTTAACTTTAATTCTAAGTCCTGCCGAACAATTAATCAACGGAAAAAACAAAGAAGAACATCCTGGTTTTATAAAAATCATTTATAGAAATGCACTTAAAATGATGGATTTGGTCAATCAATTATTAGATTTGGCTAAGTTAGAGAGTGGCAAGGAGACACTAGCTGTAAGCCTAGGAAATTTTTCTACATTTTGCTCCACCATTTTTTACATGTTTGAAAGTTTAGCCTTAAAAAAAGACCTATCCTTGGAAATTCTATTACCCGAGAAAGAGATTATGGGGTTTTTTGATAGGGAGGTAATGGAAAAAATTTTAATTAACTTAATTTCTAATGCGGTAAAATTTACGCCAAATGGCGGAATAATTACGCTTAAACTTAATTCACAAGGTCAACAAAATGTCACGCTTACAATAGGTGACACGGGTATTGGTATTGCACCAGAAAGGTTGGATGATTTGTTTGAAAAATTTTTGGCTTTTTCGACCTCTGAAGTTCAAAAAGGTTCTGGAATCGGTCTCTCGCTTGTCAAGGAATGGGTTTTATTGCATAAAGGAAAAATTAAAGTGGAGAGTGAAGAAACTAAAGGTTCTTTATTTATATTGGAATTTAACCTTAGTGAATCGAATTATCAATTTCATGAATTGTCAAAAGAAAAAACAAGGGACGATAATTTACATTTGCCTTCCAGTTTTAACTTGGATGAAGTAATTGTGACAAATGAAAAGAAAAATTTTGCTCAATTTCAACTTGACAAAAAGCCATTATTATTGATAGCTGAAGACCATGATGATGTACGGTCTTTTATAGTTACAGTATGTAAAAATAATTATGAAATATTGGAATCCGACAATGGGAAAAAAGCTTTAGAAGTTGCTTTGGAAAAAATTCCTGATTTAATTATAACTGATATAATGATGCCAGAAATGAACGGTATAACGTTATGTAACATTCTAAAAACGAATGAAAAAACAAATCATATTCCTGTTATAATGTTGACAGCAAAAAGTGATCAAGGAGATAAAATATCAGGTCTAAAAGTAGGAGCAAATGATTATCTTATCAAACCATTTGATGCAGATGAACTACTAACTAGACTTGATAACTTATATCAACAGAGTAAAACTCTACAGGCATATTTCAAAAAGACCTTTCATTCATTTACACCGATTGAAGAAAAAGTGTCAAATATGGATACGGCATTTTTAATATCGACTAGAACATATATTGAAAATAATATGGCTAATGAAAAGTTTGGTGTGAGCGAGTTGGCTCAACACCTTAATATGAGCCGTAGCCAACTACATCGTAAGTTATCAAGTCTAATGGGAAGTACTCCAAACGAACTCATTCGAAACATGAGACTTGAAAAAGCAAAACTACTTTTGAAACAAAACATGGCCAGTATTTCTGAAATAGCCTATTCCTGTGGATTTAATTCACCTGCGTATTTCGCTAAATGTTATAAAGATTATTTTGGAATATCAGCAGGAAAAGAAGTATAGATATGTTATTGATTCAATAATAATGCATTATAACATGATAAATAAAGAAACATAGGTATAAAATATTGGTCTTGCGACAATTTTGAAAGTTATTGCAACATTTTAGATAACTTCAAAAATCACTTTTAGGTCATATTTGCATCATGATCAAGACGTCAATTATTCACTTATAAATAAAATTGTATGAAAAAGTTTTTAAAATGGACAGGATTTATCGTTTTGGGACTTATCCTAATTGTAATGCTAATGGCTTTTATTTTTTCGAAAAAATTCAATAATGAATTTGAAAAAGTAGTAGTTTTTGATCCTACACCCGTTACTATTTTTAAGGACTCTACTTCTTTGGAGAGAGGCAGGGTTCTTTCGGTGGGATGTAGATCTTGTCACGGGGTAGATTTGGCAGGTACCGTATTTTTTGATGACCCAACTATAGGAACCCTTCCATCTTCTAATCTGACTCGGGCTATAGGTTCTGAAACAGAAGGATATACTTCTATCGATTATGTAAGAGCCATCCGACATGGACTCAATAAATCAGGTCATAAACTGATGATTATGCCTTGCAAATCCTATAGTTACATGAGCGATGAGGATTTAGGTTGTTTGATAGGGTTTATTGAATCGTTAGAACCCATCGATAAAAAATTTAATAAAAGGATGTTTACTTTTATGAGTCAAGCAATGGCAGGAGCAGGAATGTTTGGCGATTTATTCCACTATGATATTATTGACCATGAAAAAGCACAAAATGTGCCATCACCTCCAAGAACGGACTCTTTGGCATATGGATCATATCTGGTTCATATACAGGGATGCAATGATTGTCATACAAAAACACTAAAAGGTGGACCATCACCAGACCCTGCTTCACCATTGGTTCCGGATATTTCTTCGACAAGTAGTTCGTACAAGTGGACTTTAGAACAGTTTATTCAAACATTTAGGACAGGCACGACTCCCGAAGGTGTTGCTTTAAAAAGTGAATTTATGCCATTTTCGGCTTTAGGAGCACTTGATGATAAAGAAATAGCTGCGGTTTATTCTTATATACATTCTTTAAAATAATATTTTATAACATTTAAACATTATCAAAACATGACAAAGAAAATTTTAATAGGAACAATTACCGGCTTTATTGTTGGATCAATTATGGCAGGTATCATTTTTTTCGGACTTTTGGGAAGTATGGCCGAACAATGGATGAAAGACCACGCATCTTGCCTAAAGGAAATGGACATGATGGGAGGAGTTTTTGGGTCTCTCATATTTTCCTATCTAATGGCCATTTTATTAGAAAAATATGATGTAAAAGATTTCAAAAGTGGGGCTATTACAGCAGCATGGATCACAGTTTTAGTTGTTTCGTGGTATGCAATTTGGAATGTTTACACATTTACAGCCTACGGTTGGGATTGGTTGCCTTATGACATTATTGGTAATACAGTGGTTGGTGCCGTTGCAGGAGGAGTGGTAGGTATCGTGTATGGAAAATTGAAATAGGCTGTTCAATAGATAAAAAATAATAGTGCCGGGAGGTATCAATGTTTTAAAAACCAACTTAAAAAATTGAATAATCCCCAATTTTCATAGGTATTGTATTTGATGTCAAACCGGTACTTTTTAATAAACTCTTGGTGGGAAAAAAACAATAAATGACAATCCTGTTACGAATTTAAAATTTTTATCCCTACCGTGAAATTAAAGAATAAAAAGGACAAATAAAATTCATTTATTTACTGAGAATTCTGTTTTATTTTCCTTTGTATTTGACTAACGAAGACTTTGATTTATTTTATTTAAAACTTCATTGGTAGGCATCAACTCTTTCTCAGAAAGCTGATTTAATGGTTTGTCGGTTGTATTCAGTAAATCATTTAATTCTTTACTATTGTGGTCTTGATATAACAAACCTGTCAGTATTTCTTGTTTTTCTTTAGCTTTTAAAAGAGCAGAAAAAACGGAAAGTTTGTCCTCCGGATTCCATAATGGTGACAATTTTTGAAACTGAATTAAAGTACCATCGTGCATTGGAATGGACGTCACTTTTGTATGATCATATTCTGCAGTAATTTCCTCTTTTATCGGAATAAAGTCCAAGTGAGATACTGCTTCATTATGTTCTCTGACGTAATCGTAAGACTTCGTCGACCCAACATTATTGTTAAAAGTGACACAAGGAGAAACTACATTGATGAATGAAAAACCCGAATGAGAAAGAGCCCCTTTGATTAAAGGAATTAATTGATGTTTGTCCCCACTAAAACTTTGGCCTACCCAGGTAGCACCTAATTGGATAGCAAGTGCACAAAGATCAATGCCTTCGTATGAGTTGACATGACCTGTCTTTGAGACAGATCCATAATCTGCAGTAGCAGAATCTTGTCCTTTGGTTAATCCATAACAACCATTATTCATTACAATATACGTCATGTTTAGGTTCCTTCGCACAGCATGGACAAATTGACCCATACCTATAGAAGCCGTATCTCCATCTCCAGAAACACCAAGATAAAGAAGAGAACGATTGGCTAAATTTGCACCCGTCGTGACGGAAGGCATACGACCGTGTACTGAATTAAAGCCGTGGGAGTTGCTTAGATAGTAAGCTGGAGTTTTTGAAGAACAACCAATTCCAGATAATTTAGCTACCTTATGTGGTTCGATATTTAATTCAAAACAAGCATCTACGATGGCAGAACTGATAGAATCGTGACCACAACCAGCACATAAGGTTGACAACGAGCCTTCGTATTGTTTACGAGTATAACCTAAATTATTTTTGGGCAATCTGGGATGTGCGAATTTTGGTTTTATAAAGGACATAAGAAAGGATTAATTTGAAGGTAGAAACGTGTGTTGATAAATATGGCCAACAATGGCATCGGCTGTGATCGGTGTACCATCGTAATGAACAATAGACTTCAATTTTTCAGGATTTACTTTAAGCTCGTTGATCAACAAAGTCCGCATCTGTCCATATTTATTTTGTTCTATTACAAAAACTTCATCATATTGGTTTATAAAGTTTTCTACTTCAATATCAAAAGGGAAAGATTTTAAGCGAAGTGCATCCATTTTCAAGCCATTTTCAAGCAAAATATCTCTTGCTTCAAGAGAAGAATCAGTAGATGTGCCAAAAAATATCAAACAAGAGGTTGCTTCATTTTTACTTTGGTAATATTCAGGACCAGGTATTAATTTTTTAGCAGTTTCAAATTTTAATTCGATACGATCAACGATTCTTTTATAGGTGTCAGAATCTTCCGAATATCTGGCGTACTCATCGTGGGACGATCCTCTCGTAAAATACGATCCTTTGGTAGGATGTGTTCCCGGTATGGTTCTATAAGGAATTCCGTCACCATCTATGTCGAGATATCTTCCCCAATTAGGGATGTTGTCCAATTGTTCTGCTGACAAAACCTTACCCCTTTTATATTTTCTTTGTTCATCCCAAACAAATGGCTCGGTCATATGATCGTTCATTCCTAAATCTAGATCCGACATGATGATTATCGGAGTTTGAAGTATTTCTGCGTAATCAAATGCATCCGCCATCATATGGAAACACTCATTTGGCGTAGAAGGAAACAATAAAACATGTTTGGTGTCACCATGTGAAGCATAAGCACACATTGTTATATCGGACTGTTGAGTTCTTGTAGGCATTCCTGTAGAAGGGCCTCCTCTTTGTACGTCTGCAATGACAAGAGGTATTTCAGAATAATACGCTAGACCCAAAAATTCATTCATCAGAGATATACCTGCACCACTTGTAGCTGTAAACGATCTTGCACCATTCCAATTGGCACCGATAGCGATACCAATTGCAGACAATTCATCTTCAGCTTGAACGACTGAAAAGTTGTTTTTACCCGTCACGGGGTCTATACGTAATTGACGGGCATATTTTTCAAAGGAACTAACCAAAGAGGTTGAAGGTGTAATTGGATACCATGAAACGACAGTAGCACCACCGTACAAAGCACCTAAAGCCGCCGCTGAATTACCATCCACAAAAATGGATTTTTGTGTCAAACTTCTCCTTTCTACATAAAATGGAAGTGGATAAGTAATATTTGATTCGACGTAATCACTACCTAGTTTTAGTGCTTTCATGTTGGGCGTGATGAGCTTTTCTTTGCCTTTAAACTGTTCTGCGAAGAGAACTTCAAATACATCAACTTCCATTTGCAACAGCTTTACAAGTGCGCCGACATAGACGATGTTTTTAAACAATTGTTTTTGTCGTGGATCTGTAAACTCCTTATTACAAATCTCCATAAGAGGAATGCCAATAAAGTGGATATCATCTCTCAAGAAGGAGTCGTGCAATTTTTTAGTGCTATCGTACAAAAAGTATCCTCCAGTCTTAACAGAGGCAATGTCCTGAACAAAACTCTGGGGATTGACGCTGACCATAAGATCAATACCTTCTTTTCTACCTAAATATCCTTTTTCGCTTACCCTGACTTCATACCATGTAGGTAGTCCTTGGATATTGGATGGAAATATGTTTTTTGCTGAAACGGGAACACCCATTCTAAAGATAGCCTTCGCAAAAAGAAAATTGGCACTGGCCGAACCTGTTCCGTTGACATTGGCCAATCGTACTACAAAATCGTTAACTTTTTTCATGCAAAACTTAAATGACCTGCCTTGGCAGTATTATACAAATATTGTTTCATGTCCCAAGCTGCGGTAGGACATCTCTCTGCGCAAAGACCACAGTGGAGGCACATGTCTTCGTCCTTTACCATCACTCTTCCCGTTTTTAATACATCGGACACAAGAATATCTTGAGAGGTGTTTACGGCTGGGACAAGCAATTTCATACGCAAGGCATTTTCATCCTCTTCATTTTGGGTAAAAGTGATACAATCAGTAGGACAAATATCCATACAAGCATCACATTCTATACAATTAACTTCAGTGAAAACCGTTTGAACGTCACAATTTAAACATCGTTGTGCTTCTTTAAAAGCAGTTTTTAGGTCAAAACCTAGCTCGACTTCTTTTTTTCTATTGCTAAGGGTCAGCTTTTTATCTGCTTGAGGTACGATAAATCTCTCTTCATTGGCTACGTCATTGTCATAAGCCCATTCATGAATGCCCATTTTAGTACTAAATAATTTGGTATTAGCAGGGGGCCGTTGATTAATGTCTTCATTATTACAAAACAAATCGATAGAAACGGCAGCTTGATGACCTTGGGCTACGGCTGTAATCACATTTTTTGGCCCTAGAGCTGCGTCACCTCCAAAAAATAAACCAGGGCGACTACTAGAAAAAGAGGCGGCATTGAGTACAGGCATATCCCATTTGTCAAAGTCTATTCCAAGGTCTCTTTCGATCCATTCAAACTTATTTTCCTGTCCTATGGCAATGATAACATCATCAGCTGGTATCAACACATCTGGTTCCCCAGTAGGTATAAGTTTACGTCTACCCTCTTCGTATATAGCTGTCACTTTTTCAAATAACATTCCCGTAAGACGACCATTTTTAACAACAAAAGATTTAGGCACGTGATTATCCAAAATTGGAATATCTTCGTGCATTGCATCTTCGATTTCCCAAGGAGAGGCTTTCATTTCATTAAATGGACTTCTAACCACCACTTTTACTTCTTCACCACCTAATCTTCTAGAAGTTCGACAACAATCCATTGCCGTATTTCCACCACCGAGGACTATGACTTTTTTACCTATTTTGTGAATATGGTCGAAAGCCACATTGGCTAACCATTCTATCCCTATGTGAATATTAGCACTAGCCTCATCTCTTCCTGGAAGTTGTAGGTTTTTACCTTGAGGAGCACCTGTTCCAATAAATACAGCATCATAACCTTTTGAAAGAATGGACTGTAAACTGTCGACATATTGATTAAAATGTGTAGTGATGCCCATGTCAAGAACATAGTTTACTTCCTGGTCTAATACCTCGGCAGGAAGCCTGAAAGCAGGAATCTGACTACGCATCATACCACCGCCTTTAGGTTGGTTGTCGTATAAATCTATTTCGTATCCAAGAGGAGCCAAATCTCTGGCAACGGTCAAAGAAGCGGGTCCGCCTCCTATAAGTGCTATTTTTTTACCATTTTTAGTTTCTGGAATCTTAGGTAGAAGATGTGTGATATCCTCTTTAAAATCAGCAGCTACTCTTTTTAAACGGCAAATAGCGACAGGCTCTTTTTCAACCCTTCCTCTTCTACATGCAGGTTCGCAAGGGCGGTCACAAGTTCGGCCTAAAACACCAGGAAAGACATTAGATTCCCAGTTGACCATATAAGCTTCGGTATATTTACCAGCTGCAATAAGGCGTATATATTCTGATACAGGAGTATGCGCAGGACAGGCATACTGGCAGTCCACTACTTTATGATAGTATTCTGGATCTTGATAATCGGTTGGTAACATATTGTTTATAAAATATAATCATGTCCAATGAAAAAACGAATTCTTATGAGCGGTAAATTTATTAATTTTTTAAAGAATACAAGCAGAAATAAAACATAATATTTATCATATCACCATTCAAAAATCTTTGCATTGTACCTAAGAAAAATAAAAGCTCATAGATTTATCTATTACAATAACATTTATTTTTTGTACATCAACTATTAAATATATTTGTTATCGAATGAATATGAAGATAACAAGCCATTCTATTCAAAAGGTATGACTAAAGTACGTCATGTTAGATTTAAACGTTTGATATACGCATGGATTTGGCTAACATCCCAAGGAGTATATAGGTTTAGCCAAACAATGTAGGTGGGTTTGGACCAAAGTAATATATTATTATAAAATGTTGATGATAGATTGGTTGTTGCTTAAACATCATCATCTTCAGAAAATTGAAGGTTCAATGGTGCATTTTTGGTGACAAAATTGCACCAATTACATTCTGGTTTCCCACAACCTTCAGAAAACTCGTGATTTTTTATTTTTTCATAGGCTGTTTTTAATTCTTCAGAAACATATGCTTTGTCCTCGGATGAAATATTAAGAAGAATATTATCGAAAGTACCATCATTTTTTGCTTCAACAAAATCCATGACCGCCGTTTCCAGTTTCCAAGTATTTCGTATATCGGCGTCTAAAAGAAGGCTGTAAAACACTAGTTGTCGCCAATAATCACCTACTTTTTCTGTATTTTTATTAAAAGGTGACTTGAGCTTTTCTGTTTTATATTTTCCAGTTTTATAATCGGTTACTAGAATACTTCTGTCTATCAGACCAATTTTGTCCAGTTTACCAGAAATTGGAACGCCTTGATGATGTACGTTTTTTATTTCATATTCGATTTCATATTTTTGAGGTAAAAGCCATGTTGCATTATAATTTTCATAATACTTTTTCAAAATCTCTTTACCGTGATGGTTATATCTTTCCATTTCTGCATTTGTAAAATGAGAATGGTATTTTTTCATTCCTTTTTCAAAATATATAATGAGTTTTGAAACAGAGCCCGTAGACCGGGGTTTCGACAATTCAATATCTCTGAAAAACATTTCTAAGGCAAAGTGTATGGCATTTCCATAACCCATGGTAGCATTTCTTCCCATAGGAATACGTAAAATCTTTTCGTAATAAAAAGTTATGGGACAATTTAAATATTTATTCAAACTGGTGGCACTCAAAGCAAAATTTTCCAAAATGGAGTCAAGTTCGGTTTTAGGCATCATTTCCTTTAACTCAGGTGAATAAAGCATCATTCTACTTATATATGAAATGATATCATCTTCACTAACCTCGCTAAGTTCTACATCGGGTAAATCGTTAAATATTTCGGATAAAAATAAGGAAGGTGATTGGTCTTTATCATTGTTGTCTTTACCTACATAACTAAAGTAGAGTTTGGTTTTAGCCCTTGTCATAGCAACATAAAAAAGTCTGCGTAATTCTTCAAGTACATCTTCTGGAGAATCACTGATAAGTGTGGGTGGCAGTTTGAATAGGTTAGTATTGGCTCTTTTTTTCTCCCAAGCTGTTTCATTACATCTTAGTATAAATACATGATCAAATTCGAGACCTTTAGCACCATGAGTAGTCATAAACTGAACACCATTTTGGTCATTGATTATTTTCTGCATGGTTAAGTTTAAATTGTTTTTTTCCATTTTTTTAACCATATCCAATAAGTTTTTAACAACAAACCGTTCGGTTTTTGCAGCTTCTTGTTTGACAAAATCAAAAAAAGTATTCAAGAGCTGTAATTGAAATGCAGTATCTCCACCAGTCAACACCTGGTGCAAAATTCCACTTTCGGTCATTATTTTCTGAATCAACATTTGAATAGTGTCATTATGAAAATCTCGAACCCAAGAATCCAGAATCATCGCTTTTTCATTTACTTTTCTCCATTCAGAAACACCTAGTTCTTTGAGTTGATGTATATCCAAAATTACATCACGCCATTTTGGATAATCCAAACTTAGGCTTTCGTCTTCAGTGTCCATGGAACTCTTACTTCGACAATACATGGCAATTTTTCCTAAATCATGAGGAGATAAATTCCAAAAATCAAAATGTAGTACTTGAAAGATTAAAAATTCACCACTGTAGGCCTCCTTGCTCTCTTCATATATATATTGTAGCGTTGTCAGTAATTTGAGAATAATTGGTTGAGTTAACACGTCGACTGTACGCTTGACATCTATTGGAATTTTCTCCTTTTGGAAATATTCAATGATGTTTGCGGCAATGCTATGTTGTTTGTAGAGAACAGCTATTGTACCGTATTGAACGCCTTCTTCTGCTAATTTTTTAATACGATTAATGATTCCAACTTCCTCTTGAGTATAATTACTAAATTTGAGAATTTCTGGTTCAAAGTTTACATTTTGTTTTTCTGGGTGGCTAGCCTTAAGGTTTTTAGTCATTCCATCAAAATGATTGATTAAACGTTTATTATTACTTTGAATCAAACTTTTTGATAAATCAAGGATGGATTGCGTAGATCGATAGTTTTCTTCCAATACGATGATTTCAGGATCGAATTTAAGTACAAAATCATTGATGCTATTCATATTGGCACCTTGAAAACGATAAATACTTTGGTCATCGTCCCCTACAATAAAAACATTAGGTTTTTCCCAATAAGAAGCAAGTAATAGGAGCAATTGGTTTTGTGCCCCGTTCGTATCCTGATATTCATCAACCAGTATATACTGGTATTTTTCTTGGTATTTCCCTAGTAAAAGGTCTTTCTCTTTAAATTTTCGAATCACCCAAAGGATCATATCGGCATAGTCATACCGTTCAATTTGTTGCATTAATTCATCAAAACTGTCATATTCATTTGCGGCGAGAACGGTTTTATACAAAGGCTCTAACTCTTTTTCTACCCAATCCAATCTTAAATCACCCTTATTATATGTTCCACATTTAGATTTAGCTTTTGCATAAAATTTTTCGATCGGATTAGTCTTATCGTGAATCATTTTTTCATATAATTCATATGCATCGCCGATGGTAATACTTGTCCAACCTTCTTTTTTCATTTTCTCAAATAAGTCTTTGAACCAGGGCACTAAATAGTAAACATCCTGTTTAAACCGTTTCAATGGATGGTCCAAGGGAAGGGAGTCTAACAACTTTCTCAAAACGTCTATTCTTTCTAGATCAGAGATAGGTTGCAAGTCACGAAAATCACCAAATTCAGTTAAATTTTCTTGAATAACTTGATTGCAGAAACTATGAAAGGTAAAAATATTTACTTGGTAAGCTGCGGGACCAATAAACTTCATTAATCGATTTCGCATTTCGACTGCAGCAGCTTCCGTATAGGTCAAACATAAAATATTATGAGGAGAAGCATCGGTGTTTTGTAGAATATATCCCACCCTCATAGCTAAAAGTTGGGTTTTCCCAGTACCGGGACCGGCAATGGTCATCACAGGGCCTTCAATCGCCATAACTGCTTTTTTTTGCGCTTTATTTAATTGGTTAAAGGCATCGTCAAACTTATTTTTTAAGATTTGGTTGTTTAGATTCATGTATGTAGTATTGTTGTAGTGAAAGGTACAAATATATGCCGTTCAAATTAAATTTTAGAATCACCTTTCATTGAAACATCATTTTAGAATGAAACAATAAATATATTTTCTTGTTACAACCATATGATTTTCAAAAAAGGGATGGTTTTATTCTGGGTTTTTTCATTACTGGCTTTTACAGTACTGACTAGTGTATCTCTTTCTAAACGAATGCAAGTTCAAATATTGGTTGAGGAGGAAGAACGACCAAGTAATTCCAATCTTTTGGAAGAATTTCAGTGGAAAGCTGTTTCTCATTCTAGTGGCCATAATTCTGATGAATTAAATAACAAAGATGGCGATAAAAAACTGACGCCTGTCAGTGGCGATCATCTTTTGTATGATTTGTGTACTTCGAAAGTAAATGAAATTCCACCCGAACATTTAGGGTAGTCTATTTTTATTTCATTTTTTATTTCATAGTTGATTTTTTAAATCAAACAAATCATTAATATATGTTAGGAACAAATATTACATCAAAATATTTTAAAACCGACTTTTCAGCAGGTCTGGTTGTTTTTTTAGTGGCTTTACCTTTGTGTTTAGGTATTGCACTTGCCTCAGGCGCACCGTTATTTTCAGGAATTATATCAGGAATTATTGGTGGTATTATTGTAGGCGTATTAAGTCATTCTAATGTCAGTGTTTCAGGACCTGCAGCAGGTCTTACTGCCATAGTTTTAGCAGCTATTACCACTTTAGGCTCATTTGAAGTTTTTTTAATGGCCGTGGTGTTAGCCGGACTTATGCAATTGTTATTGGGCTTGATGAAGGCGGGAAGTATATCTAATTATTTTCCCAATAATGTGATTGAAGGTATGTTGGTAGGTATAGGAATTATCATCTTTTTAAAACAGATACCACATGCGCTAGGATATGACAAAGAAGCTGAGGGATCTTTGAGTTTTGAAGACGAAAGTACCCATTCCAATACCATAGAAACACTTTTAAGTTCTTTGGATTATATTCAATGGGGAGCGGTCATTATAACTTTGATATCTTTGGCTATCCTACTGGTTTGGGAACGAGTACCAGCTTTAAAAAAATTGAAGTTGCTACCAGGGGCTTTAGTAGCTGTTGTATTCAGTATTATTTTAAACGAACTTTTTATTTTTTCCGGCTCCCCTCTCGCTATTGACAAAACACACTTAGTTTCTCTTCCAGTTTTAAATAGTTTTTCTGATCTTTCAAGTTTAATAACGCTGCCTGATTTTGCATCTGTATCGTCTTCGGCTGTTTGGATAGTTGCCATCACCATTACGGCAGTTGCCTCTATTGAAACCCTCTTGTGCATAGAGGCGTCAGACAGATTAGACAAATTTAAAAGATATACCAGTACCAATACTGAGTTGATAGCTCAAGGAGTTGGAAATACGATAAGCGGTTTGATAGGTGGGCTGCCCATGACTTCTGTAGTCATTAGAACAACGGCCAATATAAATTCTGGTGCTAGAACAAAAATGTCAGCGATCATTCATGGAGTTTTATTGTTAATTTGTGCCTTGTCCATCCCTTGGATTTTGAATAAAATTCCCCTGGCAACCTTAGCAGCCATTCTTCTATTAATTGGATACAAACTGGCTAGTCCAAAACATTTTAAACACCATTTTAATCGTGGATTATATCAATTTCTGCCATTTATTGTAACCGTTGTTGCCGTTGTAGGAATTGATTTGTTGAAAGGAGTTGCCATAGGAATGGTCATAAGCTTATTTTTTATTTTAAAAGGAAATCTCAAAAGAGCTTATTATTTAAGAAAGGAATCCTATGAATCTGGAGATGTAATCCATTTTGATCTAGCACAGGAAGTATCATTTCTTAATAAAGCAGCCATTAAGTTAACACTTGGCCATTTACCAAACGATAGCACGGTGATTATCAATGCTGCCAACTCAGAATATATTGCCCATGATGTTTTGGATATCGTCAGAGAGTTTCAAGAATTTGGCGCAGCAGAAAAAGGAATTAAAGTGGAATTAGTTGGTTTTAAGGATAAATACAATATTCCCAATACTATGGAGGATTTCAAAGGAATTTGGGTTGAAAAGCTTATTAAAGCTAAAGACCAAACAATGCACAAGAGTGAATCCTGATTAGTATGCCCAATTCTTTAATAAAACCAATATTTAGCCTACTTTTGCATCAAAAAAGATGATGTTACAAGGGAAAGTTGCTTTGGTTACAGGTGGTTCACGAGGAATCGGAGAATCTATTGTAAGAAAATTTGCTCAGGAGGGCGCAGATGTTGTTTTTACTTACCTGTCTTCTGCAGAGAAGGCTGAAGCTTTAGCTAAAGAAGTGGGATCGACCTATTCCGTAAAAGTAAAAGCATTGCGATCGGATGCTTCGAAATACGATGAATCTGAAACGCTTATTAATCAAGTCGTTGAAGAATTTGGGAAAATTGATATTTTGGTCAATAATGCGGGAATCACTAAGGATACGTTGATGCTTCGTATGAACGAAGAACAATGGGATCAGGTTTTGGAAATAAATTTGAAGTCAGTCTTCAACTTAACAAAACATGTTTTGAAACCTATGATGAAAAATAGATCTGGTTCTATCATCAATATGGGTTCGGTAGTTGGCGTATTCGGAAATGCAGGCCAAGCAAATTATGCGGCTTCTAAAGCAGGCATTATCGGTTTTTCAAAATCTATTGCTAAAGAAGTTGGTTCGAGAAATATTCGATGTAATGTTATAGCTCCTGGCTTTATTGAAACAGATATGACGCATATTTTGACTGAAGAACAGAAGAAACAGTATGCAGACAGTATTCCTTTAAGATCATTAGGTAGTGGTGAAGATGTTGCCAACGCCTGTGTTTACTTAGGAAGTGATATGGGTAAATACATTACCGGCCAAGTGCTGAGCGTTTGTGGTGGTTTAAATTGTTAATTGTTTTTTTTTGGAAAGTAAAAGTCTCAACAAGTATATTGCAGAAACAGGTTTCTGTTCCCGACGGCAAGCTGATGTTTACATTGAAGAAGGTCGGGTTACATTAAACGGTGAAGTAGCACGTAAAGGCAACCGAGTAATAGTTGGCGATATTGTTTTGCTCGATGGTGAAAAAATTAAGCCTGCGATTAATAAACGGGTGTACTTAGCTTTTAACAAACCAGTTGGAATTACTTGTACAACTGACCCCGAAGATCCGGATAATATCATAGAATTTATCAATTATCCCGACCGTATTTTTCCTATTGGTCGTTTGGATAAAATGTCAGAAGGACTTTTATTACTGACCAATGATGGAGACATCGTTAATAAAATATTGAGATCCAGAAATAACCACGAAAAGGAGTATCTCGTCGAGGTTAATAAAATAATTGTTCCCGAATTTGTCGATAAAATGAGTTCTGGAATATCTATTTTGGACACAGTTACGAAACCTTGTTTTGTCGAGGGACTTAGTGAATACACGTTTAGGATTATACTGACTCAAGGACTTAACAGGCAAATCAGGAGGATGTGTACTGCATTGGGATACCATGTAAGGAAACTGAAAAGAATAAGAATCATGCACATAAGGCTTGGAGATTTACCCTCAAAAAATTGGCGTTATCTGACAGAAGAAGAAATGACCCAAATGAATGTTATGCTTGAACAGTCACATAAGTAAGGGAATATTTTATAATAAAAAACTCACCAGATGTTAAATAATTATCCAAGTAAATCCAAATTTATTTGGCTCCATTTCTTAAAGCCATACTTAACATTTTGTGAAATACTTTGAACTAAGTGTACGGTGTGGTAAACAATATTTGTCCATTTTTATAAAATCATTCCTTTCTCAAATCGTTCCTTTTTGTTTTCATCACCTTTAGTCGTTTGGCCCTTTAACAAACCCTCCTGATTCAGATTGGATATTTTTATATTGAGGACTCCCTTTATAATTCAATTTTCCACCAGTTGAAACTTGACCGTAGATGGCTTTTTCTGCATACGCTGATACCCTGGACTCACTATTGACCAATACTTCAATTTCTTTGGCATATAAACTTTCCGCTACAATTACCGAATGAGTCCCTGCCTCTAGTTTTAATGTTTCAGTTTTACCTTGAAGGTAAACCGTCGCTTTTTGAATAGCATCTATCTTTAAGTCAAAACATTTTAATACAAAAGTGCCTTTCGAACCTTTTCGAGCGGATATTCTTAAAAAAGGAGAAACCAAAGTGTCTTTTGTTGAAACACTCGAAAGCGCAGAAATCGTTATTTCACGAAGTTCTTTGTAATAGAGTTTGACGCTAGCTTTTGTCACCAATCTGTTGTATTTGGCGTTTTCAGGTGCTTTTACCTTTATGGTGAGTACGTCTTCTTTTATGTCGAAAGCCAAATCTCTTTCAAATCCTTTTTGTATCGAATAAGTAGCTTTATTTTCCGTAGAATGAATTAATTCTACGCTTACATCTCCCACTGTTCTTATTTTTTGGAATTCCCCCAAAACCACCGATTGTCCGTATAATAAAACAGAGGATTCAACCCATAAAAATAGAATGAAAATAAGGAGAAAAGTGTTTTTCCCTATTTGAACAAAACCCGTTTTGGTGTACCTAGATTTCATGGTAAACAAAGTTTAATAATAATTAACGGGAGATGACAAGTACGAAGTTACAATACAAATAAAATCAATTTTATTCATAAAACTTCTACAAATAAAATCAAATTTACGATAAAAAGTTCTTGAAATTTAATAATGATTAGAACAATCAAAGAAAAAAGAAGTCGTTCGAACAACCTTAACTTGTCATGGGATTCCTCTCTTTTACAATTTTTGTTTATAAAAATACAAACATTCGTAAATAACATCTTCGGGCACTTCCCAATTATAAACAGCTTTTCCAATCCCTTCTAAAAGTGAAAAACGTATTTTGCCACTTCGATTCTTTTTATCGTTATACATCAAATCAACCAACATTTCGGGGTCGTTTACCCATTTAGGATGGTGACCAAAAAGGGTGATAATGTAGTGTCTAATTTGGAAGATTTCTTCTTCGGATAATAGATTCATCCTATATGAAATATAACTTTCGCAAATCATACCGATCGCTATTGACTCACCATGAAGGAGTGGGGTGTTTTTAATCAAACTATAGGTTTCAACGGCGTGACCGATGGTGTGTCCAAAATTTAATATTTTACGAAGTCCTTTTTCTTTAGGATCTTGTTCGGTAATAGATAGTTTGGTTAGAATGGACGGTTTTACCCAACTTACTACATTATGTAAAATGCCTTCCATATTTGTAGGTGCATTTTGGAATGAGTTTTTATCAGCAATCAACCAATGTTTTAGAATTTCTGCAAAACCATTTCTTACTTCAATGGCGGGCAACGTTTTTAAAAAAGTCTTAAAAATAAATACTTTTTCTGGATTTTGAAATACGCCAATAATGTTTTTTAGTTCCTTAAAATCCACACCTAATTTACCACCTATCGAAGCGTCTACTTGGCTTAACAAACTGGTTGGGATATAAATAAAAGGTAAACCTCTCATATAGGTAGTACTGCAAAATCCACCAAGATCTCCTACTACACCACCTCCAACTAAAACAACCAAGCTATCTCTATCGATGTTTTTTTGTACCATTTTTTGATACACGATTTGGCAAGTTTCAAGTGTTTTATTGTTTTCACCTGGAGGAATGGAAATAACCTTTAATTGCCGGTCTATTTTCTCAAAAAATATGTGCAAACACTGCTTTTCGGTATTTTCATCCGTAATCACCAAAACTTGGCTGTATGTTGGGTTTTCAATTTGATGGATTAGGGTATTCCAATCTTCAAAATAAATATCGTATTCACCTGCCGTAATATTGGTCTGTTTCAAAATTTGTGTATCTGTCATATTGTGGAAAGTATTTCTAAAGTTGATAATGAAAAAGCCATCGGTTTTGCTGCAAATAGTTTTTTGGTTTTCGACCATGTTTCAACAAATAAATCGGATTGCCTATATTGATTTAAATCTTGTTCGCTTTCCCACCGACTTATGGTGTAATAAACTGTTTTATCTTGTACATCTTTGCATAATTCAAGGTAGTGACACCCTTTAAAAGCTTTAATTTGATGTTTACTTTGTTGGAAAATTTGCTCAAAGTCTTCTGTAAAATTTTCTTTAAAACAAAGCCGAACTATTCGTTGTATCATATGTATTTCTTCCCAGATTAATAAAAATTTATTTGAATGTTTTCATTCCTATGTAAATTGAAAACAGAGCTAGCCTGACCCATATTGATGGCAATTTCTAAGTAACCAGAAGAGTTAAAAAAGGCCAATGGATCACCTATGGCTACGTCGCCGTAATGTCTATTTAAATAGTTAATGGGATCGTGTTGTTTATAATAAATATCAAATTTTCTATCTTGTCTAATGCGTTCGAAGTCTTCCTTTTTTAAATTAACTATGACATTTTCATAATGGTCCACATAAATGATGGTTGCACGAATTTGATTCTGATTATAGACAGGTTTTAACTCCAGTCGTTGAACAAATTCTTCTGGATGTGGCCCAATTTCGCCAATAGGCAGACCTGCACTGATATATCCTACAGCCCTAGAATACAAATCTTCGTATAAATAGGACTGTGGGTTTAATTCGTTGATCAAATAGACTTCATTAATGGTCAAATCTTCAAAAATAAGGGAAAAAGTACCATTATTAGGGCCGATATAATACTGACCTTCCCGATGTATCACCAAGTATTCACTCTTTTTTTTATACACATTATTTACAGCTACAATATGAATACTTCCTTCAGGAAAATGGCCGTAAATATTTTTAATAAAAAAAGAAGCCTCTATGATATCATAGGGTGCTATGTGGTGGGATACATCGACGATATTTAAATCTTTTTTTTGAGAAAGAAGTTGGGCCTTTAATTTAGCCACATAATAGTCCTTTACCCCAAAATCGGTTGTCAATGAAACTATTTGCATCAATAACATGTTAATTTTCAAATAATTTTTAACGTATCGATAGCCGATATCAAAAAATTATTCAATATTTGTGTGCAAAGAAACTAAATATTATAGAAATATAGTATATAAAAGAATTTTTTAATAGTTAAACATAGATCATAGTTAATTTGAGTGATATTATTCTGACCATAGAAGGTGTTGATCCCGTCGAATTGTATGGGGAAAACAACGCAAAAATTTTACTACTAAAAAAAGCTTATCCTGATGTGCAAATAACTTCTAGAGGGAATCAAATTAAAATCAAGGGGGATAAAACTCAAACTACGAATGTCAAGGGAAAACTTGAGTCAATGGTATACCTCCTCAAAGAAAAACACGAACTTTCTACACAAATGGTAGAAGACTTACTTTCCAATGACAATGTCGTTGATAATAAAATTAGCCACCATTCACCAGGAGGTGTGATTGTATATGGAAAAAACGGGAATCCCATTAAAGCCAAAACCAAAAATCAAAAAGCATTAGTCGATTGTTGTGACCAAAACGATATCGTTTTTGCTATCGGACCAGCGGGAACAGGTAAAACGTATACAGCAGTGGCCTTGGCAGTAAGGGCTTTAAAAGCGAAATTGGTTAAAAAAATTATTTTGACTCGTCCGGCAGTGGAAGCGGGAGAAAATCTTGGTTTTTTGCCTGGAGATATGAAAGAAAAAGTGGATCCGTATTTGAGGCCTTTGTACGACGCTTTGGACGATATGATCCCCGCAGATAAATTGGCTTTTTTTATTCAAAGTCGAGTGATTGAAGTTGCGCCTCTCGCCTTTATGAGAGGACGAACTTTAGACCATGCTTTTATCATTTTAGATGAAGCCCAGAATTGCACCTCCATGCAAGTAAAAATGTTTTTGACTAGGATTGGCCCAAGTGCTAAAGCTATTGTCACAGGAGACTTGACTCAAATTGATTTACCGGGACATCAAAAATCTGGCCTACGAAAAGCCTTAGAAATTTTGGCGCCAATACCTGGTATAGGTCAATTGTTTTTGACCTCTGAAGATGTGGTGAGACACCGTTTGGTCAAAGAAATTATTCGATCTTATGACAAAGCGGATGAAGCCGAAGATGCAGAGAGAATGAGAAGGAAGGAATTAAAAGATAAAGAAAGAGTAGAACAAATTGAAAAACGAGAATCAGAAAATGAGCACAGCTAAAATTATTTATAAAGGCGATTTAAGGACGGTGTCTATTCATCTAGCATCAGGGGAAAAAATCACTACGGACGCACCTACGGACAATCATGGTAAGGGTGAGGCTTTTTCACCGACAGACTTGACCGCAACATCACTGGGCTGTTGTATGGTTACGGTCATGGGATTGGCAGCAAATGGGCACGATATTGATATTCGAGACACCGAATTAGAAATCACTAAACACATGCTGTCTGATCCAAGACGTATTGGTTCCATAGATATTGTCCTTACAATGCCCAATAAAGTGTATAGCAAAAAAGATCAAAAAATTTTGGAGCACGCCGCTATCACATGTCCCGTTGCCAAAAGTTTACATCCCGATATCCAACAAAATATAAGTTTTATTTGGGTGGAAGACAAGTCATGAACAAGGTTTCTATAAGCCACCCTACTGCAATTCTTCAGGGTGAAATTTCTTTGGAAGGGTCAAAGAGTATCAGTAATAGAGCACTTGTCATTCAAGCTTTATGTTCTTCATCGTTTGCTTTAGGTAATATTGCAAATTGTCAAGATACAGAAGTATTAATGAATGCACTAAATAATCCTGACAAGCTAGTTCACCAAATGAGGCTTGCGGGCACGGCTAGTAGGTTTTTGTTAGCCTATTTTGCGACTAGAGGAGGCACTCAAATCTTAGAAGCAGAAGAAGCTTTAAAAAATAGACCGGTTGCACCACTTATTGAGGCACTAAAATCAATTGGTTGTTCGATACAAAGCATAGAAGGAAATGATTCTTTTCCATTGAGAATTTTCCCTTTTGAAGCACAAGCAAAGGAGGAGATTTACATCAAAGACAATGTCTCCTCTCAATTTATAACGGCATTATTACTTGTAGCTCCCACTCTGCCAAAAGGGTTAAAAATCCATTTACCTGAAGGTCAGGTTTCAAAACCTTATATCGACATGACCTTACAAATGATGGATTATTTTGGTGTGGAGGTGGAAAAAACGAAATTTGGTTATGTAGTTCCTCCTCAAAATTACAAGGCAAAGGATTTGATAATAGAAGGCGATTGGTCGTCGGCTTCTTACTATGTAGGAATGGCGGCCCTTTCGAAAAAAGCCAATATATGTTTGAAAGGACTAGTTCAAAATAGTTGGCAAGGTGATGCTTCCGTTGTAGAAATCGGAACTGTTCTTGGTGTTCAATTTTTTTGGAATGAAAGTGGGTTGAATTTGATTAAATCAGAAAATGATGACCAAAAAAAGAATTTTTTGGAACTAGATTTTTCAGATACGCCTGATTTGTTTCAGACGATGGCCGTTGCTTGTGCAGGATTGAATATTAACGGAGTATTTTCAGGACTTGAGACTTTGGTCTACAAAGAAACCAACCGAATAAAGGCTTTGCAAACGGAGCTTGTTAAATTTCAGGTTTTTTTAAATAAAATGCCTGAAAAAATGTCAAAAAAATCTGGCAAAACCATTTATTTTTTGGAAGGAAAATACGTTCACCTTGAGGATAGTAAAACGCTTGAAACCTATATGGATCATAGGATGGCTATGAGTTTAGCAATGTTGGGTGTACTTGGAAAAATGGTCATAAATAATCCAGAGGTTGTGATCAAATCGTATCCTAAATTTTGGAATGATTTGGTTCGGTTGGGGTTTGAAGTATTTTATTCTGAGTAATACCAGGATAGATTAAACCGCAAGAATACATGATCATATAGAACATCTGGACAAAAATCGATTGATAATAAGTATCCGTCCGAGCAACTACATCATCTTATATCCAGGAATTAGAGTATGGTGTAGTTGCTCGGGTGAATACTTTACAGCTTAATTGGCCTAACACAGGGAGGGGCAAGGGTAATACGGATATCAAATAAATTCTTTTTAACATGGCTCAAAAATTTATTCCATTGTTTCTTTTACAGTTACAAATAACTAAAATTCACTTATTCTACTCTCTCAAACTCACGTAACATAGATAATTCTATTGGATCTTCAATACCCGGCAGAATAGCTTTGTAAGTATAATATACTTTCATATATTCTTCTTGAAGTTCAATAATTTCCCATTCATAACTATGATAGATACCTAAAAGTGAATCTTGTGATGACTTGATTGTCATAAAAGTAACTATTTGATTGCTATTACTTAATTGAAATGTTCCATCATCCACTACACCAATCTCAAATTCACCTTCTGTAGTATAGGTATCATTTTCAAAAAAAGTATAGAAAATATTTGGATAGGTTTCATATGTAACAATTCCATCTCTTGTAACTTGAGTAGGATAATCTGACAAATCGTGCCATTTGCCATAAATTTGAGGCGTAATACTGGAATCCGAACAGCCAAAGCTGTTTGATATTAAAAAGAAAAAAAAATAAAAAATTAAAGTTCTCATATACATTTTATTTAAATTTTAATAAATGATTTGGTTTGAATATTTTCCTTGCTGTCGTATAATAATACCTGGTATAAACCAGCTTTTAAAGTATTTGTATTAAATTGAAAAACATTTTCTCCTGAAGTTTCAATTTGAGAAACAAATACTTGCCCTCCTAAAGAGTTAATAAATTTGAATTTAAAATTATCAACAATATTTCCCGTAATTACCAATGTTAATATATCTGTTAAAGGAATGGGATATATGGTAATTAAAAGATCATCTATCGAATTAAACTTTTCTATTTTGCTAATTTTTGTTAGATCAGAAGTAATTCCAAATTTATCTTCTCCTTTTTCTGGAAGGTTTTTAGGTATTGGGGGACCAATACAAGCATAAACATCAATTTCTACAATATCAATAGTTTGGTCAATTCCGTTTATTGAACAAACTGTCAATTCAAAACAACGAGTCCAATAAAACCAACTTTTGCCTCCATCATCAGAACCTCTTACCCATACTTCCCGAAGTATATTAAAAACATGTCCATTCTCAAATTCTATACTACCATTTGAGCAATGCCTTTCAGTTCTACAATTTACAAAATCATAAGTTTCATATACTTTATTCATGACATCAAACATAAAAATGCTATTTAATGGGCAGAAACATCGACTATGTGCACATGATTCAATTTCATAACAATCCAAGTCTCCTTCATATGGAATAGAATAAACAATATTCCTATTACAAGAAACATTCCACCCACAGTTTGTATCTGATATATCCTGCACAAATGAATTACTATCATCCACACTAAAAGTGCTTTCAGCATTACATCCATTTTTATCTGAAACACTAAGAGTATAACTTCCTACCTCTAAATAACTTATCTCCAAACCTGAATTTCCATTGCTCCATTCATAGGAATATGGCTCCATACCTCCTAATACAGTCGTTCTGATAATACCATAAGAATATCCTTCACAGGTATTTGAAACTGTGCCATTGACAACCACCTCATTTAAGGAGCAATCTACCAGCTCATAACATTTTTCAATCGAATTTCCGCATCCATCAAAAATCTGTGCACAATATTCACCCGGGCCTAAACCTGAAATGTTACTTCCATTTCCAGTGTATCCATTGGGTCCGTTCCATGATATGGAAGATGCTCCGTTAACGGCTATTGATATACTACCATCATAAGATGTAGCTGTAGTCGGTGAATTTACATTTTCGCTGACTATTTCGAGGGCACCTTGCTCCAGGCACAAGATCACCGGTGCCACGGGTGGCTGCATGCCGGGTGGCGTGCCACAGCAGCATATCAAATACGTTTTAATGATCTGGCAAGCACCCGATGTGATAGTCGCCGTATAATAACCTGTGATTAATTTGTTAATTGATGTGCCAGTAGCTCCATTCGACCAAGAAACGCTGTAGTCATTTGTACCATTGACTGAAATAGTTATTGCTCCCGTGTTGGTTTGATAAGTTGGATAAGAACACTCACTTACATTTTGTTTATACACAAGGTTTACATTAATACATTTGCATGGGTCCACATTGAGCTCATATTCCGCCGTCCCGCACAGGTCGTCCGTCACAATTACCTTGTATTTGGTATAATACAAGGTCCCTGACAGATCTTCGTCCCCGTTACTTCCGTCCAGATTGGATTTGGGCCAGCCGCTGATATCTTCCCATGTACCGTTATGATAGCCTTGCCACAATACTTCAAAAGGAGCAAAACCACCGTTAATTTGCAAATCAAGTTTTGCATCATTACATACATGTTGCACAAAAACAGCACCTTGAGAATATAATTTTAGGTTGCAAAAAATAATAACCACAAAAATATATTTGGAAATTATGTATTTGAATTGCTTTTTCATAAGTTAATTTTTAGCTCGATTTATAGAATCTTGTACTATTTGTTTCTGAATACCTTTAAACCATTCATTATTTTCAAATGTACCACCTTTTAGATGTTGAACTTTTTGCCTTTCATTATTAAATTCCATTTTAATCCACTGTGGCTCCATGTAACAATTTGCCATATCTGATCTATAAATCTCCTGTAACCCCTCCAATTTCCATTTTGTACAACAATATATTAATCCATCTCGGATTATTCCATCATTCCATCTACAATACATCAATTGAAATAAATCCTCACTCCTCCAAAAACCAGCAACATTTTTTTTCATTCGACGATAAATTCCACCATTAATTATTGCAACTTCATTCTCAGAAGCAATATAATAAGATTCAAACCCTTTCCAATTCGAAGAAATGGTGTTATATGTTTCTAATAATGTGTCAACAATAACATTGTCCACTTTTATTACTATAAATGATCTATTTCTATCAGAATTCGAGATGACTTGTTCCAAAGCATATTTTTCATCGAATGATTTCTTTTGAGCATGTATACTAATAAAACAAAACATCAAACAAGCTGTCAAAATAAAGTATTTGTGATCTTTCATGTTTTAAAAATTAGTTCAGTGTGTAAATCGTGATTGTAATTGACTTGTATTTGATTCTGCAATCCATGTAATACGAACATCTGTTTCCAAACCGTTTATTAATGCAGTGTAACCCAAATAAGATTGGAAAAATTCCAACCCATCAGTTTCCCAATCATCAGGACTATTTTTTGGTACTGTACCATAAGAAGGGTCGTAATATTTACCCTCATATTTAACTATGGCATGATTGGTATGCTCACTTTTGGGATCATCATAACCTTGGTCAGGCATACCTAATTGTTCAGCCCAACTAATATGCAGGCTATTATCCAAAATCAGTGAAAATTCAGTATCTAATGGCATGTGGTTTAAATCTGCTTCAGACATAACAAAAGTCCTAGGAACAATTAGTGAAGTATCCCAATTTTTTACAGAAAATTCAGATATTGGGAATACATTATTTGGATTTTCTGGGTCAGGAATACCATAGTAAAACCAATTATTATCCCCTTGAAAAAAATTATTTACATCAATTTGAAAGTTTGCCATATGGTTTAAACCATTTGGGGTTGAACCAAGAATGTTATACCAATCAAGAACCGAGATAACACTACCACTTACGCCTTGAATTCTAATCATGTCGTTAAAAAATTGGGCCCAAGTACCACAGGTCGTATTTTCTAAGCTTAACATACCATGTATTGGTCTGCATTGTGGAAAAAGTAAGAAAATACCAGGACCCCAATATTGGATGTCCTTTGTCCCGCCAAACCTTTTAACACTTTTGTCTTCAAACTCATCATAAATTGATTCAACAATTAATTGCTCATCTGATAAACCTTGACCATTCAAACACGATAAATGTAAAGTAGTATGATGTATATACGTTGGATATTGCGCATTTATAGCTTGTCCTAAAATTGGTCTTTTGTGAGTTACGTATAGATAATTTTTACTAACTTCAACATCTAACCAAGGTCCATTTGAATTATTACTTATTTGCCATTGTAGCTCAAAATTTTCCCAATATTTAATTGTTTCTTCTTCAAAGTCCTTTTCACATTCATTAGCCACATAAGTGTAAGTCCCATTTCCAGCAACCAGTTGTTGGGGTGGAAAATTATAGCCTTCATTGTTTAAAGCCCTGGCAAAATATACTGAATTATTGCCAGATGAACAATCAATTTGAAATTCTGCGGATACTCTAGACTTTACACCCGAAACATAGCCTATAGGTTTAAATTTCATACCGTTTTGCCAAGCAATTGTGTTTTGGTTTCCTGAAATTGGCATATTTGGGTCAAAATCTGAAATTATCTGAATCCAGTCCAAGTAACCAAACATACCAGAAGGTTCAAAAAAAGTAACACTTTCGAGTATGTACACGTCGGTATAATCAAAACCACCGCTTGTTCTTTGGCTATTGTCTCTCACTTTTTGCCCGTTTATAGTATAGATGCTTATCGTTATCAAACAGAGGATTAAAAGTGATATTTTTTGTTTCATAAGCTGTAATTTTGTGTATTCTCAATATAATAATGCAAAAATATACGAAATAACCTAAAAATTGTCGTCAAAAGATTGGTATAATTGGCCAATTATTGATATTTTTGTCCAATAAGTGTGTTATAAATTCATAAAAATTTCTGAATGCAATCTGGATTACTAATAAAAAAAATGAGAGAAGCTAAGAACTTAAGTAAGGAACAAGTAGCTGATTTTTTAAAGATAAGCCTAAATACATATAAAAAAATTGAATATTGCCAAAGGTCTTTAAAGCTTGAGGAAGTTGAAATTTTGTCTCAAAAACTTGAATTCAATCATTCAATACTGTTTACCACAATAACATCCAATGAGGCTATAGACAGGAAAATTGATCCAGCTGATTCCCAAAAATCTAACATTAATTCAGATAGTACTATTCTAAAAGCTTTAGCTGAATCACTGGATAAGTTGGCAATAGCTTTAAACAGGATATAATGGTTTTACTTCAATACCTTCTTAAATAGAAAATGAAGAAAGGTAAAGTATCCCTATCTTTAGATTTGCACAACAATACCCTTCTTCATGGCTGTAAATATTAGTTTGTTCGCTTAATTAATAAAACAATTAGATCGTCAAAGATTTAATTCCTTAGTTCGTAAACATGATACTGACAAAGCCAATAAAGGAATTGATAGTTGGACGCACATTGTTAGTATGTTGTTTTGTCATTTTGCGTAGAGTTATTCAGTTCGAGATATATCAAATGGTTTAGATCTGCTACTGGCAATCTAAATCATTTAGGAGTAAAAAAGACGCTTTCAAAGTCATCTATTAGTTACCAAAATGCCAGACGCAGTCCTGAGCTCTTTAGAGAGTTCAATTTTGAGATGCTAAAACATTTTGGACAGCATCTAAAGATTTCTAAAACAAAGCTTCGTATCAAAGCACCTATACATCTATTAGAGTCCACGACGATATGCCTATGTTTATCAATATTTGACTAGTCAGAGTTTCGGACTAAAAAGGGATCTGTTATCGTTGCTGATAGGTATTATAATGACTTCCCCATGCAAAACGTTTGGGACAGCACAGGGGCTTTTTTCGTGATTAGACATAAGGACTCTTTTGATAAATATCCAAAGAAACTAAGACGAGTGGCTGTATGGGATGATGTAAACCAACAAACTATTGAGCTGATAACTTCTTATAGAGTGCCGATACCATCGGTCAGCTATACAAATGCCGATGGGATGTAGAATTATTCTTCAGGGATATTAAGCAACTCTGGCACATCAAGACGTTCATTGGAACATCTGAAAATGCGGTCAAGATTCAGATATGGTCAGCTTTAATAACGATACTTATACTAAAAGTACTGAAAAATATAGCTTCCCATCCGCAGTATTTGAGTAATTTAGTCGCATTTATAAGACTAAACCTATTTGTTAAAATAGACTTATTCGAATGGCTAAATAATCCTTTCAGTAGGCCACCTAAAAGAGCTATATATGGAGCACAAGGGGCCTTGTTTTGATTTAATCAATTTTTAACATCTACACATCTGTTTTTATTGATTAATATTGCTAACATTAATTTATTTAGGACAGCATAGGTATTATTTATGATCTGTAAAATCTTTATTTGATATGTTTGTATACGTTATGCTTTCTATTTTCTGAAGGTCTTCAGGTATGTGTTGCCAATTGTCAATATAGACTTTGTATCCTTTATTTATTATTTCTATGAGCGTTGTTTTGTCTGGTATTTTTTCATAAACGATCATATCTGTATAAAACATAGCTTCAATGGCATGTTTAAAATTAAAAATAACCATTTTTCTTTCATTATTTTCAATTTCTATATGTTGAATTTTTTTTATCCATTCATGCGTTCGAACAACATTTGAAAATGGTTTTATTCTTTCATAGGAATATCTTATAGGCAACAGGATTAATAATATAGCTATTGTGTTAGTTAAAATAGCATATTTAAATTTTACCGTTTTTAAATAATCAAAAAATACCGCAGTTAAAATGAATATTGCGGGAGCTGTAAAAAGAATGTAGCCGTACATTTTAGTTTGAACAATAGAAAAAAAGATGTAGGGTATTAAAATCCAAGTTAATATAATGACATTACTGGTTGATTTGAAGTTTTGCCAAGTTATATATATCATCCATAAAAATGGGATATAAATCAATTCTCCAAAAATAATCCTCATTTTATCAAAATGATAATAAAAAGGATGTCCATGTGGACCCAAAACTTCAAAAATATGTTTGCGATTATATTCAAATTCCCAAACAGCTTCTAAAGGAAACTGATGAAGAATATACATTTGCCACGGAGTTACTATAATTGAAACTATAAATATAAGCCACAATGAATACGTAAATATTTCTTTTGTTTTGAAACTCTTTTGTGCACTCCATATCCAAATTGGTAGTACAATTAAAGCGGGCAACCATTTACTTAGGATTGCTAATGAAGTAAAAATAATTCCACCAAAAAAGTACCAATGATTTTTATTCTTTGAGAATGTTAATAAAAAATACACAGCAAATCCTATGAAGCTACAGAAAAAAATATCAATATGATCAGTTGCTACCCTTCCAGCTGTTTGTTCAATTATAAGGCCATTAATTGAGTACAAAAATGCCGCAATAAATCCAATTTTCTCAGAATAAAGTAGTTTTCCTATTTTAAAAGTTGTCCAAATTCCCAGAGTACTTAAGATAATGGAAGGTATTCTTAAAGCAATTTCATTCACGCCAAATAGTAATAAACTCAAAGCCATAGTATACAATGGAACAGGTTGTTTATGAACCCAGACATGATTGTCTGACCAGCTTCTATAATCATAATCCAGCAAAGGTTGAATATAGAGCATAGGCTTAAAAGGATTTTCTAAAATATTTTTAGCCACCAAAGCGTGATATCTCTCATCCCATTCATGTAAATAAAAATCACAGGAAACATATATTCGTAGTATTAAGCCTGCTAATAAAACGAAAAGGAGAGATAAATTTGGATTACTTCTCTTGTAATGTATAAATGCTAAATAATATATTCCTAAGGATAGGGTAACTGAAAGTATTCCGAAGACTATGTTAATATCCAAAAGTATTCTTTTAAATTACTTAATTGAGATTGTACACTTTTAATTATTTTTTCTCCCAAGCATACACCCATACAAAATCTCCCGCAATACATCCTTTGATAGTGCACTGTATTTGTTCGTCATTTTTGTAAACTTGACCACCAAAAGTAACGATTCCTGTGGTCGTCGATATTGGTTCAATTTTGATGTGTTCCCTAAAGTCAAGTTCCTTACGGCCATATATTTTAAAGAGACTTTCTTTCGCACCCCAATAGAGGTGATAGAATAGTATTTTGTCAGTATTTGGAATAGAATTCATTTCGCTTTCAGAAATAAATCGTGGAGCAATTCTTTCTATTTTTGGGACTATAAATTGTATGTCAATTCCTACTTTAAAAGGAGAAGCAATGACAGCAATCCGATCATGAGAATGGCTCATAGAAATAAAATAACTGGAGTTTTCGAGAAAGGGTTTTCCATGTTCGTCTTTCAAACAGGCACCACGAATTTGTCGGTTTGACATGAGGTGGAGTAAGTACCTCGAACAATACCACTCTAGTAGTTTTCTTTGTTTTAGCGTCGAAATCTCCTCCAATTCTGATGGAAATAGGTCTAGTCTCGATTTAAAAAAATCAATGTCTTCATTTAATTCCCAAATACCTATATAGGATTCGGCTTCTTGTATGGAATAATAATCTAAAAGAGGCATTTATAGAAAAAAAGTGGAAATATAAACCAATTCCCCCATAGAATGTTCCTCCATTTAAAGGAAACCGTGGATATTTTCCCATTCAGGCAGTTTACAGGGCACCGTTCTTCAATTTATTGTTTGGCAGATATGAAGGGCACAACTCGTTTTTTATCCTCTGGAGGAGATGGTTGGATTGTCTCCTGGGATAAGCTGGGTTTGGAAGAAAATGGCACCTTGCTGGCCAAAGTAGAAGGAAAAATTTTTAGTTTACAATATAGTCTGGAACAGAACCTTATCCTGGCGGGGGATATGGAGGGTCATTTGTATTGGATTGATGTCTTACAAAAAAAAACAATCAAAAGGCTGGTTTTACATAAAGGAAGTATTTTTAATATTTGCATTGTAGGAGAGGAAGTATGGACATGTGGTGCGGATGGGGTGTTGTGCAAAAGCCATTTGACAGAGATGAAACCACAAATTTCGATTCGGTTGTCCAACCAAGGACTTCGCTGTTTGGAATTTTTGGGCGATACGCTTATTATCGGGGGAAGTGACCAAAATATTCGGATTGTAGATAGAGAAAATTTGACTACGATTAATGAATTTCCCAAAGCACATGGAAACACTATATTTTGTATTCATATTGACAAGGAAGGTTATGTATTTACGGGAGGAAGAGATGCCATGTTAAAAAAATGGTCGAGTGAAACTTGGGAAATCGAAAAATCTCTTGCTGCCCACAGGTTTACTATCAATAAAATTATTTCTGTAATGGAAGGTATGATTTTGACCGTTAGTAGGGACAAAACCATACGATTTTGGGACAAAGAAGACATGACCCTTATCAAATCATTCGATTTTTCAAAAGGGGGACATATTCAGTCAGTCAATGATGCCCTTTATTTTCCTGAAGAGCGAAGTATTGTAACAGCAAGTGATGATAGAACTATCATCCTTTGGAAAATATCCGAGTAATATTTTGCATACGTGTAAAAACAATTTACTTTTGAGGAAATAATATTCTCCTACAGAAACAAACGTAAATGATTTTAACCGACAAAGAAATATTACAAAGTATAGACAATAAAATGATCGTCATTGAGCCTTTTGATCGAGACTGTTTAGGTACCAATTCGTACGATGTTCACCTAGGAAAATTTCTTGCTGTCTACGAAAATCACGAACTGGACGCTAAAAAACACAATAAAATACGGTATATCGAATTGAATGAAGCGGGTTTTGTATTACAACCAGGTACCCTTTACTTAGGAGTGACCAACGAATATACCGAAACCCATGATACCGTACCTTTTTTGGAAGGGAAATCCAGCGTGGGAAGATTGGGTATTGATATTCACGCCACTGCAGGAAAAGGAGATGTTGGATTTTGCAATACTTGGACATTAGAAATTAGTTGTGTTCAACCCGTCAGAGTGTATCCGTTGATGCCAATTGGACAGTTGATATATTTTAAAGTGAGTGGTGAGATACACCATTATTACCATAAAAAGCCCAATGCAAAATATAATACCAAAACGGACAAGCCTGTGGAGAGTATGATGTGGAAAAACACTTTTTAACCATAAAACCAAACGAATATGAAAACTGGTCCAATTCAAATTTTATGTGTTTCCAGGTATTTTAAGGGAAGTGAATTAATGAAAGCGGCTTTTGAAGATGGCCATGAAGTTTATCTAGTCACTTCAACCAAATTACAAAATGACCCTTGGCCTTGGAATTGCCTCACTGAAGTGTATTATTTGGATGAAAATGAAGAAGGTGATTGGAATACCGACCACCTCATCGAAGGACTGGCTTACCAAATGAAAACGGTAAAGTTTGACATCATCATTTCTCTAGATGATTTTGATGTAGAACATGCAGCATTACTTCGGGAATATTTCCGAGTATCAGGTATGGGTGAAACCACGGCGAGATATTTCAGGGACAAACTGGCGATGCGGATGAAAGCAAAAGAGGAAGGTATTCCGGTACCTGCCTTTTCGTCTTTGTTTCACGATGCAGACATTCACCATTTTACTCAAAGAGTATCTCCTCCTTGGTTAGTTAAACCAAGAATGCAAGCTTCGGCCACGGGCATTCAAAAAATACATTCTGAAGAAGAACTATGGAAGACTTTAGATGAGTTAGGAAATGAAAGACACAGATATTTGATTGAAAAATTTGCGCCTGGGTGTGTTTATCATGTGGATTCTTTGACGTTTAATGGCAAGGTTATTTTTTCGAAAGTATCCATGTACCTCGATACACCTTTTGAAGTAGCCCATGGAGGAGGAGTATTTCGTTCGGTTACACTGGATTCAGACCATGAAGATGAAAAAAATTTGCAGGACCTTAATCGAAAAGTGATGGATGCTTTTGGTATGGAATATAGTGCTTCACATACCGAATTTATCAAGGGAAAAGAAGACGGAAAATACTATTTTTTAGAAACGTCATCAAGGGTTGGAGGGGCACACATCAGTGAGATGGTCGAGGCAGCAACCGGCATTAATTTATGGGCTGAATGGTTGCGAATTGAGGTAGCTACTTTGTTAGGTAAACCGTATAAATTGCCTAAAGTTGACAAAAAACATGGCGGCATCATTGTGTCATTAAGCAGGTATCCTCACCCAGATACTTCTTCTTTTGATGATAAGGAAATTGTATGGAGGTTGGACAAAAAAGACCATATTGGCTTTATCGTTACTTGTGATAAAACAGATAAAGTTTTAGTTCTTTTAGACAAGTTTTTAAGTAGAATTAAGGATGAGTTTCATGCCAGTATGCCAGCACCAGATCGCCCAACGAATTAACTTTTTTGTGGATATGTGGGGGGATAAAAAAACCTGCCTTATCATCTGATGGGTTTTGAAAGTCAGATTTCATAAGGCAGGTTTTGATAGTTATTTTGCGGTGAGGACAGCTTCATTCACTTGTTGCCAAGTACCTCCGTTGGTGATATTGGAAAATCCACTTTGTTCGAGGATAGATTTGGCCTGACCACTTCTAGCCCCACTTCTACAAAAAACAACGATGTGCTTTTTATTTTTGAATTTTGAAAGCTGAAAAGAAACTTGATCTAATGGGATGTTTACAGCTCCTTTGACACTGCCTTCGGAAAATTCCATTGGTGTACGGACATCTACTAGGAAAGCACCTTCTTTGATGACAGATTGAAGGGCTTCAGTATTGTTTTGGCCCATAAGATTACTAAAAAATCCAAACATAATGATGTTGATTAAAATAATGATATAATAAGATGATGTGATTTGAATACTATTTTTATGATTATTAGATGTATTCATTTGATTGTTTTTGTGTTTAAAGATGGTTGTTATTTAGGATGACGGACAACAATCTTCCAAACATTCGACGATGTGTTTCATGTTAGGAAAGCGAAGGGAGACAAACTTATTTCTACCCACTTTTTCACTGAGGAGTACTCCTTTGTCTACCATAAGTGTCAAATGTTGTGAAGCGATAGCTTGTTCGATGCCTAGAGCTTGTTGTATCTCTAAAACGGTAAGTTTATTTCCTTCACTCAAGAGATCAACAATAGTCAATCGAACCGGATGTGCGATTACTTTTAGCATGTTAATAGCGGTCAATAAGTTGTCGGCTGAAACCCTTTCTGATAAAACCATATGTATAATTAAAATGCAAAGATAGATACATTTATACATATATATATCTATATCTATAATTTTAACATTAATTTAAAGAATATCATAGGATTATTCCTTCCGTTTCTAGTAAAAAGTGTTCAATGAAAAATTAATGCCGATCCAGATGAGATATATTATGAGACATAAAACACTTTTTTTCAGTTTGACAGTATTAAAAGTTGTGTATTTATATTTAAATCAATAAATTAGCGGATAAATTTTAAAATTTCATGAAATATATATTCATCTTCTTTGGGGTTTTTGTTGGTTCATTCCTTTTTGGGCAACAAAAAATTCAATTAGAAATTCACCATACATTGGGTGCTAAAGCTTTTCAATATAATCAAACAAGTCAAAACAATCTCGACCATTATTTTACTTTAAGAAGACTGGATTATTATTTGTCCGGTTTCAAAATAACCCACGATGGAGGTAAAGTGACAGCGGTTCCCAACTCATTGTTTTTAATCAGTCTGGATGACACTAAGGACAAAACAGTCATTGACTTGGGTTCGCAGGAGTTTGAAAATATTGAAAAAATTGACTTTATGTTTGGGATTGATTCTACCACCAATCATTCAGATCCGGCTCTCTACCCAATAGGCCATCCATTGGGGCCACGGTTTCCTACCATGCACTGGGGTTGGGCGGCAGGATATCGTTTTATTGCAGTCGAAGGTAAAACCGGACCGGCCAACAATCAGGAAATGCAGTTGCATGCATTGGGAAACCAATACCACAAACCATTTTCCTTTGATGTGTCACCCTCAAAAGAAGGAGATATCACAACTATAAAACTGGTAGCAGATTATACCCAACTTTTTTATGATATTTCCATTAAACAAGGAGTGATTGTCCATGGAACGGACAAAGAAATTGTTTATTTGGTAAAAAATGTTTTGGAAAGGGTCTTTTCGTCTCCCGGTACTAATTCGGTGAAGCAAAATGATATCCTTCCTTCTGTTTATGTTTTTCCAAATCCTTCACAAGGGTCTTTCAATATTGACTTGCGCAACTTGATTTCGGAAGAAGCGCATGTCATTATTTACAATAGTCAAGGGCAAAAAGTATTACAAAGTCGTATTTCAGATGGATCTTATCCGTTTACCTTGACTCCCGGTACTTATTGGATAAGCATACAAGATGACTCAGGTAACACCTTGAAAGCAAGACCATTGTTCATTTTACCATGATACGTTTTCGATTCATAGTTCCTTTTTTATTTTTCATATTATTTCTATCCTGCCAGTCAGAAGATAACAAGGAAAATTATTTTCTCGATGTTATGGAATTGCCGGATGGATTTCCACCCATGGCTTTTCCGGGGGACAATCATTATACCCGAGATAGGTGGGAACTTGGTAAAAAATTGTTTTACGAACCTTTATTGTCGCTGGACGGTAAGGTCAGTTGTTCGTCCTGTCACCATCCACAATTTGCGTTCAGCGACACGACAAGTGTGAGCAAGGGTTCGGAAGGTGTTTTAGGTTCACGCAATGCACCTTCTCTTTCAAACGTGGGCTATCACCCTTATTTCTTGAGGGAAGGAGGTGTACCAACACTGGAAATGCAAACCTTGGTTCCGATAGACGAACATGCAGAGTTCAACAACAACATTGTCAAAATTACGGAAAAGTTGTCGACGATAGAAACATACCGCGAAATGGCGCTCAAAGCGTATGGAAACGAGATTAATCCATTTGTCATTACAAGGGCTATAGCCAATTTTGAAAGAAGCCTTCTTAGTGGTACGAGTACCTATGATTTATTTATTCAAAATAAAGAAGCCAAAAACATGACTTCGGATGCCCGAAAGGGAATGGAATTGTTTTTCAGCCAAAAAACGAATTGTAATGCTTGTCATTCCGGTTTTAATTTTACGAATTATACTTTTCAAAATAATGGTTTATATGTAGATTATAAAGATGTCGGAAGGCAAAGACTTACCGGAAAGCAGGAAGACCAAGCACTTTTTAAAGTACCTTCCTTGCGCAATATTTCTGTTACAGCGCCCTATATGCACGATGGTTCTATAAAGACACTGGAGGAAGTGGTAGAACATTATAATATGGGAGGTCAAGCCCATCCACATCGTAGCACTATGATTCGACCCCTCGGCTTAACTTCCCACGAAAAAAGACAATTGGTTGCTTTTTTATTGAGCTTGGAAGACACCTATTTTAATTACAACCCCATATTTAGGCAGATATGAAAATACGATATTCAATTTTATTAGCCATAAACACAGCGTTTTTATTTTCCTGTGGTTCTGATGAGGTGGAAGAAGTCAAACACGATACGACACCCTATGTATTGGAATATGGCAGTTTTCCAACACCGGATATCTCAGCAGATAACCTCCTCACTGTAGAAGGGGTCAAATTGGGAAGGATGTTGTTTTATGAAAAAAAAATGTCCAAAGACAATACAATTTCCTGTGCCTCCTGCCATAAGCAAGTCGAAGGATTTTCAGACGCCAATGTTTTTTCCTTAGGTGTTGAAAACAGAGTTGGTAAAAGGCAAGCAATGCCTATTTTTAATATGGCGTGGCACAGCAATGGATTTTTCTGGGATGGAAGAGCACCTTTGCTTCGAAACCAGGCCTTACTCCCGATACAGGATCATTTGGAGATGGATGAAACGCTGGAGAATGTTGTTTCAAAATTAAGTGGACAAAAATTATACAGAAATCAGTTTATCCGTGCTTTTGGTTCGGAGGAAATAACTTCTTTAAAAGTGTCACTTGCCCTCGAGCAATTTATGCATAGTATAGTTTCACACAGTTCTAAATATGACCAATACCTAGCCGGCAAGGTGACCCTTACTGCAAGCGAAGAAAGGGGACGTTATTTGTATTTTACGGAATACAATCCTTTTTTCCCCGAATTGTCGGGAGCGGATTGTGCCCACTGTCACGGAGGCATTAACTTGGAAAATGACGATTACATGAACAATGGTTTGGATGCTGATGCGGATTTTCGAGACATCGGCCGGGAGATGGTGACCGGTAGAAGGGAGGACCGAGCCAAATTTAAGGTACCTTCATTGCGAAATATTGAATGGACGGCACCATATATGCACGATGGCCGTTTCAAGACATTGGAAGACGTTGTTCAACATTACAATCAGGGCATCAAGTCATCTACTACGGTTGACCCTGCCATTTTATTTACAAAAGATACCGGTTTGTTTTTAGACGAAAAGGACATCCAGGATTTAATTGCCTTTTTGAAAACATTGTCAGACCCCTCACTCAAAACAAATGAGGCCTTCAAAGACCCGTTTTTGTAGGTTGTCATATTGAAGTTAATAAAGCAAGTTTTGAAAAAATAATCTTACTTTCCGATACAAAACCTGGTAAAGATGCTTTCCAATAAATCATCGCTGGATATCTCGCCCGTAATTGAACCAAGGTGATGTAAAGCTTGACGTAAGTCTAAAGCTATAAAATCGCTGCTTACCCCATGGGCGATCCCATTCAATACATCAGAAAGGGACTTGTCGGATTCGTAGAGCGCTTGAAAATGTCGGGCATTGGATACTACATTTTGGTTCTGAAGATCGGGGGAAAGTATTACTTGTTGGTAAATGGTATCTTTCAGGGCCTCCACATTTTTTTGTAGAAGGGCAGATAAAGGCACGATGTTGGTTTCGTTAACCAAATCAGACATAAAATAATCACTGGGTTTATACTGGCTAGTGACGTCTATTTTATTTAACAATACCAAATATTTGTTGGTAGTGATGTTGTATTTTTTTAAGTCGTCCCAAACCATTTCAGGACTTGTGTTGCTGATGTCGACAACATATAGGATGAGCGAGCCTTTTTGAATTTCTGCTAAAGCTTTACTAACACCTATTTCTTCGATTTTATCTTCAGATTGGCGAATACCTGCCGTATCTACAAATCGAAAACTTACCCCATTAATAGTCATGGATTCTTCAATGGTATCGCGGGTAGTGCCAGCTATTTCACTCACTATAGCTCTTTCTTCATTAAGCAAGGAATTAAGTAAGGTTGATTTTCCTGCATTTGGCCTGCCGGCGATGACGGTGGCAATCCCTGTTTTAATCACATTTCCATATTCAAAAGACATCATGAGTCTTCGAATGGATGTTTGTAACGTTCCAATTAGTGATACCAACCGGCTTCGGTCGGCAAATTCGACATCCTCTTCTCCAAAATCAAGTTCCAGCTCAAGCAACGCTGCAAAATCGATGAGTTCTTGGCGCAATTCCTTAATCTCATTTGAAAATCCACCCCTCATCTGTTTCATGGCTATGGAATGAGCCGCTTGATTGTCCGAAGCAATCAAATCAGCCACAGCTTCCGCTTGTGAAAGATCCATTTTACCGTGGAGAAATGCCCGCATGGTAAATTCACCTGGGCCAGCCATTCTAGCGCCTTGGGCTATGAGAATTTGTAATACTTTTTGTAAAATGTAGGAAGAGCCATGACATGATATTTCTACTACATCTTCTCCGGTATAAGAAGTAGGGTTCTTAAAAAGAGTAACCACCACTTCATCAATTGTGATAGTCTCCTTATTTTTAGGATCAATGATTCTACCAAAATGGGCTGTATGACTTGTTTGTTTTGATAAGAATTTTCCCTTAAAACACACATCTGTTATGGAGATGGCTTTACTTCCCGATAATCTGATGACACCTATGGCTCCAAAACCTGGTGGTGTGGATATTGCGACTATAGTATCATTTAAATTTTTTTCCATAGACACAAAGATAAGGGAAAGATGGCCAATTAAAAAGGGAAGTACCTAAGACACTTCCCTTTTTTTGTAGCGTGAGGCGGGCTTGAACCGCCGACCTCATGATTATGAATCATGCGCTCTAACCAGCTGAGCTACCACGCCATTTTTACTTGGTATTTATTAGAGGGTGCAAAGATAAATAAAATATAAATGTAGCATTCAAAATTATATCATTTTTTCAATGGACAACCCAAATAAAGCGTAGTCATACTTAATGGGGTCAAAAGGGTCTAACAATCTTAAATTAGCTGTAAGCTCTTCTACAGCTTTCCAATCCCTTTGTTTTCTATGTAATAAACCCAATTTTCTAGCTGCTTTTTCGACATGGACATCGTAGGGAATCATTAGTTCTGAAGTTGGAATACGCTTCCACAAACCAAAGTCTACACCTCTATCATCTTTTCTTACCATCCAACGAAAATACATATTGAGCCTTTTGCAGGTGGAATTGTTGACTGGTGAGGAAACATGCTTTTTAGTTCGTTGAGGCGCAAAAGGTAAACTAAAAAAGTAATTATGAAAATGGCTCAACCTGCTTTTTTGACCGTTTACGAAGTCCGTTTCGGGTAAAAAAGCGTCTTCTAAGCTTTCAAAATGTTGATAATGATGCTTTAAAAATTCGATAAAGTACAAGGCATCGGTTGATTGAAACGTACGGTGGGTGAAATTTTCATATCGTTTCAAGTCTTTTTCATCGTGGTATAAAATAAAACTATGTGGATCATTATCCATAAACTCAATCAGTTCAGAAGCCTTATTGATGATGGTTTTTCGATTTCCCCAAGCAAAAATAGCCGCAAAAAAGCCAGCAATTTCTACATCTTGTTTTTTTGTAAAACGGTGCGGAATACTTATAGGATCCTCCTTAATGAACGAAGTATGGTTCATTTTATCCACCATTTCGTTCAACAAAACTAGGGTTGATTCCTGTATGTTGTTATGGAGCATCAGGACGAAAGTAAGCTAAAACTAGTCAAATAAACTTAATCTAAAGTTTGTTTGATTTCGATAATTTCGTAAACTTCAATATTATCGCCTTCAAGGATGTCGTTAAAATTTTTAATGGTAATACCACACTCCATACCATTTTTGACTTCTTTAACGTCTTCCTTAAATCGTTTTAAAGAGGAGATTTCACCATGTGCTCCTTCACGAGTAGGATAGATAACGATACCATCTCGAACGACTCTAATATGACTATTTCTGGTAACTTTTCCTTCTGTCATGTAACAACCAGCGATTGTTCCCACTTTGGACATTTTGTAGGTTTCCCGAACATCCAACTGACCCAATATTTTTTCTTCTTTGGTTGGCTCCAACATACCTTCCATAGCCGATTTAACCTCTTCGATGGCTTCATAGATCACGGAGTACATTTTTATCTGTACGCCTTCTCTTTCGGCAAGAATACGAGCATTATTAGAAGGCCTTACTTGGAATCCAATGATGATGGCATCAGAAGCGGAAGCTAAAAGAACGTCTGATTCGACGATTTGTCCTACTGCTTTGTGAATGACATTAACCTGAATGGTTTCAACTGAAAGTTTGATCAATGAATCCGCTAAAGCTTCAATAGACCCATCTACGTCTCCTTTGACAATAAGGTTTAATTCCTTGAAAGTACCAAGTGCTAAACGCCTTCCAATTTCGTCTAAGCTTATACGTTTGTTGGCTCTGTTGGATTGTTCCCTTTCAATTTGCGCTCGTTTTGTCGCTAATTGTCGGGCTTCCTGTTCGGAGTCCATTACTTTTAATTTTTCACCTGCTTGTGGTGCTCCACTTAATCCTAAGATAAGCGTTGGTGTCGAAGGTCCTGCTTTTTTGATTTTTGTTCCAAGTTCGTTAAACATGGCCTTCACTTTTCCGGCATAGGGTCCTGCCACGATAGGATCTCCCACTTCAAGTGTTCCGGTGTGAACCAATATTTTGGTAACGTAACCTCGTCCTTTGTCCAAAGAAGCTTCTATTACAGTTCCTTGTGCTCGTTTATCAGGATTAGCTTTTAAATCGAGAATTTCGGCTTCTAAAAGGATTTTTTCTAATAATTTGTCAATATGAAGTCCTTGTTTTGCTGAAATATCTTGAGACTGATAAGTACCACCCCAATCTTCAACCAATAGATTCATAGAAGCCAATTCTCCTTTTATTCTTTCAGCGTCTGCTCCATCTTTATCAATTTTATTGATGGCAAAAATGATGGGCACACCAGCAGCTTGCGCATGGCTAATGGCTTCTTTAGTTTGCGGCATTATTTTATCATCAGCAGCGACTATAATCACGGCGATATCTGTCACTTTCGCTCCTCTAGCTCTCATGGCTGTAAATGCTTCGTGACCAGGAGTATCCAAGAAAGTGATTTTTTTACGGTCGGGACCTACTTTAACTTCGTAAGCACCAATGTGTTGGGTAATACCTCCAGCCTCACCGCCAGCTACATTAGCAGAACGGATAAAGTCAAGTAACGATGTTTTACCGTGATCCACGTGACCCATCACCGTTACGATAGGGGCTCTTGGCTCTAAATCTTCTGGATTGTCTTCAATAATGACTTCGTCTTCAACTTGTTCTTCGGCAGAGATAAATTCGATATCATGGCCAAATTCTCCGGCAACCAATTCGATAATCTCTGCATCCAATCGTTGGTTGATAGACACAATAACACCTAAGTTCATACAAGTTGTTATAACCTGAGTAACAGGTACATCTAGTAGGCTTGCCAATTCTGAAACAGAGATAAATTCTGTTAGTTTCAGTTTACCGTCTCCTTCTTCTGTATTTCTAAGTTCTTGTTTTTCTCTTTTTACTTCTCTGTTGTCCCGACGAGACTTTTGACGTTTATTTTTTCCAGCAGAAGATAATTTGGCCATTGTAGCCTTGATTTTGTCATCGATTTCCTTTTGAGAAACCTCTTTCACCTCATCCTTTGCCGCAGGTTTAGATTTTCCTTGTTGACCACCTTGAGCGTTAGGATTAACGGGTGATGGAAGTTTTTTACGCTTCCTTTTTTTCCGATTGGGATCATTGTCACCTCCTGATGATGAATCAGTTTTTCCAGGGGTACCACTTGCTTGTTGAGGTTTTTCAACTTTTTTAGGTTTTGAAGAGGCATCCAATTTGGAGGTATCTATTTTACCTAAAATTTTTAATCCTTTTAATTGTGGTGTTTCCGAGCGATGCATTACTTCTTCATCAACGGTTTCTTCTTGCGAAGGAGCAATTTCTGCAGTAGGTTCTATTACTTTTTCTTCAACGACAGGTGCAGACTCTTTTGGTGTTATTTCTTCTTGAATTTCTTCTTTAGGGGTAGTCTTTTCAACTTTTTTTGCCTTAGGTTTATCCAATTCAATTTTACCAACTATTTTGAGTTTAGGGCTCTCTGCCTTAGGAGTCGTATACACTTCTTCTTCGACTTTGACTTCAACTTCTGGCTCAACGGGTTTTTCAACGGGTGTTTCAACTGGAGCTGGAGGTGGTACAACAGGCGAAGGTTTGCCAATATCTCCCAATTTAGGAATGCTAAATATTGGTTTAGGGCTATCAGGTTTTTGCTCTTCTTTGGAATAAACTCTACCAATGACAATTTGATCTGCTTTTTCTTTTTCGGCCATACTACTGCTAAATTCCTTTAACAGGGCATCATGCATTTCATCAGAAACAAGAGATGTAGGTTTTGCTTCAATAGAAAAACCCTTGGAATTTAAAAAATCCACGATTGTGCTCAGTCCTACATTCAGTTCCTTTGCTATTTTAACTAATCGTTCTGCCATTGGCGTCTTAAAATTGTTTTATGTATGTTGATTTGACAAAATCATGCCATTTCAACTATTTATTTTTTGGTGTTTGTTCATGGGCAAATGTACTACCATTTTACTCATCTTCAAACTCTGAAGCAAGGATTTTCAATACTTCATCTACGGTTTCTTCTTCGAGGTCAGATCTCCTGATTAACTCAACTCTGTCTAATGCCAACACACTTTTGGCAGTGTCACAACCGATTTCTTTTAAAGTGTCGATAATCCAGCTTTCGATTTCGTCAGCGAATTCATCCAAATCCACATCTTCAATCTCTGCTTCAATATTGTCTCTGTAAACATCAATTTCATAGCCTGTAATTCTACTGGCTAATTTAATATTGGATCCTCCTTTACCGATAGCAAGGGAAACCTGATCTGGTTTGAGGAACACAGAGGCTCTTTTGGTCGCTTCATCAAGGTTGATACTAGTTACTTTTGCCGGTGTTAACGACCGTTGAATATAGAGTGCGATATTAGTCGTATAGTTTACGATATCAATATTTTCGTTTTTTAATTCACGAACAATACCGTGGATACGACTACCTTTCATACCTACACAAGCTCCTACTGGATCGATACGATCGTCGTATGATTCGACTGCCACTTTGGCTCTTTCACCCGGAAGACGTACAATTTTTTTAATATTAATTAAACCATCTTCTATTTCAGGTACTTCAAGTTCCATCAATCTTTCAAGGAATGCTCCTTCTGTTCGGGAAAGGATTACAATAGGCGCCCCATTTCTCATTTCAACTCTTTTGATGATGGCACGAACCATATCTCCTTTGCGGAAAAAATCACCTTTGATCATTTCAAGACGAGGTAAGATTAATTCGTTTTGTGTTGCATCATCAATAATGAGCACTTCTTTTTTCAAGATTTGGCTGACTTCACCAAGTACGATTTGGTCAACTCTATCCATATATCTTTTGTAAATATCGTCCTTTTCTAAATCCATAATCCTAGAGACCAACGTTTGTCTGGCCGCCATGATGGATCTTCTACCAAAATCTTCCAACGTAAGCAATTGATAGCACTCCTCACCTACTTCATAGGCATCATCGATGTCTTTTGCTTCGGTATAAGATATTTGACTCAATTCGTCAGTCACTTCACCGTCTGGCACAATTTGACGCACACGCCACATTTCAAGGTCACCATTGTGTGTGTTGACAATTACATCAAAATTTTCATCAGAACCATATTTTTTTCTGATCAATGTTCTGAAGACATCTTCCAAGACCCTTACCATGGTTGGTCTGTCGATATTTTTACCGGCTTTGAATTCGGAAAAAGACTCTACTAAATTCATAGGATCGTTTATAAATTTAATTTAATTTTAGCTTCAATTATTTCGTCAAACGGAACTTCTACCCGTCGTACTACTTTTATATTTTTTTTACCTTCTTTTATTTTTTCTTCGAAAGTAATAACGATGATATTTTCATTTACTTCTGCAAGTAAACCTCTGGTTTTTTCATGATGTTGACTTTTTACTTCAATGAACCTACCAATGTTTTTTACATATTGCCTTAATAGCTTCAACGGACTTCCTACACCAGCAGAAGAAACTTCTAATATGTAGCTTGGACCAAAAGTTCCTTTTTCATCAAAAATACTCTCTAACCATCTACTCAGTTTTTGACATTTCAAAAACGTGATTCCTTCGTCGCTGTCTAGAAAAACTTCAATTTTTTGGTCTTTTACCCTTACGTCAATTAGATAGACATCGGTATAACCTAATTCCTTAATTCCTTGGGAAATGATCTGTTGAAGATCTTCAATTTGCATAGACAAACTATATATAATGAAAAAGGGAACTTTTTTGTTCCCTCGACATCTTTCGTTTCGTGCCGCAAATATACGACAAATTATTGAATGGTGAAATTTAAACAATAAGTTTTCTTATTTATATACAATCTAGAAGTGTATTTTATTCTCTTTAATGTTCTATTCACTTAAAAAGAAAAGCTACATTGCGTGTCAAAAGTGGATTTTTTTTAGTATTCATATTACTAGAATAATAATTCTTGTAGATTTGCAATGGATTCAAAAATCAATATTCTGCATGCAAACATTATGGGGAATAGACCTTGGAGGTACAAAAATTGAAGGTATCGTACTAGAAAAAGATACTGGAAAAATATTGTCTAGAATGAGAATTCCTACTGAAGGCGATGGTGGTTATGATCACGTACTTCATCAGATTCAAAGCCTTCTTTTTATGTTAAAAAAAGATTGTGGACAAACCTTTGATTCTTTTGGAATTTGTACCCCAGGCACCATGGATCCGATCCTTAATGTCATGAAAAACTGTAACTCTACCTCATTAAATGGCCAGAATTTACAGCAGGACCTTGAAAATTTACTTTTAAAGAAGTGTAGAATGAGCAATGATGCTAATTGTTTTGCATTGGCTGAAACAAAAATGGGTATTGTACCTGATAAATGTCCAGAAGCAAGGGTAGTATTTGGGGTAATTCTAGGCACTGGTGTTGGCGGAGGAATAGTAGTCGATGGTTCTATTCTCAATGGTCGGCACGGTATAGGTGGTGAATGGGGTCATAATTTTTTGGATTCTTCCGGTGGTAATTGTTACTGTGGCAGAGTAGGTTGTGTCGAAACATTGCTTTCTGGACCTTCTATACAACGATATTTCACCTTACTTTCAAATGAAACTAAAAGTGTGAAAGAAATTGTTGAATTATACCGACAAAATGACGACCTTGCAAAACAAACTATGGAAAGATTTTTCCATTTTTTCGGAAAAGCTATTGCTTGTGTTATCAACATCCTAGATCCTGATGTCATCGTCATCGGAGGAGGGGTAGGTAATGTTGATGAATTATATACACTTGGCGTAAATCAAGCTAAACAATGCGTTTTTAATCATACATTACAAACTTTATTTTTAAAACCTAAATTAGGGGATAGTGCCGGTGTTTTTGGTGCTGCTCATTTATAACAATATTATAATACCATGATGTTACACAAATTAATATGGTTTTTTTTCGTAGGAATTTTCATTATTCAAAGCCCGTTATTGGGACAAGAAAAACGGATGGTAGTTCCATTAAAGGATGGATTGGTCAAAAACACAAACAAAGGATCGGATATGATATCTACACCAATCATCGGTAGCATTTCTCCAAAACAAATGGATTATGATTGGGGTATTGGATTAAAAAATGTTCAGAGTTTTTTTCACACAAGCCCAGTGGATAAACAAACTTTCAATCAACTTAAAGACGAAGCAAATCAAAAAAGAGATTTGAGAAAGAAATCACCGATTTACATTTCGAACCAAACCGATAGTTTGATGCCTTATCTCAACAAGAACTTTAGAGGTAACGTAAGAGGAAGTAGTGTACCTATGGACAATACCGTGGCTGTTTCACGCAATGGATTTATCGTATCTGCTATCAATACAAATGTGATTTTCACACAACCAGATGGCCAAACCACCTTTACAAAGGATCTATCAGATTTTTTCTTTCTACTGAATTTGGGGACTCGAATGTACGATCCAAGAGTGATTTATGACACGGAACAAAACAAATTTATTTTTATGTGTCTACACGGTTCTGACCCTGCATCAACCCAACTATGTTTGGCCTTTTCAAAAACAGAAGATCCTAATGGAGAATGGAATTTTTACAAAATAGATGGAAATCCTGGTGATGAAAACAATTGGTTTGACTATCCTAATATTGCCGTTTCTACACACGATTTTTATTTAGCGGGTTTGATGAGAAACAATGCTGGCGATTGGCAATATTCCGTTTTATATCAAATGGATAAAATGGACGGTTTTGAAGGAAAAACAATGAGGTGGAAACATTACAACGAATTATTTGATGCTGACCAAAAACCATCTTTTAATCTTGTACCTTGTCCTTCAGGGTGGTCTGATTTAGTAGGTCCGGGTATGTATTTTGTTAGTAATGAGGCTTTGGGCGGAGAAAAATATAATCTTTATTTTACGAATGAAAGTTTGCACAATAATCCAGTTTTAAATTCTTTACAAACAACAGGCCCAGTGACTATGTTAGCACCAGACGGAAGACAAAAAGGCACTTCTGAGCGATTAAATACTTTTGATAGCAGGATTTGGTCTGCCATGTACCTTAATGGCCAAATACACATGGGAAGTCATGTAAACACGCCGAATGGTGATGTTGGTTTATTTTATGGCAGAATGAATATTGAAGATTTTGAGGTGTATGCTGACGTTTTAGTAACAGATTCTATAGATTATGGATTTCCATCTTTTTCTTCATTTGGAACTACCCCAGAGAGTGATTCTGTACTCGTGAACTATTTATATACGGGACCAACTTTATTTCCTGGCCAGCAGCAAAGAATATGTTTTGGAAAAGGGGATTCTTTTGTTTGGAGTAATCCTACTACTTTAAAACAAGGAGAAACTATTGTAAGTGTGTTAACCGAAAACCGAGAAAGATGGGGTGATTACACCACTTCTGGTAGGAGATTTGTGCCTGGGAGGATAGAAACTTGGGTTACTGGATGTTATGGTGAAGGAGGAAGTTATGGCACCTGGTTGGGGCAATATGTTTACAGTGATTCTCTAGAAATAAAAATTATTCCCGATTTTACGGCCAATGAAACCACGGTCGAAAAAGGCAGTATGGTACAGTTTAAAGATATTTCAAAAATAGAAGGAGATTCTTTGTTATGGATATTTCCTGGAGGTAATCCAGCCTTTTCGATTGAAAAAAGCCCAACAGTATTGTATCCTGAAAACGGGGCGTATGATGTAACAATGGTTGTAAAAAAAGGTGAAGTAGCTGACTCTATTTCAAAGATTGCCTACATTCATGTTCAGGATGCAGAGACTATTCCAGTGGCAGATTTCAGATATGACTTGGACACAATTTTCCGAAATGATACCGTACAATTTTACAATCTTAGTTCGCAAAATACAGTATTACTACGCTGGACATTTACACAAGGCGCTCCTGGTGCAAGCGTGGAAGAAAACCCTAGGGTCAGGTATCCTTTAAAAGGTTCTTATGGTGTAAGTTTATCTGCTTTAAATATTGCAGGAACGGATGTAAAAACTGTATTAAAAGCGATTACAGTACTAGATAGATTTGCACCTACTGCTGCTTTTACCTCAAATAAAACACAAATTATGCCTGGAGAAAGTATACAGTTTTCTGATATTTCTTCAGGTGGGCCAACATCTAGAGAATGGAGTTTTGAAGGTGGGCAACCTAGTTCGTCTAACTTAAAAAATCCAGTTGTAGCCTATACAAATGAGGGCATCTTTTCAGTCACATTAAAAGTAAAAAATAATTTGGGTGAAAATGAGGTCATCAAAACTGAATACATTCGTGTTGGCCAGTCTTCTACAAAAGAAGAAACCACTTTTTTTATAAAATATTTATACCCTAACCCTTCCTCACAAAACGATAGAGTGTCTGTTCAATTCAATACAACAACCTCAGGTGTTTACTCTTTTGAAATTTTGGATATTAATGGAAGGCAGATTAAAAAACTGATGGAAGAAAAAGTAAAAGTTGGAGACAATGTGGTTCAATTTAATACGAGTCATCTGTCATCAGGTCAATATTATTTTTGTATTGTCGACGAAAATGGTATCAATAGAATGATGCCTTTTGTAGTTGTTAAATAATGAGCTTAGCAAATCAGATATTGTTGTATAATACAACATTGGACTTCACAAGCCCCTTACCAGAGGGGATCCACATTATGAATCCTTTTAAAGAAAGTGAATTCATCGAAAAAATATGTACCTCATTTTATCATAAGTTTTATCAGGATAGTCATCAAAGATATATAATTCTTGGCATTAACCCAGGAAGGCTTGGTGCGGGGGCGACTGGGTTGCCTTTCACGGATAGTAAACGTTTGGTGAGTGAATGTGATTTGGAGAATCCGGGGTTTTTAACACACGAACCATCTTCAGTTTTTATGTACGAAATGATAAATGCCTTTGGGGGAGTAAAAGAATTTTATGCCCAATTTTATATCAATTCAGTGTTTCCATTGGGCTTCATAAAGAAAAAGGCCGATGGAAAAGTGGTCAATTATAATTACTACGACGATATTGGATTACAAAAAATGTTGATTCCGTATATAGTAAACCATCTACAACATCAAATTAAAATGTGTCGTCAAAATAAAGTTGTTTTTTGCCTTGGAAGTGGGAAAAATTTTAATTTTTTGAATCAATTGAATAAAGAATATAAATTATTTGATGAAGTAGTACCGTTAGAACATCCAAGGTATATTATGCAATATAAGCTAAAACAAAAATCCATGTATATCGACCAGTATCTAACCGCTTTTGCTACATATATTCAGTAGGTGTAAAGATTTTGACCATAGAAAGGAAAGTATCTTTCTTGACTTGATTAATTAGACATCGTATAAATTATATGCCATTTTTTCAAATATATTGATTGAAATTTTTTGATATTTTTGAAAATAACTACTTTAGCCCGTCAATTGAAATTTGTATGATTATAGGAATATTGAAAGAAAAAAACTATCAAAGGGTAGCCATGGTTCCGGCTTCCATGAAAAAAATAGAAAAATTAGGTTGTACTGCAATAGTCGAATCGGGATCAGGTGTAAATGCCGGGTTTACTGATGAAGACTTTAAAGCTGCGGGATACCAGGTTTTGGATCGAAACAATGTCCTTAAACAAGCCGACATTCTAGTTTCCATAGGACCACTAGATTCTGAAGAATTGAATCAAGGGAAAAAAACCGCCTTGGTAATTTCTATGTATGCTCCATATCAAGATGATAGTATCATTGACAAGTTGAACCAATTGCCACAAGCTTTTGTCAGTATGGATATGATACCAAGGACAACCCTAGCGCAATCTATGGATGTACTTTCTTCTATGGCTTCCCTAGCGGGGTACAAAGGTGTTATTAAAGCGGCGGATCATTATTCTAGTATGTATCCAATGATGACAACGGCAGCTGGAACGATTCCTCCTACAAAATTGATGGTGCTTGGTGCTGGGGTAGCAGGATTACAAGCTATAGCTACTGCCAAAAGATTGGGCGCCGTGGTAGAAGCATTTGATACTAGAGCTGCTGCCAAGGAGGAAGTAAAAAGTTTGGGCGCAAGTTTTGTTGAAGTGGAAGGAGCAACGGACGACCGTGGAGCTGGTGGTTATGCCGTGCAGCAATCAGAAGAATATTTGCAAAAACAACGTACACTTGTACAAGAAAGAGCCCTCAAGTCCAACATTATTATAGCCACAGCGCAGGTTAGAGGAAAAAAGGCACCACTTTTGATTACAGAAGAGACCATAAAAGCTATGAAGCCTGGTTCAGTTATCGTTGACTTAGCAGCGTCTACTGGTGGAAATTGTGCTTTTACAGAAAATAAAAAAATTGTTAAAGTAAATGGAGTAACCATTATCGGAGATTCCGACTTGGCCGATGAATTGAGTCAGGTTTCCAGCACTTTATTTTCAAACAACATCCTTAATTTTTTACAAATTTGTGTAAAAGATGGGGTACTTAATTTGGATGAAAATAATGAAATCATTAAGTCATCTGTCATTTCAAAACATTAACCATGGAAAATATTTTTCAATTATTAAGTGATAATATCGAATTCATCTTTTTATTGACATTGATGATTATCGTCGGATTTGAAGTCATTTCTAATGTGCCTGCTGTTCTTCATACACCTTTGATGAGTGGCGCCAATGCTATCCATGGTGTGGTCATCGTTGGGGCTATTATTGTCATGGGACAAGCAAAAAGCGATGATTATTTGGCATTAACCCTTGGTTTTTTAGCCGTTATTTTGGGTACTTTAAATGTCGTTGGAGGATTTGTGGTCACAGACAGAATGTTGGAAATGTTTAAACGAAAAAAGAAATAGAAACTACGATTCATTAAAAAACGGAAAATTAAAAATATATGTCGAGCGGAATTTTGGCGTTGAGTTACCTGATTGGAAGCCTTTCCTTTATCATTGGTTTAAAAATGTTGTCGCACCCTGACACAGCGAGGAAAGGAAATAAATATGCGGCTATGGGAATGACATTAGCCATTTTCGCTACCATATTTTTATATAAAGACGGAGAAGGAAATGCTCTGGGGAATTACGGTTGGATTTTTGGTGGACTTCTCATTGGCACTTTTTTTGGAAATTATGTGGCCAAAAAAGTCGAAATGACAGCCATGCCACAAATGGTGAGTTTGTTTAACGGAATGGGTGGCGCTTGTGCTGCCATTATTTCAGTTGTAGAGTTCAACCATATGGTTCATATAGGAGCCAGTTTTACGGAGCAACCGATTATGACCTTGGTTATTTTAGCAGGACTTATTATTGGAACGGTATCTTTTGTAGGGAGTATGATAGCTTTTGGTAAACTTAATGGCAATATCAATGATAAGGTGCTTCCTGGGCAACAATTAATCAATATTGGATTGATGGTATTACTAGTGGCTTTATCTATCATGATGGTGACCGGAATGGGTGGGTTATCTCCTGAGGTGACTATGTACATCATCTTGACGGTTTCAGTTTTATACGGCGTTTTGTTTGTTATGCCTATTGGTGGCGCTGATATGCCGGTAGTGATTTCATTATTAAACTCTTTTACAGGTATTGCGGCTGCTTTTGGCGGATTTTTATACGATAATTCGGTGATGTTGACCGGAGGTATTTTAGTGGGGAGTGCGGGGACTGTGCTTACTGTTTTGATGTGTAAAGCGATGAATCGATCCTTAACCAATGTAATTGTAGGCTCTTTTGGCGGTAGTTCGGCTGCTGGAGGATCTTCCAGCAGTGGAGGAAATTACAAAGAGATTTCACTGACAGATGCTGCGGTTTTAATGTTATATTCCAAAAAAGTTATTATAGTGCCTGGTTACGGTCTTGCAGTGGCTCAAGCACAACACATTTGTCATGAGTTAGAAAAAGTATTAGATTCTAACGGTGTAGATGTAAAATATGCCATTCATCCAGTAGCGGGAAGAATGCCAGGTCACATGAATGTCCTGTTGGCAGAAGCAGATGTTTCCTACGACAAACTAATGGACATGGAGGAAATTAATCCTGAGTTTTCACATACCGATGTTGTGATGGTTTTAGGTGCTAATGACGTTGTCAATCCTGCAGCCAAATCAGATCCAGCTTCACCTATTTACGGGATGCCTATCCTTGATGTAGAAGATGCAGCCCATGTAATTGTCAACAAAAGAAGTATGAAACCAGGTTATGCAGGTATTGAAAACGAGTTGTTTTTCCGACCTAAAACTTCCATGTTGTTTGGTGATGCCAAAGATGCCTTAACCAAGCTGGTATCCGAGATTAAAGGTATCATGTAAGCTTTTCTGTTTGTCTTAGCGTATAACGGAAAGCGCTATATTAAGTCTTTTTTTTACCAAACATTCTATTGAAAAATCTTTTTTCGAATTCCCAGAAAAAATTAAATTGCCCTAAAAGTGCACCATATACTAATAAGAATACATTGTAAATGGGCAATATCAGAATATAATATAAAATGCTAAACCAAAGTGGGTGATCTCCTTCCGGAAAGGCAATCAGGAGTAAAGGCTTTTTTATCAACAAAATGGTCGTACCCGTTAATGAAAATACCAAAAGCACTAGTAAAACTTGTGTTACATTTTTTAAATTCCAACGAGTTTTTAGTTTTTCTAACATCAAAAAAAAGTTCAAAAGTAGTAGAAAATAATTTATTATTCAGGACTAATTATCTTGAAATCACTTCATACGTCTTAAAAGATGAGGTCATTGGTGGTTCTTCCCCGTTTTCTTTAGCAGCCCGCAAGTCTTCAAAACCTCTTTTGTGTCCTTCTAAGAAAGCTTCAGATTTTGTCCATTGTTGAAATGCTTCTTCACTTTCCCAGTGGCTAACAATTAAGTAGGCACTATCATCACTTGGCCGTAATACTTCCATAAATTCAAAACCAGGCATCAAGTCAATTGCTCCTTTTCTACTGGCAAAAAGTTCTTCAAACCTACCCTTGTAATGGTCTTTACAAGTAATATAATTGACGGCAACAAATTTTTTATCTGACATGGCATTTATTATTTTGGTGCAAAAATAGTTTTTATTTAGATATAGTCTAAATAAAATTAAATAATTTTTTTGACTAATTTTTCATCTTGAAAAATTGGTCATTTTGTAATTTCGCTATAGACTTTGACAAGTAGGGCGCTTTTTTATGAAGTTTATTTATATTTTTCTGCGGAGTTGAAATGTTTTCTTCGATTGAAGGCAAATTAAATAGAAAAGAGAAATCTAATGATGTAAGTCATAGGTACAACTCATATTCATCAGTTTAGAAAAAATTAAATGAGGTTACTTTTGAATATTCATAACACTAAAATTGAAAAGGCCATGTCCAAAGGAAACACTGTGTATATTTCAGATTTGCATTTTGAACACGTCATCTGGAAAAAAGAACTAGAGTTTTGGGAAGAACAAATAATAACATTTATCAAGAGGTTGGAGGAGGTTGTTGTACGTTGGACGGACAATGAAGTTCGAGCTCAGGTCGAACATTTTCAAAATAAATTTATTCTTCACAATGATGTTATTGATGTGTTAAAAAAGGATGTTAAAAGACACGAAAAACAAATTTCGGAGTATGCCCAAGAACATCCCGTGGCCATCAATCATATTCATTTTGACGACCATACCAGTTTGAGGGATAGGATGGAAACCCAACGAGAGATTTACACCGAACTGAAAAACGAATATTTTAAGTTTTTGTCGAAGACCATGTAGGAGGTTCAAATCAGAATGGTAGCATATTTTTTATTCCATCCCGAAGTAGAATTAGGTAGGTCTTGAGGAAAGTAGAATAAGTTTTTTGTCAAAGGGAAAGCGACATATATTGTTTAAAAAGGGCATAATCCAGGGTTTTGAGCATTCATGGGTGCTGTGGCAAAGCCAAGCCATAAGGGCCAAAAAGAGTTTTTTCATGATAAATCGGTTTTGGTTGAGAAAAAATAAAATTAATAATTTACATAATAGATTGTTTGTTAATATTTAAAATCAAATCTGCCTTCTGTGATCTGGATTATGTCAGTCGTATCACATCGGTTGAACATATCGGTGTATTCAAATGTACCGGATACAATACGTTGGGACCTGTCCAATTTTGTTATGACAATTTTACTCTTTTCAGGAAGGACTTTGTATCTGCAATCTATTCCTGTACCACATTTACGATACATCTCCCCATCAAAATTGGGGGGTGGAATTTGGTAGGAGCCCTCTTGTGTCAGATTGTTTACGCTTACACTAACATATTCCCCACAAGTGCCGTCTGTGAGCCAAGCCTGAATTTGAAGGCTGTTGTTTTCAAAATACACATCAAATATTCGGGAACCGAAAGGTTTTGAGTAAGGCCTCCATACCTTTCCCTCAATCTTACAGCCAAACGTGTTTTTTCCGGTAGTGGTAGCTTCCGGCAATTGCATTTTGTCCGGAGGTCCTGTTTTTTCACATGAGAGCAATGTAAACATCATTATCATGATCATTGCATACATTTTTTTTGATTTCATATCGACTTAATTTATTAAGTGATTAATTTATAAATAAATAGGGTACAAATATATAGTCATTTTTCCGTCAAATTTTGCAACTTTTAAAAAATAAAATGCGGAATCCTCAATTAATAAAAAAATTTACATAAAAATTTAAGTTTTAAAATCTGTATGAAAGGTTAAATTCTCCATCGGTAATTTTGACTTCTTCTCCGCAATCGTTTTTACCAGTAAAATTAAATGTGCCGGACAAGTAATAATTAATCGTATCAATTTTGGAAATATATAATGAACTAAATTTTAATGTATCTAATTCATATCTGACACAACTTTCCATATTGTTTAAATTGGAAAATCTTGTTTGTATGTTTTCATTAGTAAAGAGTTCATTGTCACCAATTTTCAAAATTTGATTTCTTGTCAACAATGTAAAATTTTGACTAAGTGATTCATTTCTTATGTACATTCCTAAGTTACCAGATGTGTTCCTATAATACTGCACATCCCACGGCGTACAACCAAACAAAGGGTCACGATTACATTGCGGCTCCCAACGTTCACCATTGACTTTGCATACAAAGTATTCGCAGGTTGGGTCTTTGCGACAAGCTTCCAAAGGGTCTTTTTCTTTTTCACAGGAAAAAAAGAAAGTTGTCATCATCATAACGAAAAGCCATATTAAGGCCATAGAATTTAATTTTTTTGATTTCATATCGACTTAATTTATTAAGTGATTAATTTAGAAATAAATATGGTACAAATATATAGTCATTTTTCCGTCAAATTTTGCAACTTTTAAAAAATAAAATGTAACATTTGGAAGACTAATATATGTTAATAACCATTTGTATGACGTTTTTATAGATTTAGAAAGGGTAATAAAGTCGAATTTCATATAAATTTATAAGCAGAACATTAACAAAATATAGGTAAATCAGATCAGAGAAGTTTCATGTAAGTTTGCCGGCAACGTGACAGGCTGAAAAATTGAAAAACATGCCCCGACCAATGGATCGGGGGCATATAAAAATCGTTTATGGGTATAACAAATTGTTTATCAGTTTATTCAAATTTAACAATCCTATGTGAAGAGATTTCTGTTGAGGTTTTAATAATAACATTATAAACACCTGTTGGCAGATCTAACAATTCATTAAGATTTTGTATGTTGACTCCTTCCAATATTATAATAGGTTTTGTGAAGAGATTTTGGCCAAACTGATTAATGATTGAAATTTCCCCTGCCTGATTAATCTTAGAAGCGATTATTAATTCTGATGAAGTAGAAGTTGGATTAGGATATAATTCAACTTTCAACATTGAATTTTGAAAATCACTTTCAGTCAAAACGTTAGAGGTTTCTTCATTTTTATTTTGAATCTCATCAGTGGGTATTTGCACGAACTGGTTTGATTTTGATTGCTGATTTGAACAAACAAATTGAATTTTCCAATTGGATTGATTACAATCTTCGGGATTTAGAATTCTTACGGTAATAAGGTCACCGACTTGCGAATTTATATCACCTCTTAATTTTTGATGATTTTTTGTCAGTGTACCAATGGAAATTGGAATAATAGTATTATTTGGAAATGGAAAATAATTAAGCCCCTGACAATCTAAATTTGAAGCGTCATTTTTAATCGAAGGTGAGTATAATATTACATTCCCGTTTAAAAGGACTTCAAAAAGTTGAGGACGACTGTAAGGTTCGAAAAACACGGATACATTTTGTATATTTTCCTGTACAACAAAGTTTATTATTGCATTGCTATTGTACCCGTTTTGTCCACCCAAAATTATGTTTTCACATTCAACCATATTATTTCCACATTGTCCTCCATTACATCCGGTAGCACATCTCAGGTATAGTATATTTTGAATGCCAGAACATCCATTTAAATCTGTCACCAATACCTGTAATGTAATAGATTCTGCCGGCAATAAAGAAGACAGATCTACTTCATTACCATCTTGCTGGATGATTGTTCCAAGACTACCTTCACCAATGGTACTAAAGGTATAAGGATAACTACCTCCGATCACTGTAAGCACCAGATTGTCACAACTCTCAATTGTATTGCCTTCATAAGTAATTTCAAAATTCGGACATCCTGCTTCACAAGAAAAGGTAAACAATACAGTATAAGTATCTCCACATGGACTTGTAAATATGACGGTTGTTTCACCTGATTGAACCGGCTCGTCCAGCCATGCATATACTTTTGCCATGGCTGAAGTATAAGACCAATCAAATGTAAGATTTGATCCTTCTGCCTCTATTGTCCAGGTTTGATTAACCTCTTGAGTGGACAACAAAAACTCAATTCTACCCAATACACATACATTGCTTGAGAATGGAATCATGTGAGTTAATGTAAAATATGGTTCCACAAATAAATCAGTTCCTGTAATACCTGAATTCATTAATATAATTCTATCTGGAGAAGAACAACTACATTGGACAAGAACATGATTCGAAATGCTTGGAAAACAACCGGTTTTTTTCGACACAAGTCTGAAGGATCCATTGGAATTATTGGGTATATTGTATGGACTCTGAACAGAAACCTGCGACCATACTCCACCTGTTTGTTTTTCCAATACTGTAGCAAAACCGGAGCAAGAAGTTAGATTCCATGACAAAATACAAAGTTGTGAATTGTAATTTAATACAGGAGCTTCACAAAAACAAAATCCCGGTAAAGCACAATTCGTGGAAACTACATTTGAAACCAAAGCAGAACAGCCTTCTTTTTCATAAACCAATCGATATGTACCATCCACTTGTAGTGCAAATGGAGAACCTGGATTTTCAACTACATCAACCCAATTTTCTTCAAAATTTTGTTTTTGTAAAGTAACTGAAAAACCGTTACAATAATTTATCCATGTCAATGCACAATCTTCAGAATCATACTGCAAAGATTCTGAAAGACAATTACATTGACTTGTACAGCTTGTTGTTATAAAATTACTATAAACCTCTTCACATCCCTCGACACGTGCAACATACCTGTACGTTCCATCTTCTGTAACCTGAAAACTTGTGGCGTTTGTAACGTCAACCCATCCATTATTCAAAAATCTTTGCAAAATAAAAGTTGTATTCATATTAAAGAAATTCAGTACATTGATGTCAATTTGAATGTATACATAACAGTTCATGTCATCAAGTAGAAGAACCGGTGCTTTTTGGCTACAGTCGGGGGGACATAAAAATGGAGGTTGATTGATTTCATTGTATTTGTAATAGCCGGTATAACTGCAATTATCTTTCGTTACAAAGGCAGCATATTTACCGGTTCCGTTATTGGTTATAGTTAGTTTGTCAGGAGACATACTTAATATCTTACCACCTTCTGATGCATACCAATTGAAAGATTCATTAGGTATAGCCCAAGGTGGAAGATTTAACACCAACGTACTTTCGTATTCATTATTACTGGTTTTTTTACAATTGGGATAAACATACAAAACACTGGATTGAATAGAATCAAATTGAAATCTATAAAAGCCACTCACAAAAGCATTTGCTTCTTTGAGAATAAATTTACAAAAGACGGAAAGATTTTCATTTCCTTCGACAAAACCTTCTTCTGATAAGGGTTGAAGAAAGGTATGGGAATTCCATAAATTGTCATTGTAAAAACATGAAAAACCTTTCCAATAATTCTCTAATATGGGCAGTCCTTGGCAAGTTGTTGTCTGACATAATCCTTGATATAAAGCTGGATCGTTTCCTGGCTGCAAAAGAGGAAATGTCGGGGACGTATCTTCACAAGAAGCGAGTTCAACTCTGGAACACATACCATTACTATGAGGAGATTGTAACAATTCTATATACTCTCCACCCCCATTACAATAAGTAAATGAAAATTTATCAGAATCGACCCATGTGTTCTCTCTGGCAGGTATAATATTTTTGACGATGTTTTTATTTTTATAACAAATTGAAAAATGACTTTCAATGTTATCAAAATAGTTGGCTGTTACATATCCGTTTTTTGTCGTCTGACTGTTGATGATACCATCGATTGCCAAAAAGATATCTTGACCAAAGATGCCTATAAAATTATTCTCCAGTGAAGAACAAATCATTTTAACCATTCCGATGTCACTTGCTCCGTTCATTTGGATGCCGTATTTACAGTCTTTAATGATGGAATTATTCATGACTATATTGGCTCCATCATGGGAAAAGACTCCAACGGAGGAAGAATTTATTTCTGAATAATTCAAATATAAATAAGGCGACTTTTCAAGCTTGATTCCAATAAAAATATTGTCTGGATCCGGAATAAAAGTTCGTGAATTCTCTTTGTTAAAATTGCTAAGCTTACAATTGTTTAATCTGGTTTCCAAAACCCTTTCACAAGATATACCGATTTTTTTAATGTATTCCTGAGGAATTACAGTAAAGAATGGTTTCTCTGTGCTAATACTACTATTGTTAAAAACGGATTTTGTGCCGCTTTTGAGGGAGATGTTATTGGGTTTGTATTTTGTGATAAACTCTGACCCAGCACTTGAAAACAATTCAAAATCATCTACTGAAATCGGAAAATCATCAAAAAAGCTGTTGGTTACAGTTGTACTTTGTACGTTTTTAAGTGCAAAAATGTTTTCGTTGTTTCTCTTTAACAAATTGTCTATATATATTATTGGTGATAATGACATAAAAATAGAATATATATAAGAATTTTGTATTGTAACCATTTCCGCATTTCTTACCGTGAAAGGATGATTCATCAAACATTTAGCATTATCAAATGAAAACGAAATCACGTCGAAAGTTCTTTCACTATCAAATCTAAAGGCGGTATGTGTTTTTCCATGCCCGATAAATTTTAAAAATTCTTGGGGATAAGAAATAATACTTTCAGAAAGTATCCAAACAAATCCTTGTCCCGCAATGGCTATCTCACCATCTGGCAAATTCATAGTACCTTGTAGTAAAATGGTTGATCCAGCATCTTGTGGTATTTCTTTCCAATTCATATCTTCTTTCATTGGTGCTTCCAAAATTATGGAAGCACCGCTTTCTATTGTAATTTCGGCATCTTTTTCTGTATTAATCCTACTGTTGCCTTTCAAGTGGAGATATGCGCCATTTTTGATAATCAGGTGTCCGCCACTATGTACAATTATCTCTGCTAAATTTTCAAGAAATGTTTCCGACCCTTTTTCCAGGGTCATAATGCCACCTTCATATATTTCTATTCGACTTTCATCAAAAATATGAAGTTTACCATTTTCTTTGAGTGTTAGCTTTGTACCATCGGGGATAGAAAGGATACCAGTATTTTGATTTGTCCGATCACCTATTTTAACTTCACCTCCGTCATACACCTGAAGTTCAGTTGGTTGAGCTTCACATTTTGTTTTTCCCAGACTTACTTCAAATTCCTTTGGGAATGTATTCATCAGGTTAGGTTCATCCGTGAATGCAATTCTATCATTTCTGTTAATCCATAATTTTCCGTTATTAAAAACATAAAGATCGTTAGATATAATTCTAGAAGTGCTTAATGGACTACCATTCGTCAAATCATTAGTAAACTTACCTACACCAAAATTAAAAGTACGGTCAGACAATTCGGTTAAAAACAAATCTCTAGTTTTTAGGTTGCCAAGGAGAAATGTGGCTAATCTATTATTTAGTGAGACATGTTCCTGATTTGTTTGATCTTCTTCAAATTGAATCGATGCCTCTATAGATCCGTTATATGAACTGATGTGGGGTGCAAAATCATTAATGGTGTTTTCAAAATCCGTCAAATCCGTTTGGAAGGGATCTGCAACTCCTCGCAAATCCAGAGCACTGATTGTGGGAATAAAACAAAATGATTTGTATAAAAAACCTTGTTCATTGAGGAGAACACCATTTTTTCTTTCCTCAAAGGAGCGAAGCCCTCCTGGCGCATTGTCCCAAGGAATAAAATTTTCAGTTATTTTTAAATCTTCCTTTTTATAAATATATGCTCCATAATAATCATAACTTAATGTATTCGAATGTATTACCATATCATTGGAAGACATACTATAACCTTTAGTGTAAATGACTATTTCTAGTTCATCACTTATTGCAATAGATGCTTCCAGGTCTTGTATTAATTCAACAGGGGAAAATAACATTCCTGTTCCATTTATTGCTCCGTTAGAAAAAGGCACGTAAGGTACTTTCAGTTCTCCTCTACTATCTAATTCTTCAAAAAAGGCATCATGTTCTGTACTTAAATCTTCAGGAGATACATAGAATTCCGGACTAATAGAAAGGTTATAGTACAACATTTGACGAGCAGCTTTACTTGAAAGGGTTTTAACTGCATTTTTTAATTCGTCCTTGATATTTCTTAATGGAATACCAAGAACTTTTCTATCGCCCAATCTCAGTGGAAGAGCCTGTAATGCCAACGGTATATTGGCGCCTCTCATTGGGCTGTCAAAGGTCATAAATAAATGGGCTTCATGATCCTCCCTGTTATTTTCATACTCCTGAAGCATCCATTTGCTTACTAGACCACCCATGCTGACGCCAAGAATGATATTTTTTTCAGAACTTCCGTTGGCTCTTTTCTGGGCATTTATCCAATCCACTGCTTGTTTGGCGTACGCTGCATTTTCTCTGATATCAATGGTCGAGTTATAATAGTTGATAAAAAAAATGTCGTAGTCGCCATCGTGAATGAGGTCTTTTAACCGCTTGTCTAGCATCATATAATCTACATCTAATAAACCATCAGCCCCATTAATAACCTTATCATGTCCATAATTATTTCCGGGATCAAAACCGGAAATTATGATCAGAGGTTTGCGGATTTTGGGTTCCTCACAGTTTTTATTGAGCCAGTAATGTACAAATGTACCGGAACCGGGTACTAAATTATCATAGTCTGGTTCTACACCTATTTGATTCCCATATTCGTCAAACCTTGGTTTCCAGCCAGGAATTAATCCACCAAAATGGTTTTTCCCATCCGGATTGGAGTTGTATCCGTCGTTCCTAACACCCGAATCTTTATCATTTTTGTTGAAAAGATTGGAAGAAGATGCATCAGAGACTTCGATTAAACTTTGGGAAAACAATACCTCGCCCGTATTCAGCGTCATCCGAAAACGCAGGGCATATTGTCCGGATTCAGGATATGTAATCCTATGTACATAAGGTGTGTTAAAAATCCTGAACCCGTTACCATCACCAAAGTCAATGGACAGGGAATGAATACCCAAATTACCTAACTTGAAAAAGTCAGGAAGAATGTAAGGCACTTCAAGCCCATGTGTAAATTGGTTTAGCAGACAAGACATCAAAAACAAGGTATCGGTTTTAAATAATTCGGAAACCGGGTCTATAAGTACTTTGAATTTTACGCCATCAAATTTCATCAAATTATCCTCCACAGCACTTTCTTTGATTTTTTGATACCGATAGACCATCAGACCTAAAGGCATAAGTGGTTTTCCTTCATAATATTCCAGTCTGGTCATCAAACTATCCTGACTAAAAGGAGGTAATTGATCTACATGCGACAGGTTAACCATAGCATATGACAAAAGAAATTTTTCACGGTTCGCATACAGGGAATCATTTGGATTTTTCCCATTAAACAGTTGTATAGGTACGTAATTGGGTACCCTATCGGTCAATATTCCTGTTTCATTCCGGACAGGTTCCGTGTCCACTTCGGACAAAATGTACAATAATTGTTGCTCGATGTCGTTTTGAGCATTCATGGAGGCCATGGCAAGGCAAAGCCAAGCCATAAGGGCCAAAAAGAGTTTTTTCATGATAAATCGGTTTTGGTTAATTTATAAAAAATATTTACATAAAATTAAAGTTTTTAAAATCTATAGGGAAGGTTAAATTCTCCGTCAGTTAAATTTACTAAATTTCCGCATGTGTCTTGTGATGAAAATTCAAACTTTCCTTTAATTCTGAAATTATTTATATCTAATTCAGAGATATTTATATAATTATTTAAACTTGTGTCTAATAAATAATTACCGCAATAATTAGTATTTCTGAATAAAGTAGTAGTATTATTTCCTTTAAATAGATTGTAATTGGAATTTACATCAAATAAATCCCTAACATAAATAACAATACTTTCTGTATCATTTTTTTTCGATATCAGTACAAGATATCCTGTCTGCTTATAATATTGCACATCCCATGGTGTACAACCAAACAAAGGGTCACGATTACATTGAGGTTCCCAACGTTCACCATTGACGTTGCATACAAAATATTCGCAGGTTGGATCTTTGCGACAAGCTTCCAAAGGGTCTTTTTCTTTTTCACAGGAAAAAAAGAAAGTTGTCATCATCATAACGAAAAGCCATATTAAGGCATTGGGATTAAATTTTTTTGATTTCATATCGGCTTAATTTATTAAGTGATTAATGTAGAAATAAATAGGGTACAAATATATAGTCATTTTTCCGTCAAATTTTGCAACTTTTAAAAAATAAAATGCGGATTCCGCATTTTTATTTCCCTTTAAGGAAACTTTTGCTCAAAAAAATGCGGAATCCGCATTTATTTTTAAAATAATTGCGATATCCGCATTTTTATAATATGTTTTTTAGCATTTGAAAGCCGATTTTTTGGACAATTACTATCAGGAAAATGTGTCAAAGTTCAAAATTGCTGGGATAAATAAAATTTCCATGGCTAGATTTTTCACATTTTTTTAAAAATTCAACTTAAATTGACTTAATCAAATCTCTGACAAGTATGAGGTAGGTTTTTAAAAATAAAATGGAAGGGTAATACTGCAAGGAAGTTTTTATAAATTTTTTATATCGACTTTTGTCTCCATAAACTACATCATAATGTGCAAATTCAAGATATTTTTTGGCAATGAGATACCGTTTAGTATGGGTCGGTAAAAAAGGTTTTAGGAGGGTACTGTAATTTGCAAAAAGATGTTCAATCGGCAGAATATTCAATTGCAGGTTGGCCTCGATATCGGATGCCATTTTTTTCGAACCCATGGTAGCATGAATATGGTACACGTAGTTGTATTCCTCGAGTTGAGTCATGCCATATTTTGCAAAAAGTCTTAAGATGAGATGTGTATCCTGCCAGTGAGGAAAATCAGGATGAAAACGATCGTGAATTAAATATTCTTTTGGAATACACAATGTCCATATACCACACATATGATAGGCTGCAAAACGAACACTATGCACATGTTTTTTTGGATTATAGTTTGGCGTGGGTTTTAATTTTCCACCCTCATTTCTCGAAAAACCTGTTCTCAATATCGTATCAGGGAAGTTATTTTTTTGATAATATTGGAAAAACTTGGTCAGGAAATCCGGTGTATATTCGTCATCGTCATCCAGAAAACAAATGTATTTCCCTCTCGCGGATTGAATCCCCAGATTTCGAGCCATACTCCTTTCTCCTTTTTCCTGAAAAATATATCGAACTCGCGAATCCTTTAATGAATGAACAAAGGATGATGTTTCGTCCGTCGAACCATCATCTACAATGATGAGTTCAAAATATTCAAAGGACTGGTTTAAAACAGATTGTATTGAATTTTGTAATAACTGGACGCGCTGAAACGTTGGAATGATAACCGAAAAGATTGGAAAATTGTTGGAATCCATACGGAGGTAATGAACAACAAAATTACATTTTTTTGTAGAAAACCTATCTTGTAACTTCAAAGACAAACAACAATAATGTATAGAAGAAGAATCTGGGTGCAAAATAGTTATCTAAAGGTGGGTTATTCCTTACCTTTATGCAAACATATTTTTCAACAACACCATTTTTTATTCATTGACACAAAAGCTTAATAAGGTAGTTTTTCTCGAATTGGCGTACCACAATGAAGTATTGAGGACGTACGTTCATCATTTTTTGCCTATTGTCGACCAAGTCATCATTTTCACCAATTCGTTTAACGAACGACAATCCGAATCATGGAGAAACAACCCAAAATTAGAATGGCGCGTGAAAAGAGACGAGGAAGAAGTACAAACTTTCTTGCAGACGCAGTTTTTGACATTAGGTTGTGAAGACCTCATCGTAGTCATTACTTGGCCGGAACAAAAATGGGATGTGTCCTCTTTGGTTTATCCGTGTGAAGTTTGGTCGGTAGTGCACAACATTCATCAAACATTTGCACGCCCTTTTTCCCATTTTTATCTCGGTATCGATTGGTGGAAAGATGCCCTTAAAATAGGACGACATATTATTTTCCAAATGGGTAAATCCAGGAGAGAAGCCATTCTAAAAAGCGATAAAATTGTTTTCCCTACCCCTTCCATGTCCAAATATTACAAACAGTATTTTGTACAAAAAAAGTTTGAAAATCCCATCATCATTCCTTTTTGTTTGAATGAAGGAATAAGAAAAAAACCCAATGATGATGTCTTTCGAATAATCGTTCCGGGCAACATTACTCAATATGCCCGGGACTATAGAATGTTGTCAACTGTTTTTGAGCAAGTTTTCTATCATGCTAACAGAAAGATAGAGCTGGTCTTACTGGGGAAAATAAAAGACAGTACGGGAAAAACGTCAATCAAGCAACTTGAAAAAATAAACAATTCTAATTTTCAGCTGACTTATTTTAACAGTTTTGTGCCACAAGTAAAATTTGATGAAATATTGTCATCAGGAGACATTCTTTTGGCACCACTAAACCAAAAAACAAAGTCAGGTGTTTTTACCGAAAATTACGGTTTTTCTACCGAAACAGGCAACATTGCAGATATGGTTCGATATGGTTTGCCAGGCATTTTACCCGATTTTTATCCGGTGGAAGACTGTCTGGAGCCTATGATAAAAAGGTACCATTCAGAAGAAAGCCTGACGCAATGTATATTGGATTGGATGGACATTAATACGGAAGATTTTAGAAAGAATCATGATTCTTCATTGCACTATTTTTCGGTGGAAAAAATAAGCCTACGCATCTTAGATCAATGGAAAGAACACAAAACAAAAATATAGTACCTTTGCCATGATGACTGACAAGGAAAAATACATCATATTTTGCAAGGAAAATGAAAATATTCCTTTGTTTTATCAGCCCGAATGGTTGGATGTGGTTACAAATTGTTGTTGGGATATCGTTAATTTTTTGGATGGTGAAGGTGTGATTAGAGCGTACATGCCAGTAACAATCAAAAAAAAGTGGGGTGTTAAAGTATTTTCCAATCCAGTCCTATCACCACATCAAGGTATATTTTTCCCAAAAAACCAAGATTTCCTCTCAGAACAAAAAAAACAATCCTTTTTGTTTAAGGCGATGAATGATATCATTCCTAAAATACCTTCTTTTCACTTGTTTAAAGTGAGGTTTCACCCAAGTTTTGACATGTGGTTACCATTTTATTTTAAAGGTTTTCGCCAAACCACATATTATACATATCAACTCCATGACATCAAAAACCACGAAATGGTATTTGCCGGTTTTAAGTCCAACCGCAAAAACATCATTAGAAATGCAAAAAAAACCATCAAAATAGAAAAAGGCAGTGAGATTGAAACTTTATATAGACTTTTACTTCAGACGTTTGACAAAAAGAATGTCAAACCACCATTTCAATTCGAAATACTGAAAAAATTGGAAGAAACTCTAAAAGATCGACGCGAAATTTTATTGGCAAAAGACGAAAAAAACAGAGTGGTCGCTGGCATGTATTTGGTATATGATGGTGAACAAGCCTATAATCTATTATTTGGTACGGATTTTCGATACACAGACAGCGGCGCACCTTCCTTATTGATGTGGGAAGCCATTAAAATAGCTTCTGAACGGGTTGATACATTTGATTTTGAAGGAAGTCGACTACCAACCATACAGCCATTTTTTCAGAGTTTTGGCGGAAAACCAGTTCCATATTACGAGATAAGCAAAACTAAAAATATTTTTTGGCAAACTGCTTTATTGTTGTTCAACAAAAGATAAAACGATGGATCATTCTATAGAAAAAATAGTTTGGTTAATTGTGTTTACAGACATAAAAAAAACAGTAAATGCTGGCATTTTGCAAAAATCATTGGCCCAACAAAACGCTTTTGAATCCCTTGGATGCAAGGTTGTAAGTGTGACCATGTATGGTGATGAAATTACAGATTTATTTCAAAACAAACTATCCGTTTCCTCAAGTTTTTTGCGTAGGTATTCCTTTTTTAAATTCTTATTACAAAAAATCAATAAAACTGTACAAATACCAGACTATATATATATTCGCTATCCTTTTTCAACTCCACTTTTTATTTGGTTTTTGAGAAAATTGAAGCAAAATTTTTCACAATCCAAGGTGATTATTGAGCTGCCAACTTATCCGTACAACAAAGAATTTACGGGACTTTCAAGATGGAAATTGATCCTAGATGAAAGCCTGCAAAAGCTGGGTTTAAATTGGGTTGACCTCCTAGTTGTCATTGGAAATTATTCAATTTTTCCAGGCACTAAAACACTTTCCATATCTAATGGAATTGAAGTAAAAAGTACTGAATTAGAAAACCGAACTTTTTCTAATCCCATTAAAATGGTCGCCGTTGGTCATTGGCGAAATTGGCATGGACTTGATCGATTGATTAAAGGAATGGTGTTTTATTACCATCAAAAACCAAAGGTTATGATCACACTTCAAATCATAGGAGAAGGTCCCGAGGTTAAAGTCCTAAAGGATTTGGTCGAGCAAAATATTTTGTCAGATTATGTTGAATTTTTAGGTGAAAAAAACCACGAGGCAGTTGAAATTATTTGCCAACAATGCGATATTGGAATTGGTGTTTTAGGGGCTTTTCGCAAAGGATTAAACATACAAAGTCCGCTTAAACACCGGATGTATGTTGCCAACGGTCTTCCGTTGATATTAAGTACTCAGGACTCGGACTTGCCTGGTGATCTTCCCTTTGTTTTAGAATTTGAAGCAAATGAATCGCCAATTAATATGGAAAAAGTTGTAGATTTTGTACAAAAATTAACCTTTTCTCGTATGGAAATATACCAATATGCCGTTAAAAATTTTAGTTGGAATTCTAGAATGGAAACCATTTTACAACATGTAAAAACAAAAAATTAATTTCGTTATCATATTGATCAATCCTAAAACCTTGTTAAACGAACATTTAAAATGGTAGAAAAGGGTATCATTTTATATTTTTACACTCATTTTGTGAAAAATATGGACAAACCATTACCTAAAATATTAAATATATCTCCATGGTTCGTATTGGTTTTGACCATAATTAGCCTTGGTTTTATAACTTCATGTGCAAGTACTGGTGAATTATTAGCAGGGCCAAAAGACACTACACCACCCAAAATTGATTCACTGCTTTCGACACCAAATTATCAGGTTCATTTTAAGAAACAAGATGTTTTTTTCCAGTTTGATGAGTTTATTGTATTGAAAGATGCTTACAAACAAGTACTCGTTTCCCCACCATTGGTTTATCTCCCTAAGGTCAAAGGGAAAGGCAAAAAAGTAATTTTTTCTTTCAATGAAAAGGAAGAATTGAGGCCAAATGTCACCTATACCATCAATTTTGGAGAATCAATAACAGACTTTAGGGAAGGCAACAAATTGGATAATTTTTCATTTGTTTTTTCCACTGGAGATGTCTTGGATAGTTTGTCTATAAGTGGTATCGTGTATGATGCAAAAACCCTAAAACCTGCTGAAAATGCCCAGGTTTTGTTGTACGATGTATTTTATGACTCCATTGTCGTTAAAGAAAAACCTTACTACGCCGTAAAAACAGATAAAGCAGGCAAGTTTATTTGTAATAACATCAAACAAGATACTTTTAAAATTATCGCTTTGGTGGATAAAAATGTAAACCTTACCTTTGATCTTCCTACCGAAATGATTGGTTTTTTGGATACTTTGGTTTATATACAAATACTGCCTTCACCGCAAACATTTGAATTTTTTGTGTCCGCGCCACTACCACAAAAAAAGTTACTGTCGAAAAATTTAAAAGCTTATGGTGTTGTCGAATTGGTGTATAATAAACCAGTTGATTCTATTTTTATAGAAATTTTGGACAAAGATGTACAAAACATCATTTCGACAAAAGCAGATAGCGTTTGGGTGTATTACACGACCTCGTTAGATTCGTTTAAACTAGTTGTAGATCAAGACACGATAATGGTTAAACCTCCTTCGATTGAGGCATTGAGTAAGCTTAATAAATTTAGTATTCAAAAACACAGTGTTAATCTTAGGATGTTAGCTTCTGATAGCCTTGTTTTCCAATTTTCTTTTCCTGTAAAACAATTCAATAAGGATAAAATCATGATTTCAGATACCATTGGTGTCTTGGAAAATATAGAATACAAATTATTAAAAGATCAAAAATCGTTAGTTGTATTAGGAAATTGGAGAGCCAATATGCCGTATACTATACAATTGGACTCGGGATCTGTGGTGGATTGGTATGACAGAACAATGGATTCAATCCGTTATCCATTTCGTATATTACCAAGCAATCAATTGTCGGGCGGAAACTTTATTTTTGAAAAATTCGATTCGACCCAAACCTACCATATTCGAATAATGAAAGAAGAAAAAGTATTGAATGAGTTTTCATTTCAAAATACCACTACCTTTGAGAAAAAAATAAAGTATATGGTTCCCGATATTTATACGGTGGAGATCATCCAAGACGACAATCAAAATGGTGTTTGGGATCCTGCCAACTATTGGACAAAAAGCCAACCAGAAAAAATGAAAATCGTCCAAACCAATAAGTTGGAAGTGAATAGAGAAAATGAGATTAGAATTGGATGGGAATCAGTTTCTTTTCTTAAGGAATCTAGAAAAATAAAATAAAGGAAAAATGATCTTCAGGTCTGAATCATTGGTAAAATATTATGGAGTTCGCCAAGTCGTCAAAGATGTATCTATTCATGTCGCTCAAGGAGAAATAGTCGGTTTGCTAGGTCCAAACGGAGCGGGTAAAACCACAACTTTTTATATGATGGTGGGATTTATTTCGCCAACGGCAGGTAGGGTGTTTTTGAATGATGAGGAAGTTACTAAGGATGCGATGTATCGAAGGGCACAAAAAGGAATTGGGTATTTACCCCAAGAACCAAGTGTTTTTCGGAAGCTAAGTGTAGAAGACAATATCTTGGCTGTTTTGCAAATGATGGACATGAAAAAAGAGGAAAGATTGGAAAAACTAGAGACATTGATTTCTGAGTTTCGGTTGGACAAAGTAAGGAAAAACGTAGGAGATTCATTGTCGGGTGGGGAGCGACGTCGAACAGAAATTGCTCGTTCGCTGGCTTCCAATCCCCGCTTTATTTTGCTCGACGAACCCTTTGCGGGAATTGACCCAATTGCCGTGGAGGATATTCAGTTTATCGTAGCAAAGTTGAAAACAAAAAATATCGGTATTTTAATCACAGACCATAATGTACAAGAGACTTTGTCAATTACAGATAGGGCTTATTTAATGTTTGAAGGTCAGATTTTGAAGGAAGGAAGTGCCGAACAATTAGCAGAAGATGAAGTTGTCCGACGGGTTTATCTAGGTAAAAACTTTGAATTAAAAAAGAAAATTATTGATTTCAGTGAAGAGCATTATTAGTATTTATATAGGCTGCGGGCTGTTTTTAATGTCTTGCCAGGAGAGTGAATCGCTAACGCCAGAGCAAAACTACATAGCGGATACTTTATACTCTAGCCAACAAACTGCCTTGAGACTGCAAGGCGATTCTTTATGTAAAATTTATAAGGATTCATTTTATTTGAAGGCGGTGGACTCTTTGCAGGACGAATATCTGGACAATATCGAATATTATTTTAGAAAATAAAATGGTAAGAATTTTTTGTATTGGTTGTATAATTACAGTGTTGTTTTCCTGTGTGGAGGAAGCAAGACCTGACGACTTAAAAGTCATCAATAGGATTGAAGAAAGGCGAAAAGAATATCTCAAAGATGTGTTGGACAGGTGTAAGCAGGATGCCATTACAAGAGCAGAATTGTATGTTGATTCATTACTATCGGAACAAATCCAAATCAGCCTCAATGATTCGATCTATTTTCCCCTTAAACCCATCAAACCGGAGTCTAAAGGTGTTATTATCCTGGAACCGTATGTTAAACCGGAACCTATTTTTTTGGATTCCGTGATCGAGAAAAAATGAAAATGGTTTAGGTAAATGTACGCTGATTTTAAGGTCTTCCAAAATCTTTCGATCCATGCATTGTCCGTTGCTTTTCCTTTACCATACATGGAAAATTATATGTCTTTGTTGGCCAAGCACTCATTCCACGCCAAAGACGAGTATTGTGCGCCCAGGTTTGAATTTATAATTCCGGTTTACCCTATTTTTTAATCCCTTCTGCCATTACGTACAGACACCTTTTGGTTGTCATAACACGGCCCCTTAATTGACTGGACTAAGATTATTAATTTAAAATGTAATTTTAGGACGTTAAACGAAAGTCAGCAGAGGAAAAAGAGCGGATCATCAAAGAGATTGATTTTGTATCCAATCATACCGTTGTGGTGAATGATACGAAAGTAAAATGAGTGATGAATAAATTCACATGCGAATATCCCAATGTATACTATTCCAATGAAAATTTGGTGATGGGTATATTGCAAAATGCCGTGATAAACGGCGCCCTTCCGAAATTCAAATGAGACGAATTGCCAATGTCAAAGATATGTTGGGGGAGGACAGGGTGTTCGAGTGAATCAAGGGGTGGTTTTAGCAGGAATTAAATGTAAAAAAATGTTAAAACTCAGCAGCTTTCAAAATACGTAACGACAATTACGGCCTCTATCTTTTGAATAGTAATAGTCCCGCCAGGTCTCGGAAAATTAATTTCAATATTTTCATCTGAATTTGAAATACCAAAATAATGGTGACTGTAGTAAACCTCTTCAGGATTGGATGGTAGTTTGTAAGTATGCATACTAAATAAATAGTAAACCAACAATAAAGCTTCGTTCATGGAAAGATTCGTAAAAACATATTGGCCACCAAATCCTTTTTCACTATGAAAATCAATGATACCTTTTCCAGGTTTTACAATAATTGAACGGGTTATATCATCACTATAATTTGTATCCCTTTGCTGAATATAATTCAGGTCATTATCAAATGCCCTGATAAGATATGAAGACAGGCCTTCTGAGTAAGTTTGATTGGATTTTTTGATTAAACTAAATGTAGGCCATCTTGATAAATATCCGGCAAAAACAAAACCTTCCACGTTGTTGTGTTTGATACTCACCTAATAATCTTCCAAATAGATTTCATCTGTGTTTTCCTCTTTTTTGCGCAATCCAGGTAAAAAAACTACTTTGTGAAAAACACCTTGATATCTGTTCTCATTTGATATTTCAATTTTTTGACCATATTCTAGTTTTCCTAGTATTTTAGCATCTGTAAATGGTACGGCTCTAAATAAAAGCCCTGACATAGCCCAGCAATAATAAGATTCTGCTTTTGGCTGTCTTTGGATGAAACAACAAAAAAGTAATGTAAAAACTATATTGACAAATGGCATTCTCAAGTGATTCATAGCCGCATATTTTGATTACAATCAGATTCAGACTTATATGGTATTAAAATTACACAAATTAAAATATTTCATCCATAATACTCCTAGCAATATTTGAAAATAATCAGGGTTTACCTAAATCCTGCATGATTTAAACGCATCTGTTATTGCCTTAATGATTATGTTAAAGAACTGTTCCTGGTTAAATATTTGTCCTGAACCGAGAAAGGTTATGGCACGGCCATTTAATGTCCCAACATCATTCTTCTTCTATCTCCACCACGGCTTCTGTTCCGCTTGCTTCTCCATTTTCGTATAAATCGAAGATATTTACTTTGAGCTTGTTTCGATTACTTATTTGATTATTGATATCGATACGATCCTTGGTGATTTTCATGCCCAGAGATTTATTATTTGATGCAGATTTTGATTTGATTAGTTCGGCTTTGGTCCGGCCTATTCCATTGTCTTTTATACGGATGATATAGGAATTTAATTCCTTTGAAACATGGATATTTATGTGTGCTCCAGCCTCTGTCTTATGGAGAAGACCGTGCCAGATAGCATTTTCCACATAAGGTTGTAATACAAGAGGAGGAAGATTTATTTTTTCTAAATCCAATTCTTCCTCGATGACCATAGAATAAGTAAACCCCGAGGCAAATCTTTTCTTTTCTATCTTAATATAAATCTCCAGGATATCAAGCTCTTCCTGTAATGTGATTAAATTTAGTGAGGAGTTATGCAATACTGCTCTTATCAGTTTTGAAAAATCACTAATAAAAGATATTGCTTCTGATTGCTCATTTTTTTGAATATTTAGCTTTATTGCATTAAGAACATTAAAAAGGAAATGAGGATTCATCTGTGCTCGTAATGCTTTCATTTCTGTTTCTGCAATTTTCTTGTTAAATGCAATTATCAACGCCTGTTTGGATTTTTGTAGCCTTAACTTCCAGTTAATGTATACCCACAACAGTGAAGCGATTAGTGCCGCAAGACCTACCCAAAATATGGGTCTTTTGGTAAGGGGGTTTATAACTATTATTCTAATAATCTTTTCTGGGGTACTCCATTCCGTTTCGTTCTTTAGTTTTGTTTTCAAGAAAATATCATATTTACCACCATCTAAACCATTAATAAGGTATTCATTATGAAATCCTAAAATTTCCCACTTATCCTCTTTTCCACCATAAAGGTTGATCGCAAATTCTGTATTTTCTGTACTGGAATAATTTAAATTATCAAAGCGCAATTTCAAACTTACATCATTGGGTCTCATGACCAATTCTTCTTTTGGAAAAAAAGTGGTATCTGTCTTAATAGAATTATAAATAATTCCGTATTGGAGTATAATATGATGGTCTTTAGGTACATTATTCAATTCACCTGGTACTATCGTATGAATTTCGTTATTTGAATAAATAAGCAAAGAATTCTTACTTCCATTGGAAATTTTTCTTAGATTCGTCAATCCCTCTTTGACACCATAAAAGTAATCTTTACCATTTCCTAAGTCTATCATCGCAAGTCCATTCTGGGTCGTCATCCATAGTTTTCTCATATGTACCATCAAATCAGTCACCTTGTAAGGTGGTAACTTTTTGAATGCCTGTAAGGTATCAACAACCTGTTTATCTAAATTTCCTCTTTTTATTTTATAAATCGCATGAATGTTATTGGCAAAATAGAGCGTATCATCAGAAAGTCCAAGTTCTACGGAGCTTGGGACCTCAAATCTTTTTCCATTACTATCGAACAAATTTTCATCATCTACAAATGTATCCTTCACAGGATCATAAACGAAAAAACCGCCACTACCACTCTTGATGTAAAGGTATCCTTCTTTATCTCCAACGTCTATGTAATTAGAGTAAGAATGGCTTAAAGTATTCTTGTCGATGAAATGATAAGTTAGTGTTTTTGTATTTATTTTGACCAGATGACCGTCTTGTGAGCTTGACCATATATGCCCGTGTTTATCATCAATGATTCTCCTGAAGCTGATGTCTTGGTACTTTTGTATTAGATCAGAAGATTTTAAGACTTTTTTAAACCGATTATTGGTCAAATCGTAAAAGAAGATAGAAGTTTCAGATGCAAACCACAGTCTGTGAGTACCGTCCATTTCAACCCAATTAAGATTTCCGCCTGTTATGAATTTTTCCGGAATTTTGATTTTCTGTTCGGTGCCGTTTTTATGTATTTTAAAATATTGTTCGTCATAATATGTTGATATCATCGCCGAATCCATTTCATCATAAATGACTCTGCATAAGGTTTCTTTTTGATAATTGATATTATGGGTTATTGCGTTTGGTTGATGCGCAAAAAGCCCTTTGTCCAAAGAAGAAATCCAGAGATTACCACCATACCACTTCATATGGTTGGGATTCTCCGGCATTAAGCTATGTGGAATCTCATCAAAAAATCTCGTAAAATTACCCGTTTTTTTGTTTAAAAAATACAAGCCATCGTGATTTGTACCTACAATGATAGAAGTATTGTCATAGACATTAATAGAAGCTGAATTAAGACAATTTACAAAGCTGTCATCACCAGAAGTACATCTGAAATTAGTCCAGATATTGGAAAATGTATTGTAAGAATATATCCCTTCACTATAGTTTGCTGTCCAGATGACTCCATCCTCATCCATGATAGCTGATCTGACACCCAATTTGATCCTATTGGGTGGATTATGGTAGATGAAGCTATCGATACCAGGGACATACTCCACCAAGCCAGCTAAGCTGGAATACCAATTTTTTATTACTTTATTCTGTTTGTCCTTAATGGGGGAAAGTAAAAGTTGAAATCCATTCAGTCGTTTGACCCATTCTTTATCCTTGGTTACTTCGACGATTACCAGACTATCCTTTTGTACATAATAATCTATCAGACCATGGGATGTAGACATAAACCTCATTATGCCATCTCTCAACTCATGAATGCCACCGATATTAAGTGTCTGAATTGATTTACCATCTGAAAGAATACCCTTGACCGATAGTAGCTTATTTGAAACAATGTCATAAACGTAGAGCCCTTCATCATAGGTACCTATCCACAGCTTATTTTGATGATCCACGTACAAAATTCTTACATTTAGACCCAAATCATCATCGTGATTATTCAATATAAAACTAAGAGATGTCATTTTTTTACTATCACACCTATAGACTCCATATGGCGTTCCCACCCAAATATATCCAAAATTATCCTGAACGGAGACAACACATGTAGCACTCTTTAATCCATCTTTAATCCCATAATTTATGGTATGAAAATACAGTTCGTTGTGTTGTGAATTTAGATATGATGTACCAAAACCTACAAGGAAAATTAGTATGATTCTGAAAGTATTCATATAAAATCATCTGTGAGAATCGACTTTAGGAAATTGCGTTTTGACCTAGAGATTGGGATAATACTATTATCTGACAAAACCAAATAGCCTCCATCTGATTTTACATATTGTACAACTTTATCCATATTCACCAGATACGAATTATGCACCCTAGCAAATCCATGGCCTTCCAGTTTATCTTCTATACTCTTCAAAGTACTTGATAACAATAGGGGTTGCCCGGAATCAAAAAATACTTTTGAATAATTGCTTTCAGCTTGTATGTAGGCAATCCTTCCCGGCTCAACAAAATTTTGTTTGTCTTTTTCTGCAAGAATTACTTTTCGGCTGTTTTTTAATTGAAAATAATGTTCCAACATATGCTGAATTCTGTCTATATTTTCTCCTGAGCTTTCTTTCTTATTTTTAATTTTTGATACCGCTTTTGTTAGGTCTTCATGGTCAATAGGTTTCATGAGATAGTCGATTGCATTGACCTTGAAAGCATTGACCGCATATGAATCATAAGCCGTAACAAATATTACATCAAAATTTATTGGCTGTAATAATTCAAGCATCTCGAAGCCATTCATCCAGGGCATTTCGATGTCCAAAAACACCAAATCAGGCTTCAGCTTTTTGATAGCATTCATACCATCTTTAGGCGAGATGTACTTGCCAATGATATTGATATCAATACAGTATTTCAATAAGTCCAATTCCAAACTCTCAATACAGGGAAGTTCGTCGTCAATAAGAATGGCATTAATCATTTTTATTATTTTAAGAATGGTATAAAGATAATCAACTTAAATTTGATCACTTTCAATATCTTAGTACGAAGTCGTTTCACTTGAGTAATTTGTATAAATTTTGTATTTTATACGATATCTCATTTAGATGTTTTTTTATATCATAATGAATTATCAATGCTTTTACCTTTCTATTACCATTTTCTATTCACTTGAGTCAATGGCAACTCCCTTTGAGTATTTGGTAATAATATTAAAATTCAAAGATTTGGTCTTGTTTAATAAGACAATCTGTCCAAAGTCTCAAGTGCTCATACAACTGACTAACTACACCAGATAATCAATAGATGATATTCTGATATTTACTGCATAAATGGGAATAATCTTCCTCATATTATCATGTATATTTTCAAAGTTTTAGAAGATGAGAATTATTATCGTTGGTATAATCTTTACTTGTTTCACGGTAGCAATGTATGCGCAGATAGGCATTGGTACTACCAATCCCAACACAACTTCCATTTTGGATATTACATCTACAGAAAAAGGTATCCTCAAACCAAGGCTGGATACCAATCAGATAAAACTCATCGTAAATCCTGCTGAGGGAATGTTGCTCTTTAACATAGACAACATTTCCTTTTTCTATCGAAATCAAGGTGGGTGGTTTCAACTGCATGCAAGTTATACCGGTCTGGCTAAGATGATCCGCGATTTTGATAAAGATATCTGGATAGGTACCGATAAAGATAGCCTTAATGACAATAAAATTCATATTGTAGTCATAGAAAACGAACACTTCCAATTCGAGGAAAATATAAATAGAGTTGTAAAAATAAATACACTCAATTATAGCGATAACATAATCATTGGTGACTCTTTAACCGGACAATTTTTGAACCCCTATAGGTTCTTAGGTAAAAGCAATCTTATAATCAGAAATGAGGCAGTTTACGTGGTGGATTTGGATTCGTTTTATAACACTGTCGAATACGTTAATGTAGCTGTAGGGTCTGGTTCACATAAAAACGGTGCCGGGATCGGCAATGTTGGAGTCGGATGTAAAGCTCTGTATCACAATAGTATAGATAGAAATACGGCGGTAGGAGATTCTACACTTTAAAGGAATTATTCAGGAATTCAAAATCATAGTAAAAATAAAAAATATGAAACGTATAGTACTAATAATTATTACCTCCACCTTCAGCTTAATGGTATACGCACAGCAAAATGTAGGTATTGGCACCACATCTCCTGATGCCTCGGCAGTGCTAGACATTACCAGTACCAATCAAGGTTTGCTGATTCCAAGGATGGATTCCACTCAACGGGTCAATATCACCTTTCCTGCAGTTGGATTATTGGTTTATGATACAACATCAAAAAATGTTTGGTTTTATGATGGAACTCAGTGGATTAAAACTTCCAAAATACATAAGATTGATGATCTCAGTGATGGTAGGTCAGATAGTGACGGCAGTCAGGAAGGCTCTTCTATCTTTTTGGGCATAGATTCAGGTCTCAATGATGATGCCACTGACAATCAAAATGTCGGAGTGGGATTTGAGTCAATGAAGGCCAATACAACCGGATACACAAATACTTCTGTAGGTTATGAGTCACTACATTCCAATACGTCAGGAAAAGGAAATACGGTTTATGGTAATTCCAGTATGAAATCCAATACGATAGGGTATGATAATACGGCTGTTGGAGCCGCTTCCTTACAAGACAATACGTCGGGTGTGCAAAACACTACAATAGGTTATCAGTCTTTAGCTTCAAATACGGAAGGAACAAGAAATACTGCCAGTGGTTGGAATGTATTATCGCAGAATCTGACAGGGTCAAATAATACCGTTCATGGATATAATTCGATGTATTTTAATACTACTGGTTCCAACAATACTGCTGGTGGCTATGAAGCTTTGTACGCCAATACATTGGGGAATAACAATACAGCTATTGGAAAGTCTGCTTTATTTAACAATAAAGCCAATTCAAGAAGTACTGCTATTGGAAATAATGCAATGCAATATGCCGACAACAGGTCTTCAGGGAGAGAAACGTATAATACTGCAGTTGGCTATGAGGCACTAAAAGGAAGTAATACACCTACAAATAATACAGGTCAATATAATACTGCAATTGGAGATCAGGCCATGTATTCCAATACATCTGGCTCTTACAACTCTGCCCAAGGGTATCATGCCTTGCATTCAAATACCACAGGAGCATTGAATACAGCAGTTGGTTATTCTGCCTTGTTTTCTAATACTACCGGATCTTTGAATACTGCGTGTGGTGTTGGTACTTTGTATTCTAATACTACCGGGTCTAATAACACTGCCAACGGAAATGGAGCCTTGTATTTTAACATTTCAGGTTCCAATAATACTGTCAGCGGTTATGAAGCATTGAAATCAAATACAATAGGTTCTCACAACACTGCCAATGGTTCATTTGCCCTAAATTTTAACACAACCGGGCATACCAATACAGCTCAAGGAGTAGAAGCCTTATATTTCAATACTACTGGATCTTTTAATAATGCCACGGGCAGAAGAGCCTTGAAGTCAAATACAATAGGAAATTTTAACATTGCAACTGGAGTTGACGCATTGTCATCCAATACAATAGGGTCTAACAATATAGCCATTGGATACAGAGCGGCAGAAAACGATAGCATCGGTATGAATAATGTCTCAATAGGTTCAGAAGCGCTGTTTACAAATACCAATGGGTCCGGAAATGTTGCCTTAGGATATAACGCTGGATTTTCCGAACTTGGCTCCAACAAACTCTACATCGAAAACAGTGGCAGTAACACACCTCTTATTTGGGGTGACTTTGCCAATGATAGTGTAAAGATATACGGTACATTAGGCATAAATGATGCTTACACATTTCCTTCAGTTGATGGTACATCAGGTCAGGTGATACAGACCGATGGTAATGGTAATTTAACTTGGCAGGATGATGAAAATTCTTCCACATTGAATGACCTGTCAGATGCTAAAACAGTATATGCCCAAAACAATCTATTTGGTGGACAAGGTGCAGGGTTTTCAATTCTCCCTACAGGAGTCAATAATACAGCATGGGGGGTGGATGCGCTCAATTCAACGACTACAGGAGATGACAATACTGCTGTCGGTCAAAAAGCACTCTATTCGAATTTGGCTGGAGAGTGGAATACTGCCGTCGGGGCTAAAGCACTTCAAAATAGCAATTCTGATTCCAATACTGCCATTGGACAAGAAACTTTAATGGCTAACGTTTCAGGATTTGAAAACACAGGTGTAGGTGCCAAAACACTTTTGAGCAATGTAAATGGTAACCAGAATACTGCGATTGGTGAAAAAGCAATGAGGTTAAATATTTCAGGTACAAATAATGTTGGGATTGGTAACAAAGTATTGTCCCAAAATGTATTGGGAAATTCTAATACGTCTGTAGGTAGTCAATCGTTGGAGAATAATACAAATAGTTTCAACACAGCAGTAGGATTTCATACGCTAAAGACAAATACGGCTGGTAGTTCTAATACTGGCGTAGGCGTACGGGCTTTATACAATTGTTCAACCCAGTCCAACCTTGTAGCAGTCGGAGATTCAGCTTTATACAATAATGGAGTTGGTGCTTCGCTGTCCTTTCATGCCACAGGCAATACAGCCCTTGGTTCAAAAGCCTTATATTCCAATACAACAGGATCTTCCAACCTGGGTAATGGATATCAAGCCTTGTATTCCAATACAACTGGTATTTCTAATTCTGCCAATGGTTATCAAGCTTTGTTTTCTAATACAACCGGTTATGACAATACCGCTAACGGAAGCCGTGCATTATATAACAACAACGAAGGAAATAACAACACCGCTAATGGTAAATCCGCTTTGTATTCCAATACCACCGGCTCGTCCAACACAGGAAATGGAGTTGGCACCTTGTATTCTAACATGACTGGGAATAGCAATGCTGCTGTCGGTAGAAATGCATTGTATTCCAACACGTTCGGGTCTTTCAACACAGCCACCGGTACAAATGCCTTAGTATCCAATACATCAGGACATTCAAATATTGGCCTGGGAGTGGCTGCATTATTCAATAACACCGACCGCTCCAACCTTGTAGCTGTTGGGGATTCAGCTTTATACAATAATGGCATCGGTGCTTCGCAGTCCTTTCATGCCACAGGCAATACAGCTCTAGGCTCAAAAGCCTTATATTCCAATACAACGGGATCTTCCAACACAGGTAATGGATTCAGAGCGTTGAATTTAAACACCACAGGATCTTTCAACACTGCTAATGGTTTTAATTCTATGGCTTACAACACAACAGGAGTTGAAAACACCGCAAATGGAAGTCTTGCATTAGCTTACAACACAACCGGGGCCCATAACACTGCCAATGGCAAAACGGCTATGTATTCTAATACTATAGGAAGTTTTAATACGGCTGCAGGAAGAAATGCTTTATATTACAATACTACAGGGTCTTCTAATACCGCAAATGGAAGTCTTGCCTTGAATTCCAATACTACAGGTCATTCAAATGTTGGCATAGGCAAAGATGCCTTGTTTAGTAACACAGAAAAGTCCAATCTTGTAGCTGTTGGGGATTCAGCTTTATACAATAATGGTATTGGAGTAACGCATCCCTTTCAAGCCGCTGAAAATACAGCTCTAGGAACAAAAGCCTTATTTTCTAATACTATCGGGTATAGTAATACCGCTGGTGGTAGTCAAGCCTTATACTCCAACACTATTGGGGCTAATAATACAGCCATAGGTAATCATGCCTTATACTCCAACACTATTGGAGGTACAAACACAGCCATAGGAGTAAATGCTATGTATTACAACACCACTGGGGATGATAACACTGCGAATGGATTCTTTGCTTTGGGAAATAATACCACGGGGAATGGCAATACAAGCAATGGTTATCAATGCCTGTCCGAAAATACAACAGGTGATTTTAATACCGCCATTGGACAGGAATCTTTGAGATCAAATGTAACGGGGTATAACAACACTGCTAATGGTACTCAGTCTTTGGTAAGTAACACCTTTGGGCATCACAACACTGCAAGTGGATACAGAGCCTTATATGCCAACACAACAGGATATTCTAACACCGGACTTGGGTATAATGCGCTATATTCCAACTCCACTGGGATTCAAAACACTGCCTTGGGATATGCTGCATACTTTACTTCCAATAGTCTAAACAACACCACCTGTATCGGATATAATTCAGGAGGTTTGAGCAATGTGGACAATCGTATTGAAATTGGTAACTCCAGTGTTTCTTGGATAGGTGGTCAAACAGGCTGGTCTACATACAGTGATGCTCGGATCAAAAAAAATGTACAAGAGAATGTGCCCGGACTAAACTTTATAAAACGCCTACGACCTGTCACATATAACCTGGATATCCACGAACAAAACAGACTGATTAAAAGAGGAGATTACACAAAAAATGAAGGTGAATGGAATTCAAAATATGACATCGAAAATAAAACAATGACAGGTTTCATCGCACAGGAAGTTGAGCAAGCCGCACAAGCTTCAGGTTTCAACTTTAGTGGAGTCGAGAAAGCCAGTGATGATCTGGGTATGTATAGTGTCAGATATAGTGACTTCGTCATGCCTTTGGTAAAAGCAGTCCAGGAGTTAAGTGAAGAAAACGCTGCCATAAAAGCTGAAAGTACACATTTGAATGCCAAATTGAATGATTTGGAGAATCAGTTAACTCAGCTCAAGGCAACTTTAGCTGGGAAAAGAAATTGAAATTTATTTTACCTCAAAGATTGTTTATTTCATCAAACAGCAAGAATTCTAAACGTGTGTTCTCAAATGAAAATTATCTGAGTAGAGGTGTTGGTAGTGATTCTCTGGTCAGAACAAATCACCTTTTCATTAGGTTCGATAGCCGTTTTGTGTGTTAGATTTGATTTCAAAATTGATTCTATGAACATATCTGACACTATCACTTTGACTAAGTACATTTTCCTCTTTGAACCTACCACAAACCTAAGGTCTCTAAAGTGATGCACCATAAAAATGATGTATCTTGCCGAATGGTTTAATATTGGCGTGTTAACATTGCTTACATTTGATGTGTAACGGTATCCTTATTATTTTGGACTGATGTGAAATAAAATAATAAATTGTACCATTTTTGTTTAATGTTGAAAGTATTTTATGCATATTTATTCCGTCATTGTATCATTGATCAATTTTTTATTAATAAAATTCAAAATGAATCTTAAACTTGCGTTCATTCTCATTTCATTGTATTTTTCGTACTAAAACAAAAAAGTTAATTCTACAGAAGCGACCAGTAAAACAGAAAGTATTTCTGTTTCCAAAACGGAGCATCATTTACAGATGAAAATCAATGGTATTGAATGGAAAGCGACACATAAAATTTTTGGTGCTTATCATCTCAGTGGGTATAATAAAGCCATTTTGATGAGTTGTAATATGAAAATGAACGAGACAAACGAACAAACTTTTAGTTTGATTTTATACAACGCCGAAGGACCAGGCGTCTTTAAAATAGGATCAGAAAGTATCATCAAAAGAGTTGATGTTTTTGATTTCCACATACATCGTATTTTTTATCAAATATCGGATATAAATTAGATAAAAGTGTCTACATTGGATTGGACAAGTGGAGTAAATTAAGTACATATCAGGTTTAAAGGAAGTCATAGATATTTAGTGAGAAAGTTGGTGGTTATACCGTGACATTTGTCAGGACCGCCAAAGTTATTTGGTGGATTATAAAATCTTATCTTACTCAATTCTAGCTTTCCAACACCTTCTGAAAATGGTCAATGAATTTGTCCAAAGCCATCGACCCCAGATCACCTTCTCCCTGCTTCCTCACGGCTACCGTATGGCTTTCTACTTCCTTATCACCAACGATGAGCATGTAAGGCACTTTTTTTAATTCAGTGTCTCTGATTTTTCGACCGATGGACTCGACTCTATCATCAATAAATCCACGAATGTCGTGTTTGGACAGCTCGGTTTGAAGTTCATTACAGTATGGAATCCATTTATCTGATATTGGTAGTAAAGCGTATTGTTCCGGTGTTAACCAAAGTGGAAATTTCCCTGCAGTATGTTCGATGAGAATGGAAATAAATCGTTCCATAGAACCAAAAGGCGCTCTATGGATCATCACCGGTCGATGGGCTTGGTTGTCGGCACCGATGTATTCCAATTCAAATCTGTCGGGCAAATTATAATCTACTTGTATCGTACCCAATTGCCATGACCGACCCAGGGCATCCTTGATCATAAAATCCAGTTTTGGGCCGTAAAAAGCAGCTTCACCCAAAACGGTGGTTGTCACCAAATCAGATTCACCTGTGGCTTCAATAATGGCTTTTTCGGCAGCAATCCAATTTTCTTCAGTTCCTATATATTTTTCGGCATTATTGGGATCTCTCAGCGAAATTTGAGCCGTGAAATTTTCAAATCCCATTTTTTTAATCACCATGGTGGTCAATTCCAATACCTTCAAAAACTCGCCTTTGACTTGATCTTGTGTACAAAAAATATGGGCGTCGTCTTGGGTAAACCCTCTTACTCTTGACAATCCGTGCAACTCTCCACTTTGTTCGTAGCGGTAAACCGTACCAAACTCACCAATCCGCAACGGCAATTCTCTGTAGGAACGAGGTCGATGTCCGTAAATTTCACAGTGGTGGGGACAGTTCATCGGTTTGAGTAAAAATTCTTCTCCTTCCCTTGGCGTAAGTATGGGTTGAAAGCTGTCTGCACCATATTTGGCGTAGTGACCCGATGTGATATACAGGTTTTTATGGCCAATATGTGGCGTGACCACCATTTGATAACCTTGTTTTTCTTGTTCGGCGCGAAGGAAATTTTGAAGCCTTTCTCTCAATTGGGTGCCTTTTGGCAACCAAATGGGAAGTCCTTGTCCTACTTTTTCGGAAAACATAAATAATTCTAGTTCGGCGCCCAATTTTCTATGGTCTCGTTTTTTAGCTTCTTCTAATAATTCAAGATATTCCGTTAATTCTTTGGCTTTAGGGAAAGTAACGGCATAAATACGGGTCATTTGTTTTCTTTTCTCATCGCCACGCCAGTAAGCACCTGCCAGATTCATTAGTTTTACAGCCTTGATGGTAGATGTATCAGGAATATGTGGTCCTTTACACAAATCGGTAAAATTACCTTGTGTGTAAAAGGTAATTCCTCCGTCGGGTAAGTCTTGGAGTAATTCGATTTTATATTCATCACCCTTATCTGTAAAATATTGGATGGCATCGGCTTTGGAAACGTCTTTACGAACATATTGGCTTTTTAAACGAGCCAATTCCATCACTTTTTCTTCAATTTTGGGTAGATCTGCTGGTGTCAGTGTGTGGTCACCCGTGTCTACATCATAGTAAAATCCCGTATCAATTGCGGGTCCGATGCCAAATTTAATACCCGGATACAAAGATTCCAATGCTTCAGCCATTAAGTGAGCGGAGGAGTGCCAGTAAGTGGCTTTTCCTTCTTTGTCATTCCATGTAAATAGTCTGACGTGCGCATCTGATTCTATCGCTCTGTTGGCGTCCCAAACTTCACCATTGATAGAAGCGGCCAATACATTTCTAGCTAAACCTTCACTTATACTTAGGGCGATATCCATGGCACTACTTCCTTTTGGATATTGTCTTTTACTACCGTCTGGCAATGTAATATTGATCATTGTGTTAAATATCTTGTCATTAAGGCGCAAAGGTAAAGAAAATGTTGAATTTGTGCGGATAGTTTGGAACGACAATTTGATACATATCCTCGAACTGTTTTTATAAAATACCTTCGTCCATAAAACTGAAGTAACCACTTTCAGTAACGATAACGTGGTCAAAAACAGTGATTTGCATAAGTTCAGCAGCATTTTTAACCATTTTGGTGATGTTTTTATCTTCCTGTGAAGGTTTTTTAGTGCCCGAAGGATGATTATGTGCCAGAACTATTCCCGTGGCATAATGCTCTAATGCTAAACGGACTATCATTTTTACATCGACGACCGTTCCAGTTTGGCTACCCGAACTAATATGTTTAAGTTCGATGACCTTATTTGCCCGATTGAGCATGATGATCCAAAATTCTTCATGTTTTAAATTGGCAATGATGGGTTGCAGCAAATTAAAAGCATCTAAACTACTTTTGATGTATTCCTTTGCAGTAGCTGTTTGAGATAGTTGTCGGTTGGACAATTCTAAAGCTGCTGTAATGGTAACTGCTTTTGCAGTGCCAATTCCTTTGTACTTTTTGACGAGTTCTTGTACAGAAGTTTTGCTCAACTCATTGATGTTATGGTTGTGATCGGCCAACATTTTTTTGGCAAGGTCAACTACAGACATACCTACGGTGCCAGAACCTAATAAAATAGCTAGTAATTCGGCGTTTGATAAACTTCTGATGCCTTTGGCTAATAATTTTTCTCGAGGTCTGTCTTCAGGTGACCAGTCTTTTACTTTGAAAAGTTTTTCTTCCATTTGTAATAGTTTTTATCCTTTTTCTATGTCAATAAGTAGTCTGACTATAAAAAAAGAAGTAGTGAATAGTGAAAATAGTTTACTTCATGAAGGTAAACAAGTTCAAAAAGAAAAATGTTTTTAAAGTCCTATGTACAAAGATCAAACTGAATACTTAAGACAGAGAAAGCGCTTTGTCCAAGTCGGTGATTAAGTCTTCTACATCTTCAATACCTACACTCAACCGAATTAGGGAATCTGTCAAACCAACTTTTAATCTAGCTTCTCTTGGTATACTTCCATGTGTCATACTAGCCGGATGGCCGATAAGGGATTCTACACCCCCAAGTGATTCTGCCAAAGCAAAATAATGAGTCCCGCTCAATACTTTTCTTGCAGCTTCTTCCGAATTTTTCTTTAAATCAAAGGAGACCATTCCGCCAAACAAACGCATTTGTTTAGACGCAACTTCGTGCCCTGGATGGGACTTGAAGCCTGGATAAAACACCTTGCTTACTTTATCGTGCGATTCAAGAAAACTAGCAATTTTAACTGCATTTTCACAGGCTCTTTGTACACGTATATGAAGTGTTTTGATGCCACGTAAGACGAGAAAACAATCTTGAGGTCCAGGCACTGCACCAGCAGCATTTTGAATAAAATGAAGATGCTGGGACAATTCTTCGTTTTTGACTACTAAGGCACCATGAATCACATCTGAATGACCTCCTAAGTACTTTGTGGCTGAATGTAAAACGATATCAGCACCGAGGTCTAACGGAGTTTGAAGGTACGGAGAGGCAAAAGTATTGTCTACGCAAACCAATAAAGATTTAGTTTTTGCCCATTCACTGACTTTTTGTATATCGATTATATTGAGCATTGGATTGGTTGGCGTTTCAATCCAAACCAATTTGGTAGCACTACTAGAAAGTTTCTCTAGATTTTCGATATTGTCAAAAGAAGTAAAATGAAATTTGATTCCATAGTTTCCAAAAATTTTGGTCATCAAACGGTAAGAGCCACCATACAAATCATCTGTGGCAATTACTTCGTCGCCTGGTTTCAACATTTTAAGTACGGCATCTAAGGCGGCTAGACCTGAAGAAAAACAAATAGCATCATGTCCATTTTCCAAAGCAGCCAAGTTGGCTTCCAAAACAGCTCTTGTGGGGTTTTGAGTGCGGGCGTATTCAAATCCTTTATGATCACCAGGTGCCGCTTGCACATAAGTCGAAGTTTGATAAATAGGGGTCATAATGGCACCTGTACTCGGATCTGGGTGAACACCTGCATGGATAACTTTGGTATTGAATTTCATTTGTGGAATTTTAATTTCTAAAATGGAGAACAAAAGTAGAAAATAAATATGAATCGGCTGGTTTTGTAAGGTGTTTTTACCAAAAATAATAGAATATATCGACGTGCAAAAGTGAAGGGAAAATTAAGCATTATAATGCCTTTATGGTTTCTTAAAATATTCACAGTTGAACTGTAGTTTTAAAACTTTCGTCGAAAAAAATAAAAAAATAATCTATTTTAATAAACACTGTTTAGTAAATATACGTTGTATTGTTAAAGAATTAAAAATGGGCGTATCAGAACGTAAAGAAAGAGAGAAGATAGAATTGAAAGAGCAGATATTGGACATGGCAAAAAAGATATTACTCAAGTCGGGTAAAAACAGTTTGTCCATTCGAAAAATAGCTAAAGGTATTGAATATAGTCCTGCTACAATCTACTTGTATTTTAAAGATAAGGATGAGATATTGCACGAGTTGATGGAGATTGGTTTCTTAAATATGCATACCTATATGGTTCATGCTTTCGCAGAAAAGGATCCCGTACAACGGATATACGAAATTGGCAAAGCCTATGTATTATTTGGCATGGAGCAAAAAGATTGGTACGATTTGATGTTCAATTCGAATGAGCCCATGAAACACATGGAAAAATGTTGCGAAGACTGGGATGATGGTATGGCATTGTTTAATTTTCTTACGATGACATGTAAAGAAGCGATACAACAACATGGACTTCATCAATTTAACGAACAAGTTATGGCACTTCAATTATGGAGTACAGTACACGGTCTTGTAAACCTAGCCATGACAGAAAGATTAAATATTGTTGTGCATGAAGATTCACAAGAATTGATCAATAAAGTGCTCGAATCCATGATGGATTGTATTTTCAGAAAATTATAATTTTACATTAAAATGAACACTGTAAATAAAAACAACATGCATTATTTATTTAAACAATGGACAGCAGTCTTTTTATTTTTTATCATTTTTTTAAACCAAGTTTCCGCTCAAGAATTTAATGGATTGGTTCAAACGGCACTAAAAAATAATGAGCCTTTAAAATCCAAAAATTTTCAGCTGGAGAGCGCACAACATCAGTGGCAGGAAGCGAAATCTCTGTACGGACCTACCCTATTGTTTGGCGTACAATACACAGTAGCTGCAGGTGGGCGAAGTATTAACTTACCTATTGGCGATTTACTCAATCCGGTGTATAGCTCTTTGAATAATCTTACACAGAGCAATGCTTTTCCAATGATTGACAATGTCAGCGAACAGTTTCTACCCAATAATTTTTACGATGCTAGATTCCGAATCACTCAACCCATTTTTTATCCCGATATTGCCATTCAAAAAAAGCTTAAACAAGAGAGTATTTCCCTTAAAGAAATTGAAATCAAAGCTTTCAAACGAAATATTTCCAAGGAAGTCATGATGGCCTATTTTATGGTAGAAACGACAATTCGTGTAATCGATATTTATCAAGCGACGGATACATTACTGATGGAAGCTAGAAGGGTCACACAAAGTTTGGTGAGAAATGGAGTTGCATTACCTACCACTTTGTCTAGGATAGAAACCCAGCAATCGGTTACCAATGCTTCAAAAATTGAGGCTGAAGGAAATTATAAAAATGCTACTCGATATTTGGAGTTTATTGTTGGCGAAGAAGTATATGAAAAGGTTTTTTTGCCTGAATTACCTCCATTGATGTTAAATGATGTTTTTATCAGAGAAGAGATATTGCAAATAGAACAAAGTTCAAAAATGTTGGATTTGGCCCAATCGAAAGAAGATAAATTTTATCAACCCAGGATTGGGGCACAATTGGATCTCGGTTCTCAGGATTTTAATTTTGGCTTTGAACCCTACGCCTTACTTGGATTGAATGTTGAGTTTAATTTGTACGATTCGAAAAAACACATTCATCGAAAATCTTCCATCGAAGCTGAAAAAATAGCTTTAGTACATCAAAAATCATTTATTACAGATCAAATAGATTTACAAAAATCAATGGCAGAAGAAAATTTAAAAACTTCTGTCCAACAAGCTTTGACCTATAAAACAAGGGTTAGTGCTGTAGACAAAATTTATAAAGAAGTTTTGGCAAAATATAAAGAAGGAACGGCCAATTACTTGGAATTATTGGATGCACAAACCCAGGTTACGCAAATTCAATTACAATACGCAGTCGCTCGACAAAAGGCCTGGTCAAAATGGGCTGAATTTGTGTACGCTTCTGCTTCTTTTCCCATACAATAATGATATAACGATAAAACAAATAAGTATGTCTTTCAAATTATATTCTATCCTAGGAGTTTTCATAATGATTTACTGTTTTTCATGTAAAAATAGCGAGGAAAAACTAGATAAAAAGTCAACTATTTATAATCAAGAAACAGTGGTTAAAACGGTAAAACTTACTAAATACAAGGAATCTCAGTCCATCAATGCTATTGGTATAGTCATCAGTGAGTCAGAGTCGAAACCCTCATTTAAAACAGGTGGCGTCATTCAAAAAACGTTTGTCAAAGAAGGTTCTTTTGTAAAAAAAGGACAGTTGCTTGCCACCCTAGTGATGGATGAAATCAATGCACAAGTTAAACAAGCCGAAGAGGGGTTTTATAAATCAGATCGGGATTTAAAACGGATCCAAAACCTTTACAAAGATAGTGTAGCGACTTTGGAGCAAAAACAAAATGTAACCACAGCGCATGAAGTGGCTAAAAAAACTTTGGAAATAGCAAAATTTAATCAACAATACAGTGAAGTAAGAGCCCCAATATCTGGAAAAATAGTAAAACAAATCATGAAATCCGGGGAAATAATCGGCCCAGGTACACCTATTTATGCCATCATGGGCGTAGGAAACCAAGACTGGAAAATTCGAGTTGGATTAGTGGACAGTGACTGGGCAAGAACGAAAATCAACGATGTTGTTGATATTCAAATGGATGCATATCCTGGAAAAATATTCAAAGGGTTTGTATCTGAAAAGTCCTCCATTGGTGGAAGTGCTAGTGGTACATTTGATGTGGAAATTACTTTTAAAAGCCAACCTGACATGTTGGCAGCAGGTTTGACGGCCCAAATTTCCATTCAAAATAAACGGGAATCTGACTTTATGGTCATTCCTATAGAAGCATTAGTAAGGTCAAACGGTACACAAGCGGAGGTTTTTGTGATAGAAAACAAAAAAGCCAAAAAACTGCAGGTACAAATTCACAAAATATTAGGTAATCAAGTATCCATTGCCAAAGGTTTGGAAGGAGTGGAAGAAGTCATTACAACAGGTTCTATTTACCTAGAAGAAGGCGAATCCGTCAAAAACTAATCTACTTGTCATTTAAAAAAACAAACCTATGTCATTCAATTCATTTTTTGTAAAAAACTGGCAGTTTACCCTCGTAATTTTTGTTGCCGTTATGGTTTTGGGATTCAATGCCTTGTTTAATATGCCTAGAGGTGAAGATCCTCCTTTTGGAGCACCTATCTTTTCAGTTGTCGTAGTTTATCCGGGTACCAACCCAAAGGACATGGAAAAGTTAGTCGCTGACCCAATTGAAGAAGAATTATACCAATTGGATGATATTAAGAAAATAAAAACTGCCGTTAAAGATGGCTTGGTGGTTATGCTTGTCGAATTCAATTTTGGTGTAGATGTTGAATCCAAAAACAATGACGTAATTCGTGAAATCAATAAGATTAGACCCGATTTGCCAGAAGGGATTGTTTTGTTAAATATCGAAAAAGCGGCCAGTAGTGATGTGGCTATTTTGCAAACTGCCATAGTAAGTGATACGGCTTCTATGGAATCGATGAAAATGTTAGGAGAAGATCTTGAAAAAAGACTTGAAAGGATCAAGGAAATTAAGTGGTCTAAAGTACAGGCGGCCCCAGAAAAAATCATCAAAATTGACATAGATCTTGAAAAAATGTCTACGATGAACCTTGGATTAAACCAGGTTTTGGGCCTCATCCAAGCCAATAATATTAACATACCTGCAGGCTCAATGGATTTGAGTATTCGGAAGTACAATGTCAAAACAACGTCTGAATTTGATGATTTAGAAGATGTAAAAAATACCATTATCAATGTCTCTAAAGATGGAAAAGTACTAAGACTTGGTCAGATTGCAACAGTGTATGAAGTGGATAAATCTATGGATCACATTGCCAGACACAACGGCCACAGAGCTATATGGGTCGTTACTGCAATGAAGGACAAAAAAAATATTATTTCTACACGGGCGGCTATGCAAAAGGTTCTGGATGATTTTGAAAAAACAATGCCAGAAGGTGTTACAATGGAGCAGGCTTTTGACCAGGAAATCGGTGTAAGAAACAGGTTAGGCGGTCTCGGAAAAGACTTTTTAATTGCAATATTTTTAGTGTTGCTTACCTTACTTCCCTTGGGTACCAGGGCATCCTTAATTGTCATGATTTCAATCCCTTTATCGTTGAGTATTGGCTTATTTGCCTTGGATATATTAGGCTATACGCTCAACCAACTCAGCATTGTTGGGATGGTAATTTCACTAGGATTATTGGTAGATGATAGTATTGTGGTGGTAGAGAATATTGAAAGATATATGCGAAAAGGCATTTCTGCAAAAGTTGCCGCTGTGTCTGCTACCAATCATATTATGGTGGCTATTTTGGGTTGTACAGCTA
>JBATMZ010000186.1:0-12154 GCA_049290115.1 Saprospiraceae bacterium | reverse complement strand
AAAACTTACTCTTTATACCATTTTGAACCCAAGTCCAGTAGTCTGGAAGTCCAATTTCCTATATTTAATCGTACTCGGACTTCGGACTTAATATTTTTACAACAATAATATACATTCACGGACAACTAATAGGTACTGCCTGCAATATGGTCCCGTTCATTTTTATAATAAAACACTGACCCTGATGATTTTTTAAGATGATACCTTTATCCGGATTATCAATGTAAAGGGTACCATTGGCTAGGTGTAACTCAGTTTGTGGGTTACTTGTATTAAAACCTACTTTTGGAAAATCTTCGCACACATCTCCGATGCCGTTATTATTCTGGTCTGTTTGGAATGGATTAGGATAGTTCGGACAGTTATCTGAATTATCAAAGATGCCGTCACAATCCGTGTCCAATGATTCGCACACATCACCAATACCATTGTTGTTGCAGTCTGTTTGATCGATGTTTGGTATGGTTGAACAGTTATCGCATACATCACCTATGCCGTCATTATCAGTATCTGTTTGATCAGGATTGGATAAATTTTGGCAATTATCACAGCTATTTCCTTTACCGTCTCCATCACTATCTATTTGATCAGGATTGGAATTATTCAAACAATTATCACACACATCACCAACTCCATCATTATCTGTATCTTCCTGTCCGGCATTTAAAACAACTCTGCAATTGTCTATATTATCATTGATACCATCTATATCTGAATCCTGACATACATCTCCAATACCATCATTATTCCAGTCTGCTTGATTGGCATTGGCTATACTAACACAATTATCTAAAGCATCGTTAACTCCATCAGTATCAGTATCTGAACCAGTATCACAAATATTACCAATGCCATTGTTATTTGCGTCTGCCTGATCGGTATTGCTATTGCAGGGACAGTTATCTAAATTATCCATGATTGTGTCATTGTCAGAATCTGTTGCAGTGTCACATTTATTACCTATGCCGTTGTAGTTACAGTCCGCCTGATCACCATTAGATATATTGGGACAGTTGTCGCAAACATTTCCTATACCATCAGCATCAGTATCCATTTGATCATTGTTTGTGGTATAAATACAATTATCACAAGCATTGCCATAATTATCCCCATCATTGTTTTGTTGATTATTATTTGATGTGTTAAGACAATTATCCGCAATATCATTGATACCATCTCCATCTGTGTCTGGTACTGAAGGGCAGTTTTGTTGCACAACTAAAGTCGACGTACAATTTGTGCCATTATTACTTATGTTAACACTTCCAGTATTTTGCCATATTTTATAGCATATGGGTTCGATGCTACAATTGGAAAGAAAAGGGTTATTCTGGATGTTCGCAGACGCCATCATAATCGTATGATCAAATCCTGAGATATCACTAAGAAAGTTATGGTGACCAATAACTAGATTGGAACCAATATAATTTAAATTTTGAAAGCCTGTAACTGATACTAAAATATTATTACTTGTTAATAATAACCTTCCTGAAATAGCTGTCAAATTATTAAATCCAGAAATATCTGATATTAAACTGTTCGATTCGATAGTAAGGTCTCCAATAATTACAGGAAAATTATTAATGTTTCCAAAATTTGATATGTTTCCAGACAACAGTATATTACCTAAAATGCTGGTTAGTGCTGACATACTAGACAGATCAATTGCCGGACCATTTATATGTTGAATTAATAATTGTCCACCAATTGAAATTAAACTATTCAGACCAGATACGTCACTTAGTATAAAATTTTGTTCTAAAAAAAACATGCCATCAATCGTGGTTAAAGCATTTAGTCCAGTTAAATTGGTTAAACTACTATTAATTTGAACAAGGAATTGTCCTCCAATTGAAGTTAGACTATTAAGTCCAGTAAAATCGGTTAAACCTGTTTGGTTTACAGTCAAACCTCCACCTATATGTGTCAGGTTGTCCAGACCAGTAAAATTAGTCAATCCATTCGCATTCAAAACAGAGACACTACCATTGATCTGGGTAATCTGACTCAACCCATTAAGATTAGTAATATTATTACCTGTGATACCTACATTGCCGTCTATGATGGTACAGCCAGGATAGTCCGTTGGGAATGCATCTACCTGTGCTTGTGTTGTAAATACTATAGCCACTGGAATACAGTTTTGAGAATAACTGATGGTTAAAAATGAAAACAATAAAACAATTGCTATGGATAACTTTTTCATAAAATTTATTCTTAATAGTTCAAAGGTAAAGGTTTGCCACAGTTCCAACAAATTTAATGGTTAGTTTGTATAGTACAATCTTAGTCCAGTCCGATTGTATTCCCTATAGTTTTACTGGACTGGACTTTCGGACTAAACTTTACCTACGCCACCCCTTCATACAAATGCTTCTGGAACTCCACAAATAGCGCGGTGATATTTTTTACTTCACCAAGTACTGCTTTAGCATCTTCCAGGGATTGATATTTATTGGTTAGAAGGGTAGGGAGTTTCTCTTGGTCCAGTTCTCCAACACCCGATTCTACATATTTAGATAAGACAAAGCTTATAAACTCTCGCTGCTTGTCATCAAGGATGGCAAAGATAGTGGACTGTGCAGCGTTGACTCTCTCCTCTCGGGTCATGGTTTTGATGTCAGCATTAAATACATATTCCAATACATCAAAAAGATCACTTTTTTCCAGATTGACCAACTTTTGTAGGGTTTGCAAATCATCTTTGGAGAATCCAGCTTCTTCTAGTTTTTCTAAAAGGGTACGTCTCGTCATCGGATGTGACCATAATGTACGCAATTCAGATTCGCTTTGGAACAACTCTGGCAACTTACCAAAAAGATTCTCCATAAACTCTTGTGCAGATACAGGTTTACCATCAGCACTCCAGAAAGATGTAGCGATCATGTGTTGTATCTCACGTTCCTTACCATCTTTAAGTTTAACCTTTATCTTTTTACGGGTATCATTTCCACTATCTTCTTTAGGTTCTTTTGGTGGTGCTGGTTCATATGGTTCCGGCGGATCTTTAACTACCACAGGTTCTGGTTCCAGTGGTTCGCCATCCCATTCAGGATCTGCAAAATGATGATAAGCATCTACATAATCATAAATGGTAAAAAACTCCTTACCATCAAACATCCTGGTGCCACGTCCTACTATCTGTTTAAACTCTATCATGGAGTTGACAGGACGCATCAGTACAATATTTCTAATATTCCTGGCATCAACACCTGTGGACAATTTTTGAGATGTTGTCAGTATAGTAGGAATGGTTTTTTCATTATCCTGAAACTCTCTAAGGAATTGTTCTCCTATTTCTCCATCATTGGCTGTGACACGTACACAATAGTTGGGATGTGTAGATTTTTTATATTGATTGACCAGATCTCTGACAGCAGCAGCATGGTCCTGTGTAGCACAAAAGATGATGGCTTTTTCATACTGATCAGCTTCATCCATGTATATTTTTACCCGTTTGGCTTCACGTTCTTTTATCTCTATGATACGGTTGAAATCTCCTTCTTTATATAGCTTACCTTGCTCAATTTCACCTTCTATTACATCATCATCACTGGTATAAATATAGTCATCAAGTGTAGTTTTGATACGTTTCACCTTAAATGGGGTCAGAAATCCATCATTGATTCCTTCTTTAAGTGAATAGATATAAACTGGCTCACCAAAATATTTATAGGTATCTACATTGTCTTTACGTTTTGGTGTAGCGGTTAATCCCAGCTGAACAGCAGGTTTAAAATAGTCCATTATCCCACGCCAGTTGCTTTCATCTTGTGCACCACCACGATGACACTCATCTATGATGATAAAATCAAAATAATCTTCAGGATACTCCCCAAAATACGGTGCTGGTTTTCCTTCAGCATCCGTTCCTGACATAAACGTCTGAAAAATGGTAAAAAATATACTTCCGTTGGTAGGTACTTTACCTTGCTTTTTTATCTCCCCTGGCTTTATTCTAACCAGTGCATCTTCTGCAAACGATGAAAAAGAATTGTATGCCTGATTAGCAAGTATATTTCTGTCTGCCAGAAAAAGTATTCTTGGTCTTCTGCTACCGTCTCTTTGGAGATTCCATCTTGTTTGAAACAGTTTCCATGCTATCTGAAAAGCTATAGCAGTCTTTCCTGTACCTGTAGCTAGGGTAAGCAGGATGCGTTGTTTCCCCTTTGCTATAGCTTCCATGGTATTTTTTACCGCCAGTTCCTGATAGTAGCGCAATTGCCAGCTTCCGCTTTTATCTTCATAAGGTACAGCATTGAACTTATCTCTCCACACATTCTGATCACTGAATGTTTTATCCCACAGTTCATCAGGAGTAAGAAAATCCTGTACTATTCCCTCAGCGCCAGACTTCATACAGATGCTGTATATCTCCCTACCATTGGTAGCATAAGTAGTTTCTATCTGCATCTTGTGTGCATATTGCTTGGCTTGTGCTACCCCTTCTCCTACACCCTGAGCTGAACTTTTAGCTTCTATAACAGCCAGCTTGATACCTTTATACACCAATATATAATCAGCAGTGAGCATCTTTCCCCTGCCACCAGTTTGTATCTTACCAGCAGTGATATTGTACTCTCTTAATATCCTGGAGCCTTCTACCACGCCCCATCCACAAGCTTTTAGCTTGGGGTCTATGAGTTCTGCTCTTGTTTCTGCTTCGTTCATAATATCTCACTAACTCCAGGCATTTCTAAATATTTTTCTCCATCTAGTAAATTACCAGATTTCTTTTTATTTGTACCTCCCCATTGCTTAAAAAAGAAAGCTACATTTAGCTTTTTACATTGTTCTTTTATTTCCATAACCCATTCTTTTTTCATCGCTCGTGGTGTCCTTCCACTTTCACCACCAACAATTACCCAATCAATTCCTTTTAGATTTAAGTTTGGTAATGGACCAATTAATGGTTCGCAACTTAAAAATTTTGTCCTTGCTTTGGTTTGCCTTAATAATTCTACTCTATCTAAAAAATTTTCATTTTCTACCGATACACCCATCCATATATTATGTGACCAATCCAAATATCCTTCTTTATCATAATACAACAAGATATCAGCTCTCTTAGTAAGAATTTGAAATACATGTTGCGGATTTTCTTTCATAACTTTAAAAACCTTTTTTATAAATTCAATAGGTACATCTTTATGGAATAAGTCACTCATTGAATTTACAAATACCATTCTAGATTTTTTCCAAGTATAAGGCGTTAACAATTCATCCTCATGAATAGTAAGCTCAAAATCATTTGCGTATTTATCAATACCCATAGCATTTAGACGTCTAGACATCACTTCTGCATAACAAAATTTACACCCAGCTGATATTTTATCACAACCTGTGGTTGGGTTCCATGTCATTTCTGTCCACTCTATACTTGATTGTGCCATTATTTTAACTTTATTATTACTTTATTTGGATTTTCTTTGAAATTTGAATAGGTCACATAAAACGCTCCCTTAGGTGCTTTTTTACCAAATTTATCAACCACATCTAATTTGTCCTGAATAGACTTTAGAATTTCAGTTCCATGCTTAGGAAGGAACCTGTTGTGTATTACAAACTCAAACAAGTCACCCGATGATTTTGGTCCACTTTTAAGAAAATTTATAAGCAAGTTACGTAATTTATCTGTATTCGCAGTATCATTTAATTGACTAAATAAATTCTCTTCTTGAACACCATGCCAACCCCTACCATCTTCCTTGTCAATTTTCCATTTTGCTTCTAACATTTTTAAATATCCAAGAGTATTTGACGTAAAAAAGAATAAGCAAAAAAATTGATTTAAATCCCGTTTAATTACAAAAGAATCAACATATACTTTGTTTCTCAATTTTAATTTAAAGCCATTCATAACTATTTCAATAAACTCTAAACCTTTAACACCTTTAATTTTTTCAGATATATTTAAATCATCCATAAATTTCATCAAACACTCTGGAGTCCCATTATCCTTAAACCTATACATATGATGTGTTGGCATAAATAGAAGAACTTCTGATTTTCCAGTGTTTGTTAAGGCGTCAATATCCTTTAATGAAACTTCGGAATATCCATAGGGGTCTATAAATACAAATCCCCTTTCATTTTTGAAAGTGCTAATTTGATTTACAACATCTGCTAAAACTACTTTATAATCTTCTGTGGAAAACTTGATATTACCATATTTTGAAATGTCAAGTGTATTTTCAGTTATATTTTTTTCTAATTTATTTACTTTTTCCTTGTCTTGATCATTAAATATACAATAAAATTTAGTCGGCTTATTTCTGGGACTTGCTATCAATTCATGGGCCCTAATAATCTCTTGAAGAAATATAATTGGACTTCCTAAGCCATCATTTTCATAAACGCCTGGACCACAAAATAAATCATAGAGATAAACATCATTTATCCAATCCGCATTCGCAAGAATTCCAAGATATGCTGCCATATATTCTTTAAGTAACCTTACTTTTGCAGCTGAATGGTCGTACATAATAATTTTTGAAGGCTGTTCCATAATTTGTATTTATTTAATATCCACTGTTTTTTATGTTTTCAATCCTGCCCCCGAGTACTCAACTCCCCACTAAATGCCTTTTGCAAAATACTTTTTTTCAACTCTTCCAGATCATTTATCTTTTGCTGATAAATGGCTTCCAATTTTTTGGTTTCAGCTTGCAATAAATCAAATGTATTGGCAATTTTTTCTTGTTCTATTTTAGATTTAGGAAAACTAACAGTTAGTGTTTCCCATTTGCCTTTGTTTATTATTGGTAAAGTCGCTTGGGCAGAGTTAAGCATTATTTGGTCATAAAAACCTTTAGTACTTAATGCATAATAAATAAATTTTTGGGAAAAATCTTTTTTAACGGTCAGTGAGTTTATTTGCTGATTACAAGAAACATCACGATCAACAAAACCTACTTTACCAATAGTAGCTCCAATACAGACCATTAAAATTGAACCATTTAACATTTTTCTTCCAATTTTTAAACCTTGCTCACTTAATCCATCCTTATCATATCTAATTTCACCATTACCTTTAATGTCAATATCTGCTGGCTTAATAAAAGGAATATATTCTCCGTAGTTTTCTTTGTCAGCAGTTTTAGGGGTTGTTCCAGTTTGTGTTATTCCAATTTCTTTTAGCATCTTCTCTTCCCATCCATCACCTTTTATCTCAAACACCCCTTGCAAATAACTCTCAAACAATTCCTTAGCATTACGCAGGTTTTGTTCAGCATTGGCTTTTGCTTTTGCTATAGCTGAAAATGCTTCATCTAAAATGGAAACGATGCGTTGTTGTTCAGAGATTGATTTTGGATAAGAAAATATCACTTGCTTAAGCGCTGCTCCATTGAAATGTGGTTGTGCTGCACCTGATGCTAAACTATTCGCTTGGTCCCAATAGGATTTTGTTTTTGAAAAATACCAATAAAGTTTATTCTCTATTTTCTCTCTGAATTTAATTCTGATTAGGTATGATGCAAAGACAGATGGTTCTAAATCTTCGTATAGAAGGACTTTAGCAAATGTAGCTCCTGTTCTTGCCATTAATATATCATTATCATGAATTAAAAATGTTTCTGCTTCTTTTGAGTGTTTAAGATATTTCTTTTCTGATGAAATTAATTCACCATTATTATCAATGTCAGTAATTCTAACGTATCTATAATTACCTTCTTCTGTTGATTTATCGGTAAAACCATATTCAACATCAGCGATTTCTCCAAGACTTTTTATCTCCCATCCTTGCTTCATATCAGCTCCAATATTGAGTTTAGAATATCTGCACTTTCTTCATCGAGTGCTCTCATTTCCTGCAATATCTCCTGTGGTTCACGTAATGCAGCTTCTTCTTTCTTATTGGGATTTTTGACACTCAGATCATAAGTGGTGGTATCCAGACTTGCCACATCTATACTCCATGAGTTTTCACTTTCACCAAATGTCTTTTGTAATGTCTCAAATTCCTTGAGATCATTTTCATTAAGTGGATTGGTTTTACCTAGGTTTCTGCCAGGATTGAGTTGATAATACCATACTTTACGAGTAGGCACACCTTTCTCAAAAAACAACACCACTGTCTTTACACCTGCACCTGTAAACACACCACCAGGAAGATCCATTACAGTATGAAGATTACAGGATTCCAGCAGATGTTTACGCAAACTTACTGATGCATTATCGGTATTGCTTAGGAAAGTATTTTTGATCACTATACCTGCCTTGCCACCAGCTCTAAGCATCTTGATAAAATGCTGCAAAAACAAATACGCTGTCTCTGATGATCGTATTGGGAAATTCTCCTGTACTTCAGCTCGCTCTTTACCTCCAAACGGCGGATTTGCCAGAACAATATCATGTCTGTCTTTCTCCTGAATATCAGCTATGTTTTCTGCCAGTGTATTGGTATGGATGATATTTGGAGCTTCAATACCATGCAGTATCATATTCATAATACCGATGATATACGCCAGTCCTTTTTTCTCCTTACCGTAAAATGTTCTTTTTTGAAGTATCTCTATATCCTTAGTGGTCAATTTATCAGGTCCACCTTTACTATTGAGCATGTACAAAAATCCTTCACACAAGAAACCCATACTACCACCGGCACCATCATATACACTTTGTCCTATCTTGGGGTTGATGACTCTTACTATGGATTTGATCAATGGTCTCACGGTGTAGTATTCTCCACCATTACGACCAGCATTACCCATATTCTGTATCTTAGCTTCATACAAGTGGCTCATTTCATGCTTCTCCGCATGGGTACGAAAACGCAACTCATCTATACGATTGATGACCTCACGCATATTGTATCCACTCTGCATCCTGTTCTTAAGCTCACTGAATATCTCACCTATCTTATATTCTATGGTATCTGCTCGTTCAGCTTCTGTCTTAAACCTTTTTAGATATGGAAACAACTGCTGATCCACAAAATCCTTCAGATCATCACCTGTCATGGCTTTATGGTGGTCCAGTTTACCGTCAGCAGTTTTGGGAGTAGCCCACATACTCCATTGGAATTCTGGAGCTATGATAGGAGTATATGTTTTTCCTGTTAGTTCAGCAGCGGTGGCTTTATCCTTCTCCAGATCATCCAGATATTTCAGAAATAAGACCCATGATGTCTGTTCCACATAATCCAGCTCACTTCCACATCCGGCATCCTTATGGAGAATATCATCAATATTTTTAAAAGTCTGTTCAAACATATTGTTTTCTTTTTAGTCAGGATCAATTATATGATCTATATGCAAAGATAATCGCAGCCTTCAAAAATCCAATACTTTTAACTATTCAATCCAACATTTCATTATTTATCTTACATTTGGGTTTAATTATTAAACATATTTTAAATGATGACCAGATTAATAACCGTACTTTCAGTCTTGTTTTTTACCATTACTTTATCAGCACAAACTGAGATATCAATAGATAGTGTATCTGTTTATATAGGTAAGACAGTAAAAGTTTGTTCAAAAGTAGCAGGAACTTATGTTACCAAAGGAGATAAACCAGTCACTTATCTAAATCTTGGGGCTGATTTCCCAAATACAAAACTAACCATAGTCATCTTTCAAAAGGATCTTGTAAACTTTCCTTTAAAACCATCGGACCATTACAAGGGCCAGAATGTTTGTGTCACAGGAGAGATAAAGCAATACAAAGAGAAAATTGAAATTATTGCGAACAAGCAGGAACAGATAGAGATAAGAAGTAAATTGAATTAGTTTTAGTAGATGTTTAAACACGAGCATAATTATTTATAAATATTTTTTTACTTGCTAATGAAAATTAAATATTGCTTACCGTTATTTGTACTTTTTATTTCTTGTTTTTCAGAAAATAAAAGATCGAAAATTTCTGAGTCAATTGATATCAGAATTGATTCATTATCTAAAGTTAGAAAAAGCATAACTGAAGGCTTAATCTCAGATCATGCTTGCATAATTGGGTGGGATACTTCAAATCTTTTTACGTATGAATTAAAAGAAATATTGGATTCTTCAAGTAATATTTTGTTAAGTGGTGATATTGTGGATATTATTAAATCAGATTCTGTTTATTATCTATATATACATCATCAGGGTTCTTCCCGCAAATGCGACTATGAATTTATTGCAAAAGTTAAAGTCTCTGAACTACAATGGAAAAGTGAAAAGTATAACAGCAAATCAGATTCTCTTTCAGGTTATTTTGTTGTTAATGTAAATAATGTAAAATCCATACCGATTAAAATTTTTGCTGATGGGGAGTATGATTCTGAAGATGTCAGTTCTTTTATTAATGTTTCAATCTCAGAAAAATTAATATTTATTTCTGGAGAGTTAGTTACTTTTGTCCCCAGACCGAAAAAAAACTTTTAATTTGAAATAACACAAAAAATATGAATATATCAGAAATAGATCAAATTTTAAAAAGTCTGTCTTTTCCAGTGTTAAGAATCAAAATTTACAGCTTTATAATATTTTTTTTAACTATACTTAACATTTTTATTTTTTCAGATTCTGTCAAAAATATAACTTATTTTGTGGGAGATGACATAGACGTTTGGAGATTAGAATTTTCTGATCATCACGATGAAATTGGTACGACTTGTATTTTTTTTATATTTTTTTTGTTCCTTTATCATAATCTATCTTCAAAAGTAAAATTAATAACAAACGAAATAAATAAGGAGCTATTAAATATTAATGTTACGGGGCAAATTCCGTTTGATTATAGAATGAAAATAAACACTATATTATTAACAATAAACAAATTTTATCTCGGTAATAAATATGGACCACCAATCTATTTAATAATAAATCTATTGGTCCTATTATTTAGCAATTTGCTTGAATATCAATAATGTAAGATTAAAGTATCTAAATCCCCCGTCCTCCAGCACTCACTCTTCATTCGATTCATTACATTCCACATGTTGCATTTCATTACATCTCTTTCATCCTGAGAGCTTCCGTCCTCTCGCAGCATAAGTATCTTCGTCACTACATTTCACTCAGGCAATACATATTTCATTTCGCAGGCAGCATTAGCGCTTACCATATTTCATCCCTTCAGCTAATGCTACCTTTGCTCAATGACATACCTATATTCGTTTCATTTCGTTCCTACTATACCCATGCTTTTATACCTAGCTTTAATAGTCCAGTGTACAATTAGAAATATATTAACTACGATGTCAGTCGGTTACTTTAGCTTTCTATATTTCAATGTATTATTTACATCTTATAAGTTTTGCTTTTGGGGGCCGTCTACTCGATAATCACCATGTTTTTATTAAACCATATACTTATTTGTTTTTCAGAGATATTATACAATTTTCGGAAATTTTATTTATCTTTTCACTTAATTTGGTGTCGGATATTTCACTTCTATATATTGAATTAGCCATTTTATGTGCAATGCATTTAGATAAATTATCAATTGAAATCTTATTTTTTCGTGCAGTAATAATCCAATTTTGCTCAGTTTTTAACATATTCTCTATATCCATTATGTCATCCGGGCCCCATCCAAATGAGTTTGTTTGAATAAAAGGTTTAAGACAGGAGTTTGAATATTCTTCAATTTTACTATCTGAAGTTTTTGAAGCTAAGAATTCTGGACGTTCGGAAGTTACAATTGTTTTGGTTAAACAATTGCAATAATTATTAAACTCGCTAAGTAAATCATATTTTATGAATTCATTCTTCATAACCTGATTAGTAATACAATTTTCATGAATTGATATAATAACAGGTTCTTCCCAGCCATTCTTACCAATTAAGTATTCTAATTCCAATTGTATTTTATTTTTATATTTTTGTCTGTCTGGAGCACTATGGTTTTCACCCTTCATTAAGTCTAGAATTCCTAATTCAACAAAACAATCTATGCTTAAATTATTAACTTTACTATTTAGAGTAAGATCCGATTTTCCAAGTTGTTTTGAAGTTTTTTCAATAAAGCATATGCAATATTTATGTAGCAAGGAATCTGGTATATTTGAATTTTTATAAAGCGAATCCACTTTGGTCATTTTTTTACATTCTTCAAATCTTTTATTTATGTCACTATTTGAGTAAGGAGTAATATTTTCCAAATGTGACAGGAAAGGATAAATTAACTCTGGAGTAGAATTCCTGTTTCTTTGATTATCTGAACA
>JBATMZ010000185.1:0-31076 GCA_049290115.1 Saprospiraceae bacterium | reverse complement strand
TATCTCCCGTTTGCTTATCAATATCAATAATATCATCCTTCTCCATACCTGTCGGATCGGTATAACGAATAGGGTTATTAGATACATAAGTATATGGACTTTCATGAGGGAACTTAATAACCAGCGGGTCCACCCCGAACCAAATACTCAACCTCGTATCCAAATATCTCGCTCCAAAATAATGCAAACCGGTAGCAGCATCCTGCTCCTTGCCTGTAAAGGTATATGGTGTGGCCCATCCGGCTATCTTTTGATTTGCCATCGCCTCTCCGAATGGCAAATACAACATAAATTCATCTGTGTTTTTTTGTTTAGGACTTGGGTGCATATTATTATAATCAGATGGAACGCCAAAAATAACCAAGTGGTTCAGCGATGCTTTTCAACGAAGATATTGTAAATAAGGTTAGGTTATATAAGTATTTAGTTTGTTCTTGTAGCACTGGAATATCAGCATCAACATCCCTGATGATCATCTTACCCTTGTCTGCAGCAGAATAAAGATCCTTTTCAAAAAGTTTATTTAAGTCTCCTGCCAATTTCTGAATATGATTGCTGAGGCTGTTGTCATTTTGATTAAAGATTTTTGCCCGGTTGAAGAGGTTTTCAACGTTGAAGGCGGCTACTTTCATGTATATTATATTAATGAGGCCTGAAAAAAGAAATCGCTCCTGCACCAAAATCTACCCCCACACCATTTTGCATAGTAGAACCATGCAAATCTATGAATTTTTAAATAATGTAATAGAGAATTAAATAAACTAACTCTTGGCTCCCGCATCCAGAAAAGGGGAAAAAGGTAAAAATTTCACTTTTAAATTTGTTTAAAATCAATATAGCGAGGTGGAAGCATACAGAAAAACTTCCAAAATACAATGGTTTGAATTTTAAAGTTTAGGCGATTGATGTTAGAGCCAGGAATTATAATCCGTACAGTCTATAATTTTGTCGAGAGATCTACATTTGCGTTTTTTTTGGTTTTGAAAGTTTTCAGAAGTGAATTGAAAGTTTTTTTTGGCCATGTATGTTTTACAGAAGGCCTTCATTCGTAGTTTTATGCACCTTTTTTTTTGCAGAAGACAAACATTCATCAAACAATGGGTCATGTTTTTTTCAGGATGCAAATATTCATCAAACAATGGGTCATGTTTTTTGCAGAAGACCAATATTCACAAAACAATGAAGCATGTTTTTTTTTCAGGATGCAATTATTTACAAAACAATAGGTCATGTTTTTTTGCAGAAGGCAAACATTCACCAAACAATGCGTCATGTTTTTTTCAGGATGCAAACATTTGCAAAACAATGGGTCATGTTTTTTTCAGGATACAATTATTTGCAAAACAATGGGTCATGTTTTTTTTCAGATGACCTTTGCACGCGATTTCTGGGCTTCTGCAAAACTTTTTGGGACTTCGGAATGCAAAGGTAGGGGTTGTGCAATATTTTTTTGGTCTTCGAACGAGTTTTATTGGGGTAAAAGAAATTTTTTGGGACACCAGACAATGAAGTTAGGGGTTCAGCAATCCTTTTAGGGCATCTTGTTCCAAACGTGGGGGTCTTGAAGTACTTTTTTTATCGCCATCTACGGAGTTATTTAGGTTTGGATTTTTCCAGCGTGCTTCGTTAATAGAATATTTTGATCCAGAATTTTTTTATCAAAATCAACATCCAATACACAAATAGTTATCATAAACTTTTTACTTTCAAAACCAAATATTATATTTGTGAGGAAAACATCAAGTAGCGTTGCTATGGTGCAAGGGAAAGAAGAGATGTAAGATTTACAAATCTTACATAAAGTAAGGTGAATATCATTTTTGAGATTGAAGACACAGTAATATTATAAATAGCTCAAAAGCTTATTATTAAATCACTTTTATTTACAACTTTCAAATGACAATTAAATTTCTTCCGGCCTTCAATGGCGATTGCATTTTGATTTCTTTTGTTGACAGTGAAGGGGCAAACAGAAATATTTTAATTGATGGAGGAACTCCTGCTTCCTACCAAAAAATGCTGAAACCCTTATACAAAGAACTGGAGAGTAATATTGATTTATTGGTGGTAACCCACATCGATGACGACCATATAGGTGGTATTAAAAAATTATTTGAAGATACCCGATTGGATAAATCCAGGATTAAAAAAGTTTGGTTCAACTCAGGTGGTTTACTCAATCATTATTTTGGGGAAAATGAAGACTTAGCCAGAGCCGTATCCATCGTCCCGAATGATATTACCGATATGAGTCTGGCTCAGGGAAACAAATTAGAAGCGAAGTTGGACGAATTGAATGGTGTGTGGGTTAAAAAAATATTTAAAAAAGGTGACAAAATAGATGTACATGATTGTAGCATTGAAATTTTATCTCCCAATGATGTAACCCTTACAAACCTGAATCAAAATTGGGAAACGGAGATTAACATCCAGGTAAATATGTCCGGAAAAGCTCATGATGATTTTAAAGTTGACATTGATGATTTAGTTAAACGGCCTTTTAAGGAAGATACAGCCGTTCCCAATGGCAGCTCCATCGCTTTTTTACTGGAATTTGGCGGAATAAAAGGTTTGTTGCTCGGTGATGCCTTTCCTTCTGTTATTGTTGAATCTCTAAAAGGTTTGGGATATTCAAAAGACCATAAATTGAATCTCGATTTTGTCAAAATATCCCACCATGCCAGCAAAGGTAATACCAGTCCGGAGTTATTGGACATCATCTCATGCGACAACTTTATCATTTGTACAAATGGTCAAAAACACGGACTCCCGGATAAAGAAACATTAGCGAGAGTGATCTCCACTCATCCAAATTGCACTTTACATTTTAATTATAATGTATACCTGGAGGATTTATTTACTGAAAACGACAAACAAACCTACAACTTTAATATAGTAGATTTAAGTATTCAAAACTATACCCTAAATTTTTAAAACATGGCAACAATAGCAGATTTACTCAAACATTTTACGGTGGTTGTAAACAATGGAAGTGGTTGTATTTTCCAAACAGACTCGGATGAATTCACTTACATTTTTACCGTAAAACACAATCTGATAATAAGTGCTGAAAACGGAACATATAAGAAGGAAGACGTCAAAGTCAGTTTATCGTATGAAAATTATATAGCTAAAATATATCTGCCGGTGATCAATGTTTTTCCACATAATGAAAAAGATTATGCTATCATTCAAGTTCCAAAAATAGCAACCGAAGAAGTTTATACCTATAACACAGGAAGTTTTATTAGAAATTCTTTGGTCAGCATATCCGGATTTCCAAATTATATGAGGATAAGTAAAGGAACAAAGACACAATACAGAACTTTACTTTATGCGACAGTAGACAATGAAAGGGATAATAAATATGAAAGAGATTTAATTTTAACAGAGGATGCCAACACTCAAAATGCTGATGCACCCAGTAATATTATCGGGTTTTCGGGGAGCGGTATTTTTCAGGAAAAGTGTAACGAACTTTATCTGGTAGGTATATTTCCAAAATTGAATGATAGTGGAGCAACGCACAATAAAATTGTTGGTCAGGATTTAAGTGGCTTTGAAGAAATCATTGTTCAACAAAGATTATTTAACATTGATGAGATCAAACCAAAGCTGAATGTGGCCTGCTTTTTAAAACAATCGTGGAAGTATGCTGTCATGCTCGTCGTGGTATTATGTATTCTGGGTGCATCATATACATATTTTAAAGGCACACCGGATTGTGACCCTTTTTCAGGGCAAAGTGATTTATTTATATTAATCAATGGTTCAAAAGAAACTGATAAAGACAGCAATATAAAAATCGATAAATTGCTTGGTGAATATTTATTCCCATTTGATATCATCAATAAATTTATGAAGGGGAATACAAAAAACACTTCGACTGGTGATTTAAAAGATTTATCCAAAGAATGCGGGGCACACCTTGTGGTATCAGGAACACTACAGGAATGTAACTTTGAAATTGTTGATGACAGCATTAGTGAATACTTTATAAAACAATACGCTTTATTAAATATCTATACGGCAAAACTGAATTCAAATGTTGAAAAAGTGTCATGTCTGTTAAAATCTTACCTCTTTGAGAAAAGGGACATACTTTATGTAAAAAACAACTTTTATGCTTCCGAATGTTTAGCCACAATTACAGAAAAACAAGATACAGTCGACCAGATTATTCTTCAATCTGTTGCTTTGAATTACGAACGAATTGGAGAAAAGAATGCCGCATTAAATACCTTGCTTAAAATTAATGAAGGGGGCTTAAATCCTGATAGCATTTACAAACGGCAAGAGAGACTTGCAGAAGAACTCAATCGTCCCAATGATGCTATCATCGCACAAACGGGGATGATCAAGATTGCCCAACAAAAGGGGGACAAAAAAGCGGAAGCAGAAATTCTGAATAAAAGAGCTAAAAATTATGAGAAGACAAAGGAAAAATCAAAAGCTTTGGACGATTATAAAAAAGTACATAAAATAGATTCTACCAAATATGATGTAAAAGATAAAATAATCAGACTTGACTCAGAAATAAAAATAAATTCATTTTCTAATCCGGCCATAACGGGTCCGGGAACTTTAACCAAAGCTGTCAATCAATTAATTGATGCAAATAAATTTGATAAAGCGAATAAACTCCTGAACGATAATCAATCCATGGTCACAAATAATTCAACCCTGAAGAACTTAAAAACAGAAGTTGATTACAAACTCGGTTTGATTGAGGCAAAAGATATTCCAACCGGAGTTCAGGAAAAAAACACAAGACTAAAAACTCAAATAAGAGTGGATAAAATTGAAACCTCAAAAAAAATATTAGTACCTGCTAAAAAATAATTAGACGAAAACGTATGAACAGAAATGAATTGGGATATTTACTTTTATTGACGACCTGTATAGCGGCTCGGAAAAAGCCTTTCAATGGCATGTAGGACATGGCAACTTTAGGGGCATTATATAGATATTTTACTGTAGTGGTAAATCACGGAAGTGGATGTTTGATACAACCCAAGGATCAGGATTATACGTATGTGCTCACAGTAAAACATAATTTATTAAAAGATGAATCCACAGGCGAATTTGTACTGAATGTAAGTCGAACATATCCGGATTTCAGGCAAAAAAAATATTTAAAAGTATTAAATTATTTTGAGCACGATGAGCACGATTATATGATTATTAAGGTTGAAAAAATTGTAAATCCGAAGAATTTCAAATTATATATTGATCAATACAAAAATGATACAAAAGGGGTAATTTCAGGTTTTCCGAATTATTTGAGAGGCCAGAATAATGGTGAATACAGAATTTCTTTAAATGTAGAAATTGAACATGAAAGAACCAGCGGTTATGAGAGAGATTTGGTATTAAGTGACAACCCAAATAGCTTTGAATCAGGTGCTGCTGAAAATATAATCGGGCTTTCAGGCAGCGGTATATTTTATGAAAAAAATGACAACCTGTATTTGTGTGGTATTTTTCCTAAACTAAATGATAGCAGAGGTACACATCACAAAGTTGTGGGGTTTGATTTGTCAGGATTTCATGAAATCACTAAAAAGAATAATTTAACGCCAATAACCCAACAAACACTTTGGTGGAAATATAGTGTTATTGCAATTTTTGTATTAACAATATTAGGTTATTTCATTTTTAATCCGGTTGCAGGAAACGGAGTCGGTGACAACGAAATTGACGTCACTATAACAAAACCTGTTCCGATTATTGTACCGGAAACCAGAATAGAGAAGCCAAAAAAACTAATAAAAAAAGATACATTATTGAACGGGTCCATCGAGTTTTTTGATCATCCGAATCAGCAGTTTAATTTAACGATATCTCCGTATCACAAAAAATACAAAGACGAAAGAGTTGTGCCTATCAAAAATATAAACAGGTTTATCTTTAATGACACGGTGCAGGTATTGGAAGATGAAATTTTTCTGAATATTAAGAATGATCTGGATATTAAAAATGAATGGATTGTTTTTAAAACCGGAGAAAATTTTACTGAATACGAGCCGAACATTAAGTTATTTTTTAGGAAAAAAGATGATTATTATGCAAGTGAAAGTAAAATCATACTGAATGACCTTCAAAATAGTTTTAATAAAATAGACACTTTGACTAATTTGTCCTGGATGATAGATGATGAAGGAAAATGGTACTATTTAAATACTAATTTATTGGAATATTTTATAAAAAAAAGGAAGTATAACGAACTCTGCAAAAAATGTGAAAATTTAGTTGAAGACCATAGATTTGAAAAATTGAATAAAAATAAAGCAGACTTCCTAATACTTATCTGGAGAAAAGGGTTGAGAAAATACATAGAACAGGAATTCAAAAATCTGGATTTCATCTATAGTAATATAGGTAGGGTAACTTTAAGGGTCATTGGTAACCAAACAAAAATCAAAAAAGAATTAAAGGAATTGTTGAACCAATACAATAGGATTTATGGTAAACAATTAATGATGATTGAAGAGGATTTAATTTTCCTCTTAGATGTGTGATACAGCTTCTAAAATTGATTATCATTCATGATTTTCATTGAGTATTTGAATAAATAAATTGCATAACATACCAAAAACATCGCCATCTGAAACCTGTCATATTATGAATACAAAATCTCCCATCATCAACTGCCATACACATGTGTTTACCGGAGACCATGTACCTCCTTATCTGGCAAAAACATTTCTTCCGTTGGGGTTATATTATTTGGTGCCGCTTTCCTTTATCATCCGGATTTTCAGATTTTGGTATAAACTTCCCGGCAAGTGGCGGTTTAAACCCTGGTATAAATTGATGGTTGAAATATTCTACAAAATCAGGATGTTTGGAAGCCGTTCAGGAATCCGGCGAGCCATCAGTTTTATTGTAGGGTTGTTTCTTGCCATCCAGGTTTTTTATATCCTCAATGATTGGGTTAGTTCGCTGGGATATAAAAGCATCATTGGGGCGTATATTCAACAGGCCAGAGATTGGTTATCCGGCTACTCACTTATTTGTATTCCCGGATCGATATTCGGTAAACTTGGGTTGATAATCATTCTAGTTTTATTTTTTAAGTCAGGTCGCAACCTCTTGTTTTTTATACTGAAAAAAGCCTGGTCCTTTCTGGGCGTGATACCCGGTCCCAAAAGTAAAGAATTGGCGGATCGATATCTGAATTTGGCTAGGTTTGCATTGTATCATGATCAATCGGATGTATTCACCCGTTTAAAAAATCAATATCCTGAAGGAACCGGATTTGTGGTATTACCTATGGACATGGAATATATGGAAGCAGGAGAACTGAAGGAAGGATTTCGCTATGCGGATCAAATGAAAAATTTGCAGACGGTTAAAAAAAATAACAAGGATATTTTTTTCCCGTTTGTTTTTGTGGATCCCAGGAGGGTTGTAGAAGAAGGAAATGCTCACTTGAAATATAAAATCAATGACGGGAAAGTAATTTTAGAAGATTGTTTTATACAGAAATACATCGAAAAAAATAAGTTTAGCGGGTTCAAAATATATCCGGCACTGGGTTATTATCCATTTGACGAAGCGCTTTTGCCTTTGTGGAAATATGCTGCCGACAATGAACTGCCTATCATGACACATTGTATTAAAGGAACGATTTTTTTTCGTGGAGACAAAAAAAAGGAATGGGACAAACACCCTGTTTTCGAACAAGCAACTGGTGAAGAGAAATACAAACCGTTGTTGTTGTTGGAAACCAAAAACATCGACTTTTGCGGCAACTTTACGCACCCGATGAATTATTTGTGTCTCCTTGACGAAAGGTTACTCCGCAAACTGGTGGGAAAATCAAAAGATGAAAAAATACGAACCTTGTTTGGGTATAATGGTCCGGATCATAAAATGAAATACAATCTAAGCCATTTAAAATTGTGTTTTGGTCATTTTGGGGGTGATGATCAATGGAATAGATTTTTGGAATCGGATCGGGACAATTATGCCAGTCAGTTGATAAAACAACCATTGAAAGGAATCACTTTTCTTGAAAACGAAAAGGGTGAACCCACTCCCGGCAAACCCGAACAAATATGGAAATTTGTCGATTGGTATTCTATCATTTGTAGTTTGATGTTACAATATCCTCATGTTTACGCCGACCTCAGTTACATCATCCATAGTCCGGGCATACAACCCTTGCTGAAGCACACTTTGATGAATGAAAAATTAAAAACCAAAGTCCTCTTTGGCACAGATTTCTACGTAGTCAGAAACCACAAATCAGAAAAAAACATGGTTGCCGATATGGTTGATCATTTGACAGAAGAAGAGTTTGATTTGATTGCCAGAGTGAGTCCGGGGGTGTTTTTGGGGAATAGGATACATTAATATTAATATGGAAATAAAATTGTGGAAATATGAAGAGTAGGATTATATTTGTTGTTGGATTTGAGAACTTTAATATCTACAGGGAATGTATAGGTATTTGTTATTTGGTATTATAATTCAATTAGTTTCGTGCACCGATCAAGGGGATATAAAAAGATATTCATTAAACAACACAACACAATATGACATTGAAGCAATACTCTTTCATAGGGTTGGAAAAAGTGATACTACCTTAATTCATAAAAATGATTTCAAAATAATGAATGAAGAAGGCCCTCCATATGATAGTGGGCCATTTGGCGGTTTTGATTCGCTAAAAATAAATTTTGAAGATTCAAAAATGTTGACATACATCACACTGAGATCTAACTCTGAATGCAGTGATTCCATTAAAAATCCATTTTGTCCGTATTCAAACTATATTTGTTCACATAATATTTGTACGTTTGAAATTGATGACGCTGAATATCAAAAGGCAAAATAGAATATTATAACCAAGACGAACAATAAAAAGAAACACCTATGAAAAAAATTGAAACAATATTAGCAATCCTGTTGGTTCTATGTTCCATTTTAAATATGAATGCCCAGGAATTTAAATTTAAGAAAAAACTCAATAAATATGTTTTCAAATCAGAAAAAGGAAAGTTTGATGAAAGTAAAGCTTTTGACGAGGTTGATTATAAAGGTAGTTTAGAGTGGTATGTGAGAAATGGTGAACTATGGGGTGTCGTAAATAAGGAAGGAGAATTTTTACTTCCGGTAAAATTTGAGCAAATTGATTTTTGCCATGATAAAAAGAATCTGGTAAAGATGGTTGGAGTATGGGGTGAATATATAGAAGAGAAATTTACACCTAAGGAAGGTGAAATCGTTTTCGTCAACCCACAAGTACCACCCTTTTTAACAAAATGCAAAGATGTCGATCATGATAAATGTTTGATAGAAGAAATTTATTACAATCTCAGATACCCGGCAGAAGCGTTTTATCAAAAAATTGAAGGCCCAATGATTGCAGAATTAATAATTAATGAAAAAGGCCAAGTTGAATCATATACCATGAAAAAGAAAATCGGAGGAGGTTGCGAAGAAGAATTTATAAGGCTGATTGAAACATACTTGCAACAATGGGAACCCGGCAAAAATGATGGGATACCTGTAAAATCCCGTAAAGTTATCCCTTTAAGGATGAAATTGGAATAGATATTTAATATTTAAAATATACGAAAGTAACCGAGAATGCTAGAAACTAGCACAAACAAAAAGATATACATTTTTTATGTGTTACCTTTACACTTGAAAATAGGATAAATGGACAGAAGTATAAAGAGAAATATTAAATCAATAAGCTCTGACACATTAAATGGTAAACATTATGATAGAAATGATTTTGCCCGAAATATTCTGAATTATCCTGCTATGATGGTGCCATCCGTTCAAGAACCTATTATTGAAAAACTTTCATTAGCACTTAATAACAATGTTTCTCTTTTGGATCCTTTTATGGGTGCTTCAAATACCCTAGTTGCCGGAATGAAATATGGAATGAATGTATTTGGTCAGGATATTAACCCCTTGGCTTTATTATTGAGCCAAGTAAAGATAGGTATATATGCTCCTGAAGAACTGTGTGATGCTGAACAAAGATTGATTAGTTCCATTGATTCAGATAGCTACACAACTATAGACATATCATTTCTAAATATTGATAAATGGTTTACGAAAAGCACACAAATAGAATTGTCCAAAATATATAGGGCAATAAGAAATGAGCCAAATTTAAAAACTAGGAAGTTTTTTTGGGTAGCCATTGCTGAAACAATTAGACTTACTAGCAATGACAGAACTTCAACCTTTAAATTGCATATGCGACCTATTGAGGAAATAAAATTAAGGCAAATTTCTGCATTAAAGACATTTAAATCAGTAATAGGAAAGAACATAAAAAGCCTAAGTGAGTACATTTCAATTTTGAAAAATAATGGCCACATAAAGCTGGGGAAATACGTTAATAATGCTCAAGTTGTGTGGGGTGATACTAATGCCGAAATTAGAACAAATAGAACTTTCAATTTACTTGTTACCTCACCACCTTATGGAGATAACCAAACAACTGTAACTTATGGTCAGTTTTCTTATTTACCTCTTCAATGGATACCAATAGAGGATATTGATAAATGTATAGATATAGATTACTTAAAAACAACTCAATTTATTGATAATAAAAGTTTGGGAGGTCAAATAAAAGAGAATATAAAAGATATTGAAGAGCGTGTCTTTAATAAGTCTAAAACTTTAAAATCTTTTGCAAATCAATTCAAAGATGTGGAACGGGTAAAAGCGGATAAGGTTACAAGGTTTATAAATGATTTGGACAATAGCATTGATAAAATGCTCCCAAAGATGACAAAAGATTCTTTTTTAGTATGGACAATTGGTAATAGGAATGTAAATAAACAAGTGGTTCAAAATGATCTTATCCTTAAAGAACTATTAACTCATAAAGGCATTGGTTTATTCACGGATTTGGAAAGAGAAATTTTAAGTAAAAGGATGCCTGGTAGAAATAATTTTTCTAATATGATGAGCAAAGAGAAAATTCTAATTTTCAAGAAGAATTACTAATGGCTAAACAGAAATACCAATTCGATATAACCCCTCATATTGTTAAGCAATTAGGAGAGCAACTGGTTACAGATGAAACAACTGCATTACTTGAGTTGATTAAAAATTCTTATGATGCTGATGCTACCTATGTTTCAATTGAAATTAACAGTACGGGGCAATATATAAAAGAGGAACTTTTTTATCAAGATCATAAAGGATTTATTGTTGTTGAAGATGATGGATTCGGAATGAATGAAGAGACCATAATTAATTCTTGGCTACTTATCTCTTATTCCCAGAAACGACATCTGAAAGAATTGAAAAGAACCACACCTGGCGGTAGGACCCCTTTGGGAGATAAAGGGCTTGGGCGTTTAAGTACTCAAAGATTGGCTGATTTTTGTGAAATATTTACGAATACTGGGAAAGAACAAGGAACACATGTTGCGTTTAATTGGAAAGACTTTGAAACGGAAGTTGCTTTAGGGGATGTTCAAATTCAGGTAAAATCTTTTTGGCCTAAGATAAAAAACGGAACCAAATTAATTCTTGCTAACCTCAATCATTCAGAGGTGTGGGAAGGACAGAATTTAGAAAAATTTAAAGGACAGGTTTCACAAATTATATCACCGTATAAAGAGAATAGACCGTTTGAAGTTTATTTGAAAATTAATGGTATTATAATAGATCTTGATAAATCAAATGAGGATTTAAGAGATTTAGCCATTTCTCGGTTTGAATTTGAATTTGATGGAAATACTTTAATTGTAAAAGGAAGAACAAAGCTTAATAAATTTATTGGAAATAAAAGAGACGATTTTAAAGGTTACATGGAGGTAGATAATGGGAAAAAATTCTTTGAATTTCTCCATGAAAAATTTAATGACATAAACGAAGCTGCAAATCCTTTCTTTATCGAGTTTAAAAAGACATTTGACATTAATAAAGATATAGGTGGTCTTGAAATATACGATGGAGAAAGAGCTAATCCAGGTTCATTTAAAGGTATAATTGATGAATTTTCATATGATACTTGGCTCACTTATGATGAAGGTATAAATGAGATTTTCGGAAAACTCTCAAATTACCGAGAGTTTGCACAAAGCCAGGCAGGAATAAAGTTGTTTCGAAATGGTTTTGCGGTTAAACCTTTTGGAATTAATGGGGAGGATTGGTTAGGACTAAGAGATTCCCAAACTTCTGCTGATTCTTATTATCCTTTGCGCCCAAAAAATGTTATTGGGTATTTTTCAATTGATGAAGGTGTAAATAGGGAATTAAAGGATAAAACAGATAGAGAAGGCCTTATCTCAAATCCATATTCTCGTAACTTCTTTGCTTTGGCTTACTTTATCCGTGAAGAAATCAATAGGTATCAAGAGAATATTAGAAGAACTTACTTGTCTTTTCTAAAATCTTACAAAACGGAAAATAGTGGTATAAAAACGGTAACTCAAGCATTTAATCAACTTAAAGATACAAAATCCAAGACTGAGGAAGTAAAGCAAGAATTTAAGGATGCTCTAGTTACAGTAGAGAAAGCAATTATTGATTCAGATAAGATTGTTAAATCTGTAAAAAGCAATCCGATGTTCTCCACAGATTTGGAAAAAGAGACAGTTGAAAAAGTAAATGCCTTACTCAATGAATTAAAAGCTATTCAAACCACTTTAGAAAAGCTTGAAAAAGTAGTATCAAAGACAGAAAAGTTAAATGAAGTTATTGATGTGCTTGAACCTAAAATCCAAATCTTAGAAGAACAACTAACTAATTTTTCTGAATTGGCTAGTTTAGGATTAACAGCAGAATCTGTAAGTCACGAGTTTGCCACAATAGCTGATAGATTATCGGAAAAAGCATCTTTTTACGCCACAAAACTTCAAGGAAAGAAATTAAGCGACTCCGATATATATGTTTTCATTGAGTATGTAAATACAACGGTAAATGGTTTAAAAATTCAATTAAAACACCTTGACCCGGCTTTAAAATATAACAGAGAAAAAAAGTCAACTTTTAGCTTGTCGGATTTTTTTAACGAAGAAAAGGAATATTATAAAAATAGATTCGAAAAGCAGAATATTAAATTTGATATACTCCAAGAAGATAATTTTTCAATCACAGTAAACAGAGGAAAATTAGTTCAGATTATTGACAACATTGTAAATAACTCTGAGTATTGGCTTATTGAACGAAAGAAAAACGAATCAAATTTCAATCCTTCCATTACTATCAAAATAGAATCACCCTGGATTTATATCTCTGACAATGGTTATGGTATCTCTCCTGCAGTAGAAAACCAAATATTTGAGCCATTTGTAACCACAAAACCTAAAGGTGAAGGAAGAGGTTTAGGATTGTTCATTATTCAACAATTATTGGATTCTTCAGGATGTACAATTGCATTGGAACCTACCCGAAATGAACATAAGAGAAAATACATTTTTGCTATTAACTTTTCAAATATTATTGTGATATAATGGAGGAGAAAATTATTATCAGTAGTGCCGGTGAATTATTAGAAATTCACCCCAAAAATAGTCCAACTATTTTGAATACAAAAAGTGAAGCCCAAGCTAAAACAGCTATTTTAGATTTCCTCACTAAATTAAATGTTCAAAAAATAGTTTATGTAGATGATAGGTGTTCAATTAATGAATTAAAAGAAGCCTATATAGGAAAATTGAAATCACATTATGAAAATAAGCCTGCTGAAATAGATTTCGTAGATTGGGAATTAAAAGACCAAATTTTTGAAAGAAATATTAACGAATTATGGGATTCTTGGGATGATGAAAAAAGAAGACTATTATTTTTAAAAATCTTAACCTATGAGAACAACTTAGAAGAACTTGAGAATTCTGTTGCTCCTCTTAAACTTAAGAGTGCATTAAAAGATAAAATTGATTTGTTATCGCCAACAGAATGGGTATCAAATAAAGAACAAATTACAAAGAGTTTAAGTGAAGAAACTAAAATTTTATTTTTATTTGATATTGAGTTCGGCTCAGCCCCTTTACCTGATAGTAGGGATGGAAGAGATTTAGCTGTAGAACTACTTAATGATACTAGAATTAATAATTTTCTATATTGTGGTATTTTCTCACATCTTTTCACAATAAATGAAGAATATGATAAAAGAAGTGAATATTGTAGAACACATAATTTGGAAAAAGAAAAATTTTATACAATATCTAAGAAGAGGTTTCAAAGTGATTCCTATTTGCCGGGATTAGCTGAGGGAATCCGAAATACTCTTTTAATAAATGAAGTGGAATTATTAAAAAGAGATGGTTCAAAGTTGTTAAGAAGTTCTTTTAAAAAAGCTATTAGTGAAATTAATAATCTGACTCCGGAATCATTTAATCATATTATTCAAAGAAGTTCAAAAGATGAAGGAGTGTGGGAAATGTCGACTTTAATTAGAGTCTCCAACATAATAACAAACAATAATGCTTTAAATAGACTATTATCCAATTCTGAAAGAACAAAAATAAATCAGAGTCTTAAGAAAATTAGACAGGTCGAGAATATAAAAACTGGAGGAGAAACACCTTTTGATAAAACTCAAGTTTTAGAATTAAGGGTGAAAGAATTATATATCAAGGAAGATATTCAAAATCAGCTGCATTATCCTTTGTCTAATGGAGATATTTTCAAGATAGAGGATAAAGAGTATATTTTGTTAGTTCAACCTTGTAATGTTGCTATGCGTAGTAGTGGATTACGGGATAGAATGTATAACCATGGTTTATTGGTAGAATTAGAAGTATTGAAGAAAGTTGATTTTAATAAATATAAAAAAGGTCAGCTTGCCACATTAGAAGTAATTGAGGATGTTTCTTTGGAATCTGATTCCGTGAAAATAGCTCGTTTTTCAACATTTCAGTCAGTAAGTCTTTCTCCCTTAGATTTAACCGTTTTTAATAAAGACGGGTTAGCAAAATTAAACTTAAGTGTGTCTGAAAATATATCTAATACAATTCAAGAATCTTGGAAAAAACGATATAAGCAATTACATAATGAGTTTACTGAATTTGGGAAGGGAATAAAAACGTTTAATAGGATAAGAAGCATTGATAAGAATTTATTAAAAAAATCTGTGTTTAATGGCTCTCTTTTTTCCGGTTATAAAATTGACAATGAAAATTCTTTATCCAAAAATGGTAAATTACTAGAATTTAATATAAAAAGATTAGCTCATTATAAATCTCCTTATTCTGATGACTTGTTACAAAAATTTATGTTGTATTTGTCGAGAAATGCTTTTGAACATGATTTTACAAGTTAATTATGAATAAAATATTAAGTGAAACCAGGATTTAATACCAAGTAATATCCTAAAAATATATCAAGTGCCATTTTTACAAATTCTTAACAACTCTTACCCTTCCAAAGTACCACCCTCCACATTCTCCTCCACATTCCGCTTCCTTTTGTCACAATACCGGGACTTGATTACAACGCTGAATTTACTCGTCATCTTATTGAGATTCTGTAAAAGTATTGTGTAGGAATTAATAAAAAGAGGCCATCTGAATATTTCAGACGACCTCATCTAATTAACTTAAAAAATTACTAAAATGATAATTCTATAAAATCATTGGATATGGAGGGGTGCCAGTACTGACTGGGGTAGCGTTACTCTTTTTGCGTATGCCTTTTCTCAGGATTACGGGTACGTTATTTCTTTCAATCACCTTGTTCATCTCGTCGATGATGTTGAGATAAGGTTGTTTGTCAGCAGCAACTTTACTGAACGACACCGTAATATCCATCAGGTTGTCATACGTCTCTTTTAATTTCGCTTTTTTCAGTGGAATTTCAGCGTTTCTTTTGTTTAAGAGTGCGTTTTCAAAGAATTTTTCGGCAAATAATGTATTTTTTTGCGTCAGATCTTCAATTTCATTTCGTAAAAAAATGACTTTTGAAGCTTCAACCAATGCGGGCAGGGTAGTCCAGTCTTTGAGCATAGATCTGATCAAAGCGGTTTTGTTTTGGTAACCCTGTTTAAAGATACCTTTACAATGTTGTTTGTAATTGTTTTTCAGTCTGGCTGCCATGGCAGCAGTTTCAGTCGTACTACCTTTTTCCTGTGACCTGAGTAACCAGCTGACAGAACTAAGCGCCGTAAGTCTTAGTTTGTCCAGGTTTTGCAACTCTCTGGTCATTTCGTTTCCGGTACTGTCAATAAATACATTTTCCAGATCAGCGGCAGCGTTTTTAAACGCGGACAAAGGATCTTCCAGCAGTAATGATTTTGTGTCCACAGAAGCGTACACACGAATCAAATTGTTTGAGAACTCAAGAGATTCTCCTGTTTTAAAGTCCCTCATAGAGACTGTAGAAATCTTTTTCATATTGAAAAATTTTTAATGATGAAAAAATATAAAATAAAATATAAATCCGTAGTTTGTTAGGTCATCGGGTATGTATCCCTCTGACCGGAGTTTCCTTTTATGTGTATGACATCAGCTGGACTTTTTACGAAAGCACAGGTCATCAGACATAAAATATTGTTTATTTTTATTTCCTTTTGAAAAAATAAAATGACAATCCAAACTTGTTATTAATAAAGTAATCTTTTGTAGTAAAATTCCTTTGAATCTTTTTCGAAACAAATATAAAGTGATTTAATCATACCTAACTACATTTTAAAACAACTTTAACGATTGAACCGTTTTTGGATGTTTTTTTAACTATATTTTTAGTAAAAATGCCTTTTTATGCCGATATTTTGAAGATATTCCGCATGGTAGTGGCACAGGCATACACCAATCAAAAATATAATAAGTTATCGTAGTTTCTAGTTGCATACCTTGACTTTTTGTAGTTGATGTGATCAAATGTTAAAGATAAAAGGTGCCTCGACAAAATATATGATCAAAAACTTAGAGGTTTTTATGCCTCGTCAATATATATAGCTGAAAACGTTGTGGTTTTTGTGCCTCGACAAAATATATGACCAAAAACATTGTGTAAATGATGCCTCGACAAAAAATATGAAGGAAAACGCAGCGGTTTTTGTGCCTCGACAAAAAATATGACCAAAAACGCAGCGGCTTTTCTGCCTCTACAAGAAATATGGGCAAAAACGCAACGGTATTTGTGCCTCTACAAAAATATATGACCAAAAGCACAGCGTAATTTGTGCCTCAACAAGAAATATGGGCAAAAACTTTGTTTACATGGTGCCTCTATGGACTTTTTTACGTTCACAGTTTCAAAAAGTTAATGTTCGTGATTTTGATAAAAATTATTGTCTACAGAAAGTTAAGTAAGGAAACTATCACATTAATTATTTTAATTTTGGCTTGGTTACATTTTTTAGTTGGCCTTTTAATTTATTTAGATTGGGAATTAATTTAAAAAAAAAATTGGAAAAAATAAGATTTTTTTGTGACGTGAGCGTCATAAGTTTTCATTCATTTTATTGCAATCTGTGACTCAGCCAATTGCCCATCCCAAATAACTATCCAAATATGATTTTTAAAGCTGAAAATGATGATGGAGACCTTACGGATGACGTGGTACAAAATGAGGCATTTTTTTGATTTTATCCGATAGGACGAGGCGACATTATTTTTATGACTAACATGTGGCAATTACAAAATTTCCAAAGTTTCGGAAGAATAGACAATATTTTTGTATATTGAAATTGAGAATTCCTATAGTGTGCATATCGCAATGTTCGTTTGGTATTACCATAATACCTATGATTGAAAGATTGGTAAAGCTTTGGTCAAATTATTTGCCATCCCGGAGGATAAAAATTACTTGTTTTCATTCAAATTGTCGTAGGTGAAGAATTAATCTTTTATAATGGAGTGATGATAGTAGTGGAGTGAATTTAAAGGACATATAACGTACTTTTATGAATAATAGGTAAAAATTACTCAGGATGTATTTATTACGGGAATCAGAAAATTAATTTATGATGACAATGGAAATTCAGTACGTAAATTTACAAATGGCTAATTTGAGTAATTATCCAAACTAGAAAAGGACATTTATAAAATATGGGTTTAATATTTTTTCGAATTTTTTAACATTAGGAAATCATATATTGTCATAATTAATATTAAGACAAAACAGAACCAATAACCCCATAGTTTTTCTACTGGCCCTATCGTAAACGGATATGAACAATAAAAAGTGATTAAAGATAATGTATCAAGTAATACTATCGTTTTTAGTGAGATTTTTTCAAAATACTTAATACATAAACTTAATAGCAGTAACAAAAACGAAAGAAATAATGAACCATAGATTAAAAAAAGATAAGAATCTAAAAGTAAACCAATTCCACTATAATAGTTAGGTTTTGGATTTAAAATTGGTTTGAGAAAGGGGTAATCAAAGGATAATTTTTCTGATAACTTATCATGATTTTTAACTTTTTGAGATTCTTGTATATTCACATTAGATGAGGAATCATTTATGATTCCGAAAGTATCAATAGCATCAGATTCTTTGTACTCTTCTGTTGTTTTATCATCATTTGGTATAGTTGTATCAATTGAATTTTCATAGAGTGGTGTTTCTGGATATACTTCTGTTTGTGAACTTCCACAACCTTCGTAACGAAAGAATGGTAGAAAGAAACAAAGCAAAATTGACCAATGTAATATTTTTGAAATTTTAAAATAACCGTGCATTTTTTGTGATTAGAATTAGCAATTGAAACACATAATTTGACATCAAAAAATATTTATGCCAATAGGCAAATATAAAAAATTATTTTTTTTAACGCAGTATTATTATTACTGCATACGATCGAACCTTTAAAAAAAAATAAAGCTAGAATTCAATTAATGAATTGAATCCAACGTAATTATATAAACGAATTCACAAATAGCAGTTTTTCCTGCACCCTTACCATGGTATTCATGAACTTTAAGGACTTCAATAATTTCATGATTAATAATAATCTCTTTTAGATTGTCCGGGTTAATTTCTATTTTAGATATGCCAATATCATCATGATTTGGATCTTCCTCAATAGCAGTTGAAAATATCCGGATGTTTGATAAGCCGCCTAAATCAAGTTTTTTTAATTGCCCTAAAGTTAATAATTCGTCATTTACCAAAGATGTAAATGTCCATTCATTTCCTATTCCATTATTTTCAATAATTTTTGCAACCTTGCATTCAATACTTAAAACGAGATTATGCTCAAAAACCTTTGGAGCTTTATTGAAAGGGGTTATTTCAAAAAAATAAAAGCCACCGGAGGGAATGAGTAATAAAAGTGGAAATAATGTTTTCATGTGAACTAATACTTTAAAAATATTATTATTTATAACCTCCGGTTTTTTATTTTAGTTTCAGTGACTTTATAACTATTGAATTAATCATGGTGATGTTACAGCATGAATTATAGACCATTATTCAAAAATATAATTATGCTGGAAAAAGGATTTTATTGAGATGATGAATTATTATCAAATCGTACATTCATTGATTTTTTACCAGATTATAGAAAATACGACTAAAAAGATTCCCTCCACTACTCTTTGTTAATATTTGTTAACCTTAAAGTTACACATAACTATAATAAATATTTGAAATTTTATTCTGAACTCCTTATAAATATCAAGATAAAAATATAATTTTACAGGGTGCTCTATAGAATTCTGCAACCGTCAAGTGCAAAATTAATGAATTAATTTTTTTGTTTCTCATTGAGTATTATGATGAAAATGCTACATACTTTATGTTATTTACTTCTGTTTGTTGTATCACATGCGGCAAATTCCCTGACCATAATATCCTGGAATATCAAAGATTTTGGAAAGTCCAGAGATGATAATGAAATAGAAGCTATTGCAGATTACATCAAACATGCGGATATTGTGGCCATTCAGGAAGTGGTCGCTAAAGATCCCGGTGGAGCACAAGCTGTTGCCCGTCTGGTCGATGTATTAAACCGAAAAGGCAGTTCGTGGGATTACAGAGTAAGCGATCCAACGAGGAGTTCGTCGTCCCACATCAGCGAGCGATACTCTTATTTATGGAAACCTTCCAAAGTGACCATCACAGGTGGAGGTCCTAGATTGTTGAGTGAATTGAGTCAACAAGTAGAGAGAGAGCCATACCTGATACAGTTCAAAGTCAAAGATAAAGTTCTCACGATTTTAAATTATCATGCTTGTACCCACGACGATACTTTTTCTGAACGACTTGAAGTTCTGGCCATCAATCAATGGATACAAAATCAAACCTACAACAATTTAATAATCGCAGGAGATTTTAATCTAAAAGTCACCGATGAAGGTTTTGACGATCTGAAAGCCCTTGGATTCAGACCCGGACTCAACGGACAAAAAACCTCCCTCAAAATGTCTTGTAAAGATGGAAAATACCTCAGCCGCTCAGAGGACAATATTTTTTATAAATGTAATGATTTCTCCATAACCCATACCACTGTTCTCGATTTCATCCACAACTGCCATGAAGTAGGATGGAAAAGGAATAGTTATAGTGATCATTTGGGGGTGGAGGTTGTGATTAATTAATAATGAACTAAAAAAAAGTAAACAATATGAACCAAACAAGTTTTTTAAAAATATTTTCAACTTTTGCTTTTATGGCTTTTCTTTTTATAAGTTGTTGGGCCACAGTGGATTCGTTGCACTTATTATTACCTTCGTGGCCAAAATTCATTTTTTGGATAGCTACAGTAGGATTTTTTGTTTTGGCTGCAATAGGTTCAAAACTCATAGTTGATAGTTTTAATATGAGGGTTCGGGTAGATCAGAGAGGTTGGCGAATCATTGGAGGAATAATACTGCTTTTAATATTTTGGATTTTCTTTCTTTTACCTACCAATACACACACTTTTTTTTATAGATCTGCTATTAAGGATATTCTTGTTCGGGACTTAACTGAAACGAAGACTAAATTGCAAAATTTAGAGAATGAAGGAGACGCAGGCACTATTATTGCTCAGGAGAAAGCTGATTTTAGACGAAAAATAGATGGAATGTTCGCAAAATTTGCATCTGAAATAAACAACCCTGGTGATTTAGGGTGGGCAAAAAAAGCTGAAAGTGTAATAATTGAACTTGAAGGTGAATTGGGTAAAATTCAGAGACTAAAGCTGAAAACAAATACTCTAAGAGGTAGAAATGATTTGATTTCTGAAATGAGAGTTCAGGTTGAGAAACTCCTTGAATCTAAAATCAAAAATACTTACGATCAACGTCTTATCAATATAAATAAGGCACTGGATAAACCACAAATCAAAAAACTTATTAGAGAAATTGAATTTGTGCAAAATAAAATGCAAATGAAGCCAAAGGATAATGATGAACCGACAGAAAAAACTAATATTATATTGTCTCAGGCATATAAAATAATTGATAAATACAGTGATGTCCTCATAAACGAATTTGAGAAATCTCACCCAGACAAAATTAAATTAGCAAAAGAAGATAAAATTTATTTTTCCGGAGTTTCTAAGACGGAAAGAATGAGAAGTGTGATAGAAGTTTGGAAAGACTTCTTTAGTGGAAAATACAGTGACAGAGGCTTTATATTTTGGATTTTGATTGCTGCTATTGTTGATATTGCAGGATTTATTTTCTTTGATATAGCATTTAAAAGAAGAGATTTTTAATTTTAGTTCATGACAAATATAATATATCTAATATGAAACCGAATGATGAATTTGATTTGACACCTGATCTTTCAAACCCCAAAAAAGATCTTCCAAAACAAAATGATTTCAATCCCCCATCTGATACTAATGACCCAATATCTTATTCCACAGATAGCGGAATGACTGTTGAGGAAGAAAGAGATCCAAATAGAATCCAAGTTGTTATTTCTGACCCTTCACCCATTATCATCTTGTTTGGAGCAAGGACTTCCGGTAAGACAATGACTTTAGTAAGACTCACAAGATACCTCAAGAAAAATGGATATAAAGTAGAACCTGATCGTATATTTAGACCCAGTAATTCGGCACATTATGAAAAAATGTGCAATGAATTTGACAGAAATATAAATAATAATGATTTAAGTGGAGCTGGTACTAATATTATCAGTTTTATGTTGGTAAAAGTTATGAATGCTAATGGAGAGCCTGTTTGTCAAATATTGGAAGCCCCTGGTGAACATTATTTTGACCCAATAGATATTCATAAGCCATTTCCTAGATACATTAATGAAATCTGCTCTATTGACAATCCAAAAACATGGATTTTTATTGTCGAAAGATCATGGTCTGACAGTAATACACGTTTAGCGTATGCGAATAAAATTATTGAAATGGAAAGCCAAATTGACGTAAGGGACAAAATTATATTTATGTGCCATAAAGTTGATCTGCATAAATCACTTATAATAAAAGACAGCCCTAATGATCATCAATTTTTTAAAGATATCAATAATCAATATCCTGGTATATTTGATAAATATACTAATAAAATTCCAGTTCTAAATTGGTTTAATAGATATAGTTTTGATTTTGTTACTTTTTCTGCTGGTATGTTTAATAAACTTGCATCTGTAGGTGCGGAAACATTTACACCAAGTAAAGACAAGTATCCTCATAAATTATGGAGTGTTATATTAAAAACTGTAAAAGGAAGTTGGTTTTAACATAAAATTATTGAATGTGAATTTCGATATTTATATATATGGTGTTCCGCATGGATTTAACTTATTCAATGCAGAAAGTAGTTGGAATGATTATTTCCAATTATTTTATGATGAAAGTACAGAAACTTCCAAATTAACAATTCATAGAAGGGAAGATGGATTGATATCGTACAATTATTTAAGGTATAAGCTCATATCAGCAGAAGGAAGACCTGGAGCTTTTTTTGGAATTTCTGTGATTTTTAATAACCTGTATTGTAATGATGTTTCAAAGCTATTTAGATTTTTTGAAAACTTATATGAAAAATACATTCTAACTAATGAAATAATTATTAGAGAGTTACTAGATAAAACTCATGGGAATGCACAATTTATTATAAAAGAATTCAAAGATCAAGAATTAGAAGTAAAAAATATTGAGTCTATTATAAGTAAAAATTTAATTTCTTCATTTTCCAATGATTTAATGCCTTTGGATTCATCATTTGTTAGAGGAAATCAAAATTTAATTCTGAATATTAATCAAAATGTAGATAATTTAAAATTAATAATTGCCTTAAAGAAATATGTTTGGATTTCCATTTCAGATGATTTCCCACTTAATCCTTCAGAAGTAATTGTTCACAGTAGAGTAAAGTTATTAAATGATTACTACGCTAACTATAAATCTACATATGATACTATTGTAATTAAACCACACAAGAAAGAAATAGTTTCTCCATCTGATTGTGATAAATTAAACGGGATAATTGGTAATTTAGCTAAAATACAGGAGGAAATCAAAATTTATATCAATTCACAAATACAAATAAAGAGTTTATATGAGAAAGCTGAAGATTTAAAGAAAAACTGCACTCATGTTATTAATAATGCTGAGCAAAATACAAATGAAAGAATAATTCCAAATGGTCCTAAGCCAGAAATTCCTAAAGAAAAAACAATAAGTAAATTTATAAAATTTATTAAAAGTAAAAAATTTATTTTCCTTTTTTCAATTGTAAGTTTAATATTATTAGCTATTTTTATATATCCCAATAATGGGCCTTCTTTAGGTAATATTTCTGACAAGGATTTACCAAGGATGCAGGAAGATTTTGAAAGACATATTAAGAATAAAGACTTTGGTTCGGCTTGGAAAATTGTTGATTCCTTAATTAAAAACCAAGAAAGAATAGCTGGGGATTTAAATTTTACAATTCTTAGTAAAATAAGGGAAGATATAGATTTGCATAAATCTTACAATACAGAAGCGGGTTGGGATAAGGCAATTATTTTATTAAAGAAATCAAAAGAATTTGGCAATACAGAAGTTATAGAGCAAGAAGTTATTGATATGACAGAATCAAAAAGATTGCTTCAAGCAACTAATGCTTTTAATATAGGAGATCACAGTTTTGTTAAAAGTTTGTGCGAAATAATTATTATTTCAGATTGTGCAATAAATATTAAAGAAAATGCTAAGAACCTTCTTAATAATATTTCAGATGAGAAGAAACCTGCAATGACAATTAAATCTAATAAAACAAAAAACCAAAAACAAACAGCAAAGACTTCTGCTCCAACCACGGTTAATGAAAAGACTAAAATTATTTTATTTAAATGTTTAAATGAAAATTGTGATAAGAAAGAAAGTCCAGATAATTTAAATTTTAAAAAAGGTGACATTTTGCTGATTGAAGCGAAGAAGGGTAGCCAAACTCCTAGCTCAGTTGAGTGGAATTTTTCTGATAATAAGCTTTTTAGTACAAGTGACAAAAAATTAAATCCTTTAAAAATTAAATTAGAAAAGACAGGTAAACTTAAAATTAAGTTTTTGGATCAAGGTGTTGAAATTGAAATTTTACAAAAATAGGATAACGATGAAAAGAATTTTATTTTATTTTATTCTCTTTCTCTTTGGGAATAATTTGGTGCAGTTATCAGCGCAAAAGAAACCACGAAAAATAAATTCAATAACCAAAAACCATTATTTTGATAACACTGTTGCTGTTAGTGATACAAGTCATTTTATACTAGCTCAAAATATTTCTGAGATTAAAATTCGACTTGATGAGGTCAAAAACTTTAAAAGAGAGAAAAATTGTTTTCTTAAAGACTCAATAATTAAACTTCAAGATAGTTTAATATTTTTATTACTTTTAAAAAATAAAAGATTTTCAGAAGTTGCAGATTCATTACAAAATCTTACTTCAATTGGTGAATTTTTTGGGAAAAGTGATTCAACAGTCTTTAGTACTAATTTTATCAAATGTGATATTGAATTTTTATCAGAATGTAATAAGAATCAATATAACGTTATAAGATTAGTCAGGGATTTGGATATTAAACTTGATTCAATTAGTTATAAAATCTTAGATATTGAGAAACAAGAATATTTTAAGAACTTGCCAGAAAAAACTAGAAGATTAATAATAAAAAATAATATAGAAAAAAATTTATCAGAAGCCGAAGATATTATCGACAAAATAGACTACTTCGACATATCGATGCTTTCTCGATCACAACAATTATACTACCGGCCTAAATTAATAGATAGATTTAATAGTTTTTTAAGATTAACTTTTATAGATGAGTAGGACTTTTACATTTATTTTATTTTCAATTACCATTATGTTCTATGGTTGTTCAGGTTGTAATGATTCCGAACAAAACACAGATTATTTAAATCCACAATCTGATATATCAGAAAGCGATGAATATGATTTGGATGGTATGCAAGATGAAAGTAGTATTAATATACCGTATAAAGAACAATATGGAAATACAATAACTATACCTGTTAAAATCAACGGAATGTCCTTAGAAATGATATATGACACAGGTGCTTCTGCTACTATGATAACTTTGGCTGAGGCTAGATATCTTTTTGAAAAGGGTCGTCTTAGTGAAGATGATATTATTGATTATCAGCAATACCAAGTTGCAAATGGACAAATAATGACTGGTTTAAAAATAAACCTTAAATCAGTTTCATTAGATGAGAATATAAATTTGTATAATGTTGAGGCTGTTGTTGCTGAAAATCTCCAAGCGCCTTTACTTTTGGGGCAGTCTGTTTTGAAGGAATTTAAAGAGGTATCCATTGATAGAGAAAATGGCGTTGTTAAATTTTATAAATAATAATAGTTATGAGCCAATCAATATAAATTTCTAGTAGATTTGAATAAAGTTTTTGTCTTTAGAATACCCCATTACCATATTTCAATTAAATCTTTTGCCTTTTTTAATATTAAGACGCAAAAAAGTTATGAACTTTACCTTACATATTTTCGGAAATCCTAACGGTTATAAACAGTTCCCAATAGACAATTTAAACAATAATTTTCAAGATTTTAGGGAAGTTATAAATTTTACTGACAAACTTATTTATTATCGTAATGGTGAATTGGTACAATATATTTATACTCATGAATTAAATAATTCTGGTTCATATTTTGGAATTTGTCTTACTTTTAATGGAATCCTTTGTTCAGAGCCTATAAAGCTTTTTAGCCTTTTTAAAGATATATTTTCTGATATTCTTCAAAGAAACAAATTATTTATTTATACCAAAAATGAATACATTTATAAAGCCCAAAACTTTACCGGTGAGAAACAAGAAATAGAACGAATCAAACAATTATTTGCTACAAGTTTAGATAAAGACATTCAAAATGATTTTGTAACCGTAGAAGGCATTGTTGCTGATATAAAGGGTGATCCAATAAGGTTTAAACCATCCGATAAGATTGGAAACATATTTGCTGCAATGCTTCAATATAATTGTGTAATTATTTCTGATGGTGAAGAAAAGATTTATGTTTCACCACCTCCAAAGATGCCATCTATAAAAAAAGTCTTAGCTGTTGTGTTTATCGTTATGTTTAGTGGAGTTTTATTTTATTTTTTTAAAGGTCTTATAAATCCAACACCACCCACTAAATTATATCTTGATGACGACAGGGATGGTATTGGAAATATTGATAGTTTTATTATGTCTTCCGAAAGTGTTGATGGTTATGTTTCCGAATCAGGTGATGCCAATGACAATGATCCTTGTGTTCCCAATTCAAGTACAAAACAATGTAAGAATAAGGATGAGAAATCTCCTCCAAAAACAAAAAATATAGAAACTAAAACAAAAGAAAATGAAAAATCTAATGGCATTACTCAAAGTTTAAATTATTGCCCAGATTTGGGTAAAAATGTTGGAGACTTGTGTTCGGACGGAGATTTAAATACTGAAGGCGATAGGGTAGATGAAAATTGTACTTGTGTTGGAAACTCTAAGATTCCTCCACCTATTTTAGACGATAATAAAGATGATGACAAGGACAAAGTGCTGAATAAAAGTGACAGATGCCCATCCCGGGGAGGCCCCTCATCTAACTCCGGCTGCCCTGAAATCAAAATAAAAACATCCGGTTCTATTTATAAAGATCAGGATTTTTCGGTAGAACTGGAAGAATTCAAATCTTTGAATGGAGACAATGTCAATTGGAGTGTGGCAATAGGTTCCGGTACATATGTAAACTCTAAAGCTGTTAGGACAACTTTACGAATGAGTAAACCCGGCCTTAATACTATTCAGGTTGATGTTAGTAGTTCAGTAGATGGACTGTCCGGTTCAAATTCGAAAAAGATTTGTGTGGAGTTTTCAAACACAGAATTGACTAAAATAATCGATAAAGCCAGAATTAAAGGAAATTATGACCCGGATAAATTTATTCCAAGTTCAGTGAAGGAAGCTGCAGAAGATGCACTTCAGGTTTTTAAAGAAATATCTGCATCAAACATTCAAATTAAAGAAAATTCGGCTGTTTTTGGAGATGATATTGAAAGTTTTATTTTAGCCAAAATTATGCAGCCCGGTAGTTATTTAAAAAGTATAAATGTAACGCCAACATACAATAAAGCCACTTGCAAGGTAGAGAGGATTACCTTTAATTTTTAATAATGAAAACACATCATTATTTTTTAATTTTTTTACTTACCAATTTAAATGCCATAACATTTAGTCAGGGAGATCGTCTCACGATATCCAAAGCCGAGAGGGAAAATCTAAAGTGTGATCTTGTACGTCAGTATTTTGAGTTTAAAAAATATGTTCGTGTCCTCTCTGACAATTCTGAAGATCCTAGAATCCGAAAGGCAAATGAAACAGCCTTATTCAGATTATTGCATCCTTTTTTTACAATGAATGATATCAAAGGAGGCAACAGGTCCAAATTTATTTCAGAATTAAGATCCAATCTGGAAACAAATGAAAATCTTAAAAGAACTTATGAAACTTTTGATTGTCCAAACATGAATCTGGTGTCAGCCGGTGTTTCCCCTGACCCAACTGCAATTATGGAGGAGTTAAAACAAATGGGAATTACATTTGAAGAGAATGAAACTATCAAAACTACCGTTTACGAAGGTTTTATGCTATTTCATCAGATAGAATTAAATTCCTATAATGTAGCAAAATCTCCTATTAATAAATCTACTTCAGGTATTGCAAAAAATGAAAGAGTTAAAAGAATAAAATTCCAGATTTTTAAAATCAATAAGGAAGATATTGTTATAAAAATTAAATCCATTGATGATGTGACAAATTCATCTGTTCCTAACTTGGTAACAAAAAATAAAAAATCAAAAGATACAGAGTCAAATGCAAAAATCTCTAAAAAAGATAGTATTAATATTGGAAGAGATACCATAATATATAGAAAGCCGGATCCTAAAAAATTTGTTCCTTGTTGTGATCAACGGGATCCTCCGGATTCTGACGCTGACGGTTACAACGATTTAGTAGATTGTGATCCATTTAATCCTCAGATACATCCAGGAGCACTTGAAATAATTGGAGACGGAATTGATCAAAATTGCGATGGAGTTGATCAATTAGGTGAAGATAACGATGGAGATGGTTATTACCCTGCTGCATGTTTTAGTGCTGATCCGGAAACCAGAAAAAAATGTGATTGCAATGATGATGATGATGATATTTACTGGCGTAAGCCAAATGAACCTCTCTATAAATGGTACAATCCTGCTAATGGATGGAATGACGATAATTGTGATTGTGTAAAAGATAAAGAATCAGCTTTTAAATGGGAACCGATTTCTAAAGTGGACTTGTTTATCCCGGGTAAGGGACATTTAATAAGAGGAGAGAATAAAAAAAATAGGATAACAAGGTTTTTGGTGTATAGTAGTGTTTTTACAGCTTCTGCGACTTATGGTACTTTGTCGTACATTCAATCCCAAAAATATTATAAAAGACATATGCGATCAGAAACTTTTAGGGAAACTAATATAAATTATGATAAAGCAAATAACCACCACAAAAGGTTTATTATTTCAACTGGTATAGGTGCATTAACATTCTTAGGTAACTTTATTCATGTTAAACTTTTAGATGATAAAGAAAGAAAATTGAGTAAAGAATTATTTGAAAACTATAATGTAAGGCCTTTGGACTCTAAAGAATTTTGTTCGATAAAAATAGTGCCGGTAAGTGATAATGGCATTGGATTAGCTTTATTAATGCAATTTTAGTATGAAAAAATTATTGACATACATAAGTATTTTACTTTTTTTTTCCTGCAACATCGAAAAATGGAATCTCGATGACCAATCCAATAAACTAATTCCAAATTATTCTTTGACTCTTGAAGGACTGGAATGTATTGAATCTTTTAATACAAATATCTATGCACTGGATAAAGACAATTTTGTAACTGCAATTGAGGATCAGAACAATAGTATAAAAATTATAAAAATTACTCAAACATTGATAGGTGAAAAATGGAAATCGAACTATCAAGCAGTATGGAATGCTGCCGGAACAGATCTCATAGGTTTTGACAAAACTGATGAAGAATATTTTATAACTTTTATGTCAAACGGATGGCCTCAAATAAATAAATTAGATGGTAATTTTAATCCAATATCCTCATTTAACTCCTTTGAATCATTTATAGATACCTCTTATAATGATATTAATTCCATATCATTCCAAAAGATGATTATCGATACGTCCAGTGGAGTCTATCTCATTGGTCAATTATCTTCCTTTTCCAAAAATTATTCTTGTGTTTTGAAGATGAATACTGATTTGAAGCCAATATATTTAAAAACGTATTTTGAAAACGATACTATTCAGGCACTTCATTCATTAGATAATGATCGTTTTATTGTTCTAAACCAACAAAATACAGAAATGGCTTTGATTTTGGATAATACGGATGGAAAGTTGTACCAAAAATATGACTTGTCATTTGATGAGGTTTTCAGTTCAGCAAATTTGACTCAAATAAACGGGCGGTTATATTTAACAGGTACAATTTCATCAGGGATCGGAAAAACGATTGAAATTACTTTGGAAAACAAAAATGCATTTATATCAGATGTAGAAAACTATGCAGTAATAGGATTAACTTCTTTCAAATCTTCAAGAAATACCTTGCTTTTATCAGGAGTGACCAGAAAAGAAATAAGTAGTAATAGTTTTTTAGCAGAATATAAAGATAGAAATTATCTATGGTGTAACGAATACCAGGGATTTGATTTTATCAGGAGTTTGTCTTTAACAGAAGCACCGGATGTGGGCTTATTATATTTATATTTAGTAAAGAAGGAAGATCGGTTTTATCTTCATGTAATACGAACAGACGAGGAAGGCGCCACTATTGACAATCCTTATGATTTAAATTGTATACAATGAAAAAACATACTTTATTTTATATTTTTATCGTGGTGTTTTTGTCCCCATACCAATTATCAGCTTCAATTTCCAATGATACTATTACTTCAAAATTTGATACAGTTTTTTGTATCCAAAACGGTGATAGCGTATTCTTTGAAAGCCAATTGGACACATCTGATTATGATTTATTATGGATAAGAAAAAATTCTTCTGATACCCTATCGACCAGTAATACTTTAATCGTAAGCACCAACGATACTATCATCCGAAAATCAATTCCCCGAGATACTATTAGTATCTTTTTCATTGATACGATTAGTATTTCTATACATGTTTTACCCAAAATTGATCTGGTTATTCCTGCAATTGAATGTTTTAATGAAATGCCATTGCAGATTGTTTCAAACTCATTGTTTGATTTGTCTATCACCATGGAAAATATTTCATTTTATGACACAATGAATCAGGAATTGACAAACATTGTATATGATACCATGGCGAATAATTATTTTGTTAGTGTCAATAATGGAGACACCATTTTGGTGAAATTGACGTATACTACTCTAATGTGTCCGGATATTGATACCGTTTTCTCAATAGGCACAAAATTTTTACCAGAAATCGATTTTGTTTCTGATAACGTTTGTTTTGGTGACTCAACTGCTATAAATAATGATTCAGATTTTAAGGAGCAGTTATCAATTGTAAATGTTTCAATAGAAGGTATAAGTCCTGATTTTAGCGAAAAAGGTAATTTTAAATGTTATTTGGATACCAATGGAGATACAAGAAATATGTTCGTTTCTATTAATCAGGCAGGATGTATTGC
>JBATMZ010000184.1:0-2981 GCA_049290115.1 Saprospiraceae bacterium | reverse complement strand
TTTCAATATAATACTGCAAGTCCATATGGTCCAGTTGGTTATAATGGAGATTTTGTTTTAATTGAAAAAACATATCCAAGCGGTAATTGGTTTGTACGATTATATATAAATAATTCATTGATTAGTTCATATGATGCTGGAACAACATATTTTGGTATTTCAAATGTTGTATATGTTAAAGTTGTTAGAACACCAAACACCGCCAAAGTTTATATTGATAATATCCTTAGATGTTCAGCAACATCAACTTCATTTAATACACCAAGCAAAATTGGTATTGGTCTTGGCAAAACTCTTGATGTTACTGATTGTGATTGGTATGTAGATTCAATATTTCAACCACAAGCGACAATAACTGGTCAATGGATCAGTCAAATACTTGATCTGTCTGCATCTGTGACTGCATTTGGTACATTAATTATTGATAAATATCTTGGTTCTGGTTCAATCACAATATCTACTGCAACAAGTGCAGATGCTGGAAGTTGGGATTCATGGGTTGCTGTTTCTGGCGATGGAACTATAAATTCAACATTACGTAGATATATAAAAATAAAGATTGATATAACGATGCCATCAAACACAATTGATGAACCATATGTTTCATATATGAAGTTAAATTATACAAAAATCACCACAACTATTAAACTTGCAAATTTTACTGACAAAACTTGCTACGATGCAATACAGGCGATTGGTGCTTTCTCAAATTATGAATGGGGATTTAAAGAAGATGAAACTTTCTTCTTCAGGGAAAAAGATGTAAGTAAAACAGTTGATCAAATATTGGACTATTCTAAAAATCTAACATCATTTGAAGTTACAAATTCTGGACATGATAGAGTATATTCAGAAGTCCAAGCCACATTTGGAAATTATGATATTGTTGTTGGTGATACTGGTGGTCAATATGGGCCACTTAAGCGATTTGGTCGTAAACGTTTAACAGTTGATGGTGGTGATCTTTTAATAAATCCAGATACGGATGTTGCTACTGGTATTGCAACTGGTATGTATGACACAATGAAGGAAGTATGGCGCATATTTAATGCCCGTGCAAAACTCATGCAATGGATTGATCTATCTGATACAGTTAGTGTTATTTGGGGCAACGAATTTTTAAATCTTCTGTATAAAGTAATTGGTGTTCGACATAACATAGAAGATATGACAACGGAACTTGACTTACAAGAAATCCCTGGTCCAGATCTAATTGTGTCAATACCAAATGTGAACATTGATATTATAGGTCAACCACCTGCCATAATCACTGGTTCAACCATTGTCGTACCATTAACAACAGTTAGTGTAAGTACAAACGCTCCTACGATATCAACTGGTGCTTCTGTTCAAGTGCCAGTTACAAGTATTAACTTGACTACTAATACTCCAAGTGTTGTTGTTGCTCCATTCTCAAATTATGGATTTGAACCTGGTTTAACAGGATGGACACAAGAAGGTTATACATGGGATATTTCATCTACAGCTTATGAGGGTGGACAATCTGCCTACTGGGTTAGATCAGTAACGGATGAATGGTGGGGTTCTGGTGGTACTGGTGTTGTGTATTGTGAAATACGTGATGCCGATGGATATGCATTAGATAATTTCAGTCTTGGTGGTAGTCTAACGGTTGATACATGGGTTGAAAAAACAATTCCACTATCTGGATATAGTACACAAGTCATACGTATTGCTATTGGTGACGATGATGGTACGATGCTTATGTCTCCAGCATTTACTTCATCTGGACAAGATATCAAATTTTTTGCTCGTGCACATTCAGCCGGTGCGAACTATTCAAATTATATTGATTTCTTCCATATCTAAGGAGGTATTATATGGCTGTTACAGTTCAATTGTATAATCACACTGCAAGGCTTATTCAAAATGGATCGTTGATTGCTGGAGATACATATAAAGTTGAATTATTGAACAACTCCGCAACATTCAATGCAACGCATACAACAAAAACCAGTGTTGACAATGCTGGAGCCTATGAAGTCTCAGGCAATGGATGGACTGCTGGTGGTGAATCACTTGCCAACGTTGCCATTTCAACAGTTACGACCAATGATGCTATGTTTGATGCCGATGATGTTTCAAAAACTGCATCTGGTGGAAGTATTGGACCAGCTTATAAAGCTGTAATTCTAAATTCAACAGATGGTAATATACCATTGGCATTTATTGATTTTGGGGCGGCTCAAACTGCTGGAGTTGGAACTGCATTCATTATTCAATGGTCTGCAAGTGGCATATTTTCATTAACTGCGGCATAATCTTATTATAAAAAATGGATGGTCAATCTATGGATTTGTATGCAGAAGTTGCTACATTAAAAGAAAAAGCTCGTGGCACTTAAGGGCATGACCCACGCGCAGGTCCAAGCGTGGGTCGACGCGAATATTTCAACTCTTGCCGACGTGAAGGACGCTTTAAAAACTCTGGCAATAGCGGCCAGCATACTTGCGAGAAGAATTTAACTTAAAGATATTGATTAAGGAGGCTTCAAAATGAGCGGATACGGTGTAAAACATTATGATGCGTTCGCAACGAACTTAAAGGGGAATACGCAGGGAGCTTTGTCTGTTAGCGCTACGGGGGCACAAACTTCTCCGTTCTCTAGTGGAAGTGATGGAGTTTATGATCTGTGGAGTGACGTCGACGTTTGGGTTAAAGTTTCCAGTGGGACGGCGAGCGACGTTACCAGCTCGACTGGGTATCATATCGCGGCGAACACTAAAATACCCGTGAAATTTGACGACGGCGACAGACTTGGTGCGATCGCTTCATCCGCTGGAACGTTGAGGTATCACAGAGTAAGTTAATTCCATTTTAAAACGAGGTAAACTCCAATGAGAGAAAGAACCAGGTCTATAAATAACACGACTGATTTTTTAATTACACCGATCATGTATGCCCCATTAGAAACTAGCCTTGTTTTAAGGAAAGGAACAGGCGACCCTACGTGGTCCCGT
>JBATMZ010000183.1:0-2091 GCA_049290115.1 Saprospiraceae bacterium | reverse complement strand
ACCTGGAAATCTTGATACGTCTGTACTACCAGATGTCCCATTTGACCAATCAGATTGAGAATCAAAAGTATATGAATCACTGACACCACCAGGAAAGGTAACTTGTTGGATTGATGCTCCAGATTGAAGGCCAGCAACGGTCAATAAATCAGTTATTAGATTTTCAAATTTCTGATCTTGTTTCCAATATCTATACCAAACCTTTACAGTTTGTCCACTTGGAGGGGCTACTTTAAAAGTGATTTTTGCTCCAAGTGTTGGTTCATTGAGTTGTGAAATATCATAATTTTTTCCTGGTTTGTTATCAACAGAATTTACTTGAACATTGTCAATTAATCCAACACCTGGATTTAAAGTAACAAAATCTTTATTCGTGCCATTAATTGTGCCAGATGGTGTTTCATTGGAAACTGTGACAGAAACGCTTTCGGCATTTGAATTCATAAGTATGGCTTCAAGACCTTGTACATTAAATCTTACAGTTTGACCACCAGCCTCTAATGAGAAACCGATAACGACACCAACAAATATTGGTATGTATTCAATTGACGTATCTGCTAGAACATAACCAGATTCAATTTTAAATTTTGTCCAAAATGCTTCTTTTTGATAAAATATTGATCCGCCCCATGGGTTCCATGAATCATCAGAATTTAATACAGCAATATCAACGTTTGAAATTTTAAATTCATTCAGTCTATCGGTGTCAAGTTTTGCTGTAATTGTTCCAACTTGTACAATAGATGATTCGGGCAATACGGTCCACGAAGCTTCCCATATATAATTTGATCCATCCCAATATCTACGTTTGTACGAAATACGTCGTACAATCTTTGACATTGGTTGATCTTGTGCTGTTTTAAATGCCGTTGTGACGTTTTTCATCGGACTTCTTTTAATTGCATACTAACAGTATAACCAGCGCCTTTAAAATTGGACGTATATTTTGCATCCCAAGGACCAGTCCAATGACACAAATAAATATTGTGTGGGTTTGTTTTACTTTCTGGTTGAAAATAAAATGGAACACCATTTGTTTTTAATGATTTGAGGGCTTCTACTTCTGCTTGTGTCATAAATTTAAATTGGCAATTTGCTTCATAACGAAGATTTTTACCACTACCAGATAAAGTAATTACACGGTGTATACCACCGTCACCAAGAATGATTTCTTTAACTTTTTCACGCCATCTTTCCTCGTATGAGCTAAAATCTCTAGTTAAAGTGATGATATTTTCATTTGCTAGAATCAATTCACCCATTGACTTTTCTTGGTTTGCTGGATTTGTGCTTGTCCAACCAAATGTAAATAATTTTGCATTCATTTTTGGGAATGTGATCAATGATATTTGTTGTCCAAGGCTATTTGTGTATTCGGTTAATACCTTTCCGGAAACACTAGCACCATCACGATTCAAATTATAGCTGAATGAGTCACCATTAAACAATTTATTATGATTGATCCACAAAAGCATTGTATAATCAACATAATTCACGTTGTCGCCAAACGTTCCATAAACATATGTCCCATCACTTGCACCACCAGATGATACAGCAAGTGGCGTTGTCAAACCATCTCTTAAATAGGCATTATTAAATAAAGATGGCCAACCATTATAATGCGCTGGTGTAACAATATTTAAAATTTTTGGTTCGCTCATCTGGCCACTCCTGAATTTTGTTGTCCAGAATTATAAATAGCAATTGCCATTTGAACAGCTTCAGTGGTTTTACGTTGAACAGCTTCTCCAAGTTGTCTTGCTACTTGTCCAACCGATGACAGATCAACACTATCAGTGGAAAAATTGACAACAACTCCACCAACATTAATAATTGTTCCACCACCACCACCCCCGCCACTAGATGACGAACTACCAGTTGTTGTACTTCCAGATGAAACACCACCTGAAATATCAGTTCCAGTACTAAATGTGTCTGTAATTGTGTCACCATTTCCAAGATCTTGTGAAATCGAAGATGATGTCATTTCTTGATTATTAACAGAACGAGCTTTATCGATTGCTTTTGATTGTACAGCAAAAGCCGCAACTGCTAAACCAGTTTCAGCAATTGATTTTGCCACTCCCCACG
>JBATMZ010000182.1:0-2351 GCA_049290115.1 Saprospiraceae bacterium | reverse complement strand
TTTGCATTTGCATCTCTATATGTTACGATTGCAAACCTATATCTTACATTTGTAACTCTAAATGATGTGATTGTAAAGCTATATCTTGCATTTGCAACTATATTTAATGCGATAGCAAACCTATACTTTGCTTGTGCAACTATATATTATGCAATTGCAAACCTAAATATTGTTTGTGCAACTATATATAGAGCGAGTGCAAGTCTAACTTAAAACAATATTTGACAATTGTTAAGTAATTATTCTAAGTTTATTTTTGTTGTGAATGAAAATATGAGGTTTTAAAAATTACTTTACTCATCAACCTTCCACTTGCCATTATCTTTAATTGCGTATCTGCCGATAATCATTTTTTGTATTTCGTTTGTTCCTTCAAATATTTTTAGAATGCGTGCATCGCGGTAGTATCTTTCAATAGGCAGTTCACGACTAAATCCCATTCCGCCGTGAATTTGCACAGCTTTATCCGCAATCTCAGTCATAGATTCCGAACAAAATAGTTTAACAATTGCAGCTTCGTTTGCAATATCTTTTTTAAGATCGTAATTATTTGCAGTACGGTAAACAATGCTTTCCATCGGATAAATTTTTGCTGAAATTTCTGCAAGCATAAACTGTACTGCCTGAAATTTTGAAATAGCTGTTCCAAATTGTTTACGTTGTTTAGCGTAGATAGTGGAAAGCTCAAGCAATTCTTTTGAAGCACCAAGACATCCTGCGCCAAGTCCAATTCTTCCGGCATCAAGAGTTTTCATCGCAATCAAAAAACCTTTTCCATCCAGCCCTAGTAAGTTTTCTTTTGGAACTTCAACATTTTCAAAAGTTATCGTGTTTGTTACGCTGCCTCTAATTCCAAGTTTCTTTTCTTTCAGTCCGATGATAATCCCGGGAGTATCAGCATCAACAACAAAACCGCTTATTCCTTTATCAGTTCTTGCAAAAACAGAAAACACATTTGCAATTCCTGCATTTGTAATCCAAACTTTACTTCCGTTAATAATCCATTTATCTTCTTTAAGTTCTGCTTTAGTAGAAAGATTAAAAGTATCAGAACCGGCACCGGGTTCTGTAAGCACAAATGCAGCAATTTTTTCACCAGAAGTAAGTTGCGGAAGATATTTTCGTTTAGTTGCTTCCGATCCGCCAAGATAAATTGCATTAGTACCAATTGATTGATGTGCACCAATAAATGTTGCCGTTGAGTTACACGCTCTTGTCATTTCTTCCTGTAAAAGGCAATAACCAAATTCACCAAAACCGCCGCCGCCATATTCTTCCGGAAAAGCAACACCAAGAAAACCCATTTCTGCAATCTTTTTAATCAGATGGTTTGGAATTTCTTCATCTTCATCAATTTTTTGGGCAAGCGGTCTAACTTCTCCATCAACAAACTCCTTTACTAATCCTTTTAACATTTTCTGTTCATCTGTTAAATTAAAGTCCATTTAATCCTCTAAAGCTTATATTTCTAATAAATTTTATTTGCTAAATGTGAAAATACGTTAAAAATCAAACAATATTTAACCCAAAATTATATTTATGCAAAATCTTTAAAATTATTGACTTTTCTAACATAATTGCTCATATTTCAAATCGATGAACAAAGATTTTAGGCTAAAAACGAAAGAAGAGGATTTTCTTAATTTCAGTGCATTTGGTTTTGAAAATATTAAATCATCACCATGCTTAATTTTAGTCCACGGATTTAAGGGTTTTAAGGATTGGGGTTTCTTTCCTTACTCTGCAAAACACTTTGCAGACAAAGGTTATTTTGTTCTTTCTTTTAATTTTTCGCATAATGGTGTTGATCACCACGGTTTTGATTTTAATTGTTTAGATAAATTTGCGAAAAACACTGTATCTCTTGAAGTATCAGAACTTGTTCAGGTAATTAAAGCTTATCATAAAGGTTTTTTTGCTAAAAATATTTTTGGTAAAGTAGGTTTGATTGGGCACAGTCGTGGTGGCGGAGTTGTGCTTTTAAGCAGTTTGATTGATGAAGTTGATGCTTATGTTGTTTGGTCATCTGTTGCAAAATTTGATAGATATACTGAGCGACAAAAAAAAGAATGGCGTAAGGCTGGATTTTTTGAAGCTTTGAATTCAAGAACAAATCAAATGATGCGAATGAATGTCGATTTACTTGAAGATATTGAAAAAAATAAAAATAGTTCATTAAGTATTGCAAATGCTGTTAAAGATTTGCACAAACCTTTGTTAATTGTTCATGGTGAGCAGGACTTAACAGTTCCTGTTGTGGAAGGTGAACAAATTTTTAATTGGAGTGATAAATCAATATCAAAATTTGAGTTGATAACTGCAGCAGGGCATACATTTGATATTGTTCATCC
>JBATMZ010000181.1:0-2525 GCA_049290115.1 Saprospiraceae bacterium | reverse complement strand
GATTATGACTACTCAACATTATTAGTAAGCTTAGAAATGCAAAACATGACTTTAAATAGGATAGAAAACTTCAATCAAAAAGTGCTAGAAAAAAGATTTAAACTTATCAAACACAGTGAAGAAGATTTTATTTTATCATTAAATCATTTTTCTAATATTTTTACACATTAGCAGCAGTTTTAACATCATTTTAATAATCTAATACATTATGAAAATACATTGGATATCATTTCTTTTTCTATTGTTATCAATAAGAACCACCAACGCCCAGAAACCCATCACCATAGACGATATCTATGCCAAGTTTGCTTTCAGAACAAAGTCTGTGCCCGGCTTCAATTTTATGAAAGACGGTAGGCATTACTCTTCGCTTAAAGACGGCGGCATCAAAAAATTTGACATCACTACAGGATCTTTGGTAGAGACTATGTTTGAAGGTAAGGAATTTAAGGATAAAGCCGGATATTCCGGGGCTATCGGGTCATACACATTCAGTGATGATGAATCCAAAATTCTCATTGAGTCGGAAAGCGAAGCCATCTACAGGCACTCCTCAAAGGCAAACTGCTATGTATATGATGTGAAATCCAAAGTACTTTCCAGAATCTACCTTCATGGCAAAGTGGTCAATCCGGCTTTTTCACCGGATGGGGAGCAAGTTGGATTTGTTTTCAACAATAACTTGTATTTTCAAAACTTAAAATCAGGGAACATCACTCAAGTCACTACAGATGGCGTCAAAAATAAAATCATCAATGGTATGTGTGACTGGGTTTACGAGGAAGAATTCAGCTTTACCAGAGCATTTTACTGGTCGCCTGACAGCAAAAAAATCGCTTATATACGTTTTGATGAGACCAATGTACCGGAATTTACTATGCAACTTTTCAAAGGTGATATGTACCCTGAAAACGAAACTTTCAAATATCCCAAAGTAGGTGAAAAAAATGCCGAGGTATCCGCATGGGTGTATGAGCTATCCCGAGGAAAGTCCAAAAAAACGGATATCGGCGAACTTTCTGATATGTATATACCACGCATGAAGTGGACACAAGATGCCCATAAACTTTGTATCTTCAAGATGAACAGGCACCAAAACAATCTTAAACTTTACATCTCCGACATCAAATCCGGCAAATCATCCATCATCTACGAAGAAACTAATAAGTACTACATCGACATCCCCGACGATCTTACTTTCCTCAGGGATGGAAAACACTTTGTATGGTCATCTGAAAAAGAAGGGTACAACCAGATATATCTCATGGGCATGGATGGTACACAAAAAGTCAAGCTCACCACTGGGTCATATGATGTGACAAGCTTCTATGGAGTGGATGAAAAAAATAAAAAAGTGTACTTTCAGGCAGCTGAAAAATCACCTATGCAAAAGCATGTGTTTTCAGTTGACCTTGATGGTAAAAATATAACTAATCTTACACCTACCCTTTTAGGATCAAATACAGCTCAGTTCAGTTGTACATTTGACTATTTCAGCAACAATCACAGTACCATCAATACTGCTCCAACATTTACTGTGTACGATCGTACGGGCAAAAAAATAAGGACCATCGAAGACAATATTAATCATGCCAAAACTCAGGAAGAGTACGGTGTGTCTCCTGTGGAATTTTTTACATTTACGACATCAGAAAATGTAAAACTCAATGGCTGGATGATCAAACCAAGAGACTTCAACCCTACCAGAAAGTATCCGGTTTTCATGACACAATACAGTGGTCCGGGTAGTCAGTCCGTCACCGACAGCTGGAAAGGCACAGGATACTGGTGGAATCAAATGATCGCTCAGGCAGGTTACATCGTAGTATGTGTAGATGGACGAGGTACAGGTGCACGAGGAGAAGCATTCAAAAAGATGACTTATCTTCAGTTAGGTCATTTTGAGACTTTGGATCAGATAGAAACGGCCAAATACATGGGTTTACAACCTTACGTGGACAAGGCAAGAATAGGTATTTTTGGCTGGAGTTATGGAGGATATATGTCCTCGCTCTGCATTCTCAAAGGCAATGATGTATTTAAAGCCGCTATAGCTGTAGCACATGTCACCAACTGGAAATGGTATGATAGTATCTACACTGAAAGATACATGCGTACCACTACCGAAAATGCCCAAGGCTATGCTGACAATTCGCCTGTCTATTTTGCTGACAGACTAAAAGGAAATTATCTGTTGATTCATGGTATGGCTGATGACAATGTTCATTTTCAAAATGCGGTAGAAATGGCCAACGCTCTCATCAAAGCCAACAAACAGTTTGATACTTACTATTATCCCAACAGAAATCACGGTATCTACGGAGATAATGCCACCATACATCTCTACACAAAAATGACAAATTTTATTTTTGAAAAAATCTGAAATAACTATTTTTGCCCGATTCATTACATAGGTGACTGACTAATACCTAAATATCTAAAATGAGATTCGTAGTGAGAGCTTCAAATACAATAAAATCAGCATTTTTAGCGACAAATCATACTGTGTGCGGCTTTCGCTGTAG
>JBATMZ010000180.1:0-2558 GCA_049290115.1 Saprospiraceae bacterium | reverse complement strand
GTCTTTGTGGATTAATCTCATGGTAAAATACGATCCCGATGCACTTAAAAAAGGACCTAAATCTGCCTTTGGTCAATAATTCTTAATTTCAGTCTTATGAAAACGTTTAACATCATTTTATTTCAACTGATTTTTATTTTTTCCCTATTTGCACAAGAATATTATTTTCCACCTTTAATTGGAAACACTTGGACAAGTATTTCGCCTGAAGAATTAGGATGGTGTGAAGATAAAATTCCAGCTTTATACGACTATCTTGACAGTGAAGATACTAAGGCATTTATCGTATTAAAAGATGGTAAAATCGTCCTAGAAAAATATTTTGGGCAATTTACAATGGACAGTGTCTGGTATTGGGCTTCTGCCGGGAAAACACTTACGTCCTTTTTAGTGGGCCTTGCCCAAGAAGAAGGCCATATGTCGATTCATGATCCTACGGTTAATTATTTGGGAAAAGGTTGGACAAGTTTGCCTGAGAACAAAGAAAATGAAATTACAGTTTGGCATCAACTCACCATGACATCGGGTTTAGATGATGGAGGCGATCCTTATTGCACCGATGTTCCTTGTTTGACCTATAAGGCAGATGCTGGAACCAGATGGGCTTACCACAATGCACCTTATACATTGTTGGATCAAGTAGTTGAAAATGCAACGGGTCAAACATTAAATATTTTTGGTTATCAAAGACTTTTTTCTAAAACAGGGATGGCTGGACTTTTCATCAAATCGGGCTTTAATAATGTTTTTTGGTCCAAACCTCGTACTATGGCAAGGTTTGGAAGTTTAATTTTAAATAAAGGAAAATGGAATACTACCCAAATCATGACACACTCGGATTATTTTAATGCGTCGGTGAATACCACACAAAATTTAAATCTTTCCTACGGTTATTTGTGGTGGCTCAATGGTAAAAACTCGGCTATGCTGCCAGGCTCACAGATTGTTTTTAACCGGCCTTTATTTTTAAATGCCCCATCAGATATGATCTCGGCATTAGGTAAAAATGGGCAAATTCTAAATATTGTTCCTTCACAAAATTTAGTCATGGTACGCATGGGAAATTTTACGGACAACTTACCTGTTCCATTTTTGATTAACGACGAAATTTGGGCTCATTTTAATGAAGTACAATGTACTTCTAGTTCTGAAGAGGTGACTTCCTCCAAAACGAAGGTAAAATTTTTTCCTAACCCTAGTACTTCAGATATAACCATTCAAGCTGATAAAATCATTCAGAATGTACATTTGTACGATGGGTTTGGTCAGATGGTAGGGTCTTGGTTTGGAATAGATAATCAGACCACATTTACGTTAACAAATGTTTCGCAATATTCTGGTATGTATGTAGTAGAAGTTGTTTTGTCTAATGGCGAAGTCATCCGTCAAAAACACTTATTCATACGGTAAATACGTCTCGTATTTTAAAATATTTCTGACCAGTTTTTTTGCATTTCAACCAATTTGTCATCAATCCACTTTTGAGTTCGGAGCTTTAAGTTTTCACCATCCGTATCGTATATAGGTTCTCCTATACTGAATTTGACAAAGGTTGCCCACTTAGAAAATTGATAAAAATACTGTGGTATAAACTTGTGGATAACCCAAAGATCTTTTTTGGATTTAAATTCAATGGCGAAAGGGATTATAGGAATGTTATTGGCTGCTGCTTCTAAAAATGTGCCCACTTTAAAGGGTAAGGTCTTGGATTCTAAGCCTACCGTTCCTTCTGGGAAGACCAAAATGTTGTGTCCAGAAGACCAGGTTTCTACAAGTTTTCCTCTGGTTTGTGTTCTGAAATTCTTATCGTTTCTATTGACCCAAATGACACCTGTCATTTCAGCTCCTTTATTGATGATCGGGTAATTGGCTACTTCTGCCTTTGCAATCACAAAAGCATCAATATATCTACAAACCACCATAGGATCGGCAAAGGAACGATGGTTGCCCATGTAGATGGCAGGTTTGTCCCAGGCTTCACCTTCTTTTTGAATACGAATGTTTAAAATAGGAATGCCTATCGTTTTAAGCCAGAATTTACGTAAGAAAAAGGCACCTCTTGCACTAGGTTTTGTCCAAAGTCTGGAAATAGCAAAGGTAAACATATACCCAGCCATACTTGTAAAAACGATGAGTGCACGGATACCCGCTATAATGTACATCAATACTTTCATGTACAATTATGAATTCGGCTGTGGCTTCATCTGCGGAAAAAATAGGACGTCTTGGATTGAATTTTGGTTGGTCATGATCATCGCTAATCTGTCCATACCGATACCTAGACCTGCTGTTGGAGGCATTCCATATTCCAAAGCCCTTAGGAAATCTTCATCTAAAACCATGGCTTCCTCGTCACCTCTTTTTCCTAGTTCGAGCTGCGCCTCAAATCTTTGTCTTTGATCGATAGGGTCATTTAATTCTGAGAAGGCATTACAAATCTCTTTTTTATTGCAAATCGCTTCAAATCGTTCAACCAAACCTGCCTTCGTTGCATGTTTTTTTGCCAAAGGTGACATTTCTACTGGGTAATCAGTGATGAAGGTCGGTTGGATCAACTG
>JBATMZ010000179.1:0-4175 GCA_049290115.1 Saprospiraceae bacterium | reverse complement strand
GTGACGGTTTCGATGAAGCTGAGGAGTAACATAAGCGTCCTTCTTGGCTTAAATACCTCCTGCGGCAGATCGATGATTTCGGCATACGGATTGATCACTTTTATGGGTTGTAAGAGCCTTTGAACATTCTTTAATTGCTCTCTGATGGTCGCTTCAACGCCTGTATTTATCTGGCCTGCTGATGCTCGTTGTTGGTATTCCATGATCTTTTTGTCTTGTTCCGGACTGTCGTCGATGTACAGTAAAATCGATCTGTTGGCATTGTCGTCATAGACTCTTTCTCTTGTCGTGCAGCCGCTGACGCATACCGGGCCTTCTACTTCGAGCGTGATGGTTTTTAGGTTACCTTTATTGTCTTTGAGTGTGACGGTCTTGCTGATTTTACGTTTGCTTTGCAGCTCTCGGAGGGGATACAGTACATTTTCTGCTCCGTCCAGGTCTTCGATCAGGATGAGTTTATGTTTGAGTTCCTCCCGGCCAAAATAGTAGAGGGCATTGTCGCTGAGTGTCGTGATTTCTATCTTTTCTTCCTCGGGGATGAGTTCGCTGATCTTTTCCTGCAGATAGGTTTTGCCTGTGCCTGATGCGCCCAAGCAGATGATGTGCAGCGGTTTTTCTCTTTTTCTTGATGTATAGGCTAAGTAGGCGATGAGTGCGTTTTGGGTCTCGCCTACGATGCCCGACTTTACGATGTCCGCAAGCGTGTTGGTCATGAGTTTTGGGTCTTTCAGATAGGCTATCGCTGCTTTCTTTTCCTGCTCAGTGAGTTGTCGTTTTTCTTCTTTTTTGGGCTTCAGGTGCTCGAGTTTTTCCTGTCGGTATTGCTCCAGTTTGGTGGTGAGTTCGCTGATCGTTCGCTCGGCTTCTGACGTGGAACTACTCACTTGTCCGGCCATCTTTTCGGTGAGTTGCTCTACTTGTTTGGTGTGGTACAAGTCTAAGCTGTGCCTGATCGGCAGGCTCGATGTGTATTGTTTTAGTTCTATTTTTAACGTCACTCTCATCCTGTCTAAGCCTGTGATTTTGATGCCGCCCAGGATGGTGATGTAGAGTTTTTCGGTTTCGTAGATCAGCAGTTCCGGGTTGTCGGTGTTTAGCATGGATTGCATGGGTTGCATGGATTGCATAGTATCTCCGCTTTCTATGCCATCCATGCTCCTCTGCTCTATGCTTCTTTGCTTTATCAGATGATCCAAGATCTCGGGACTGTGGCTGATCGTCAGGCTGTTAGGGTCTTCGTCATCGGGTGTCTCCACATGGCTTATTTTGATGCCGGGTTTGATCTGTGGTAAACTTTCTTTGTATTTCATCACGGCAGCTCTCCCTGCCTCGTCACCATCAAAAAAAAGGATGATTTCTTCCAGATCGTGAAGTGACTTGATCGCTTCCTCATGCTCCGGTGTAAAGCCATTGGTGCCGTATAATGCTAATACTTCGTAGGCTTTGCCGTAATCAGGCAAATGTTGTTTGATCGTTGCTGCGTCGATGATGCTTTCTACCAGGATGATGGTCTTGGTATCAGGCTTGGGATAGCCCGGGTACAGGCCTTTGAAGCCACCTTGAAGGTAAAAATGTTTTATATTCGGATTGGGATTGATGCATCTGCCGTAGATGCTGGCGATCTGGTTTTCTTTCGTCCTCGTGGCGAAGATCAGGCAGTTTCTGATCTTCAATAGTCCTAATTTTTCCATACCTACCTGAAGGTCGGTACTCCATGTTTTGCCTATTTCATAACTACAGTAGCCTATGCCTAATTTGTTGTAGTCTAAGTTTCTTTTGGCCGCATAGGCTTTGCCGTGGACGCTATGGCTGATGCTGCTCAGTGATCCCTGGTAGTATTTGAGCAGGATGGCTGTTTGGCTTGGATCAGTAGTCTCACTTCGGGAGATTTCTTCTTTGGGTTGGGTTGTTGGTTTTGATCCACCTGCCATTTCTGTAGCTTTGATCAACGCTTCGTGCTTGGTGCATCGTTCCATCTTCATGATCATGTCGATGGCATCGCCACTGCCTGCCTTGCACTTGCTGGAGAAGCATGTCCAGGTATTGGTGCTTGGGTAGATTTGCAGGCTCGGGGTTTTGTCATCGTGCCAGGGGCATGTTATTCTGTTGTAGCGGTCAGAATGGAGGCCGTAATGGGTGAGAACATCGGTGATTGAGAGGTGGGTTTTGATGTCTTGGATTTCCATGAAAAAAAAGTTTAAAAAAGTTATATAGAACAAAAACGTTCCAAAGGTAACGTATTCTTTCTAATGGCAAAACTTTTTACGATTTGTTTTGAACAATTACGTTCTGTATCTTTGTGCTTTATTATCTTTTCACGTTCAAATTAGTTATTATGAGTTTCGGAACCAGGCTTTTACAGGCAAGAAAAAACAAAGGCATGAGTCAGGATGATTTGGCAAAAGTACTCGGTACTAAAGGTCCAGCAATTGGCAGATATGAACGTGACGAGATGAAGCCATCTATCGAAGCTGCTTCTAAAATGGCGCAGACTCTTGATGTTTCACTTGATTGGCTAACTGGACAAACTGACCTAGAGCTCGATAAAAAAATGATTCAACGCATCCAAGAAGTCACCAAAATGGATGCTAAAGCCAAAGAACACGTTTTCGCTATGCTCGACGCTTTTATAAGGCAGACTAAAATGGAAGGGGTATTGCAGTAATGGGTAAAATATCTAAATATCTTGAATATGTATTTATTCCTTGCTTAAGTGATTTTTATGAATATCATATTGTACTTGATACAATTGAAAACAAAAATATTTTATCTAAATGGTACCGTAAATTTTCACCTAGCAAAGCACATAAACAGTTATGGCATACTTTTTCACATAATGAAAACATTGCATATGCCGGCCAAAATGCTATTCAAAAATTTGAAAAAGAAAACAAAAATAATATTTATATTTTTTCTAATGAATTGGTGAAACCACTACTTTTCAACACTTTAATTAATGACGATATATCCATCGACATAGTTCTAGCTTGTATGAAAAAGAATAAATCTAAACATGATATTTTTTTTATAGAAATGAATTTTGAATGGACTTTTGTAATTACACATGAAAGTGATTTTGGACCTTATTTTTGTTTTTCTTAAAAATATGATTTTCCTGAGATATTCTTTATTTTGGTCTTCCCACCATGCTCTAGTTCATTTAAAAGTTCAATTTCGTCAATAACAAAATCTAATTCAGGTTGCTCATTCTTTAAAAAGTTAGTTAAAAACAAAATGCCATCTTCTTCACTAGTGGCATATAATGTGAAGCATTGATAATATCCTGAGATATTATCAATGCTTTGTTTCACTTCAATTATTATGTCATACAAATTCATACCTAACAGTTATTTTGGCTTCCCAAAAAAGGAATGGCTATCTAAAGCACGGTCGGCATCATGGTAATGATCTCTATAACCGCTGCCCTTTCCACCATGTGCCTTATCTTTGATTACCTTTCCACCATTACTAGCCTTTTTCATTAACTTTTTAGCTAATTCTTTTGTTGACGAAAATACATCTTTTCCACTTTTTAATCTTTCAATTGCATTTTTAGTGGAGATACCTTTTCCAATTTCTAAACCCTTTAATGATCTTAAAGCCTTAAATACACCATCACCTCTTCCAGCTCCAGGAGCAACCCCAGTTAATGGTGTGGCATCCCTTTCGGTACCATCTCTTAATGTTTCTGTGACTTTATAATCTTTAAAAATATCAAAACCACCACCTTCTGTCTTACTAGACATTACATCATTTGCAGCAACCATTGGAGCCGTGAAAACACCATCTGGATGTGCTTCGTCAACTAATGTATTATCCTGAAAGGTTGAAGATGCCTTCTTCTTATTATCAATCGACCAAGTACTTGTTTTACCATCAACTTTGTTCTCGACAATTTTACTGCCGCTCCCGAAAGTCCTGCTAAACCATCCAGTTTTAATATTATTATCTTCAGCATACTTTTTTGCGGCTGCTTCAGTTTCAAACATTCCATCAGGGTCAATATAGATTATTGGATTGTTAAATGCATATCTATAAGGTGTCCAATCTGGTGCAAGTTCGCTCAGAGGGTCCGGGTTGATGAATCTACCAAGAATAGGATCCATCATTCTCGCGCCATAATCTAACACCCTTCCACAACTTTTTTGCTGCCTTTCAAAAATGCTGGAACTGCC
>JBATMZ010000178.1:0-26965 GCA_049290115.1 Saprospiraceae bacterium | reverse complement strand
CCAAAGATGATATGGATGTCACTTGTCCATAATTAGTATTATTTAACCTAACATCATAGGGCGGTGTTCCTCCAGAAATCTCAGAAATGGATATTTGACCATTCCTTTCATCTACACATGTCTCATCTGTGATATTGGCACTAATACTTCTTGGTGTGTCTGTGTTGACCAAAACATTGACGCTATCCAATGTCGTACATCCAGAATTAATATAATATACTTCGACTACATAAACACCAGAACCTTCAACAAGCACACTATTGGAAGCAGCACTTCCTAAAATTGTTCCTTGAATTGTAGTCCATGAAACATGGGTTTGTGAGACTGGGTTGATGATATTGACCGACAAATTGGCTTGTGTCGGTCCACAAAATAGCGAAATGTCATTTGAAACAGTAATGTTAGGAAAATCTCCAATTTTGGTGACTAAAATAGTATCTATATCTCGACAACCATTTGCCGTATCCGTCAACATAACGTAATAAACCCCTGGTGAATTCACTGTTAAGGAATTACCTGTCTGATTGGGTATCACCACATTGTTGGAATTAAACCATGTGAAAATCAAGTTTGGACCTTGTTGTGAATTAGTCGCACTAATTATGGTTGAATTTGTTGAACAAGTAATTGGGTCTACCGGATCAACATTCAAAATTGGATAACCTGTGAAGTCCTTAATTTCTACAGAAGTTGAATTGTCACATCCTGTAATGGTATCCACTGCCATCATAAATATAGTGCCAGGTTGGGTGATGGTAACAGAATTTTGGTTAAAAAATGACAACTCTCCAACCGTCCAATTAAAAATAACGTTTACCTGAGGTTGTCCAGAAAGTTCGATTGAGCCGATGACACAATCAAGAATATTGCCAGGGTCGGCGAATATTACGGCTAATGGTTCCATTGTTTTATCATTGACAACCACGGCATCACGTCCAGATTTACAATTATTGGTTATGTCTTCGACTTCTAAATAATAGGTACCTGGAGTGGTAACCATTAAGTCTTTACCTGTGCCAACGATATTTCCAGCTGCATCAAACCAAGTGTACTTAGCATCACTATTTGGAACATTCGTAGAACCCATCAAAGTCACTTCATTAATAAGACAAGTAATGTCTTTATCTGGACCCCCAACGGATTGTGGCAAATTGGCATCTGTAAATAATTGAACACTATCCATTGCCTCACACATATCAGGATAAGTCGCTTTAAAATAATACCAGCCCGGAAAAGAAGCCTGAACAACGAGTCCAAATTGACTATAATTATTAGGGCCTGTCCAATTAAATATACCAGGAGATGTACTTGTTGCTGTAAGTGTAGCAACGTTGTTATTACAATCTAATATGGAAGGATTAATACTGACAGTAATTACCTGACTACATGCAGAACAAGGAAAATCTTGTGCTTTAAAGGAAGCCATACAATTACCAGCATTTATATCAAGAATAGCAAAAGTATACTCTACTCCATCAGAAGGAATATTGGTTAAGGTAACCACTTGTCCATAATTAAATGGACCAGCCGTAATACTATTATACGTAACTGTATACTGGGTAGCGCCCGCAAATTGGGTATTTACGACAAAACTGACGTTGTAAAAATCGTCATTATTATCATCATTAGTTCCGTTGTTGTTACAACCAGTCTTTTGAAAATTGCTTATATTTAAAGCACATCCACTACTACAAGGAGCTGGCGGAACTACCATAACATCAGCAATACACGCAGGATTACTAATATCAACAACAAAAGAATTGATAGTGCCTCCTGAAATTTGGAAAGGCCCCAATGTCCGTGTTGTTCCATAGGTACCCGTTGTATTGTTCAACAAGAAGGTATAAGAAGCACCTGTATTCACACCGGTTACTGTTAGGTCAAAATAATATCGGTCATCAGCTGTGTTTGTAGGTGTTCCGTTATCGTCACATACTATATTAGAAACCACAGCAGCAATAACACATTGTCCAGAGCAAGGTACAAATGGCGACAAATTTCTTGTTTCAAAACAACTAGGGTCAGCACTATCCGTAAAGGTTATCGTCTTGACCATACCGTCAGCTGGTATGGTAATAATATGACTAAATCCATAAGCATAATCTCCGATTAAAACATTATTAACCCTTACTTCGAAGCGACCATTGGCTGCTCCATTGACAGCAGTGACTAAAAATTCTATTCTATAAAAATCATCCGTATTATCTGATGATGTATTATTATTATCACATGTCCAGACTAAATTAGAAATAGTAATTTGACAGTCTGTACTACAAGGTATCAAAATGCCTGTATTTTGACTATGGGTGCAACCAGCTAAATCTGCATCTCTGATTTCAACAATTTGGTCCAAACCATTGGCGGGAAGAACAAATGTGCCTCCAACACCGTATTGAAAAATGGCTACTTCCACATTATTGATAAAAACCCTAAAGCTATTGGAAGAGCCTGGCGCATTTAATGCATTTGCATTGATGGTAATGGTATAAAAATCATCCGTTGCGTCCGTTTTCGTATTATTGTTATTACAAACTTTGGATAATTCAGTTATTTGAATAGCACATTCATTTGAACAATGTTCTAATGGACCTACTTGTGCCATATTTTCGCAAAGCAAACTCAAACCATCTCTGAAAATAAGATTTTTTGTTTGACCATCAGCCATTAATGTTATATTATGCGAAGTACCATACGTGAAATTACCTACAAATGCAGCCCCATTGTAAACGTTAAATGAATTACTCGAAGGGTTATTCAGTTTATCCACTATAAATGTTATGGTATAGGTATCGTCATTAGGATTCGTAGGTGTTCCATTGTCATTACATGTTTCATTGATTTGACTGATAATGACCTCACAATCCGAAGAACACGCCACCAAAGGATTTGGTGTCACCGTAGCTCTACAGCCATTCGTAACATCTTCAAATATAAAGGTCAATTGTTGGCCATTAGCACTCCGAATAATAGAAGCTAGTTCATTATAATTATAAACTCCAATCTCAACATTATTTTCTAAGACTCTGTATGTACCAATATTATTCTTATTATTAAGTATGGTCCAAGATATCGTATAAAAATCATCCGTTGCGTCTGACTTTGTACCGTTGTCACTACAAAATATGGCAAAAGAGTTTGTTATTAAGATTAATCCTGGATCAATGGTAAACATACGCTGCCCGATACAACCCAATTGATCTTGAACATAAGCAGTATAATTTCCTGGTTGTAAGGCCGTATATAATGTTTGACTTGAATAAGGTCTACCATTAATACGGTACATATACATACCTCCAGTACTCGAGGTAGAAATGGTGGCTGTACCATTATCATCATTGTCACACACCTCATCTGTTTTAGCCACAATAACACTTGGTTGAGGGTTTACGACCAAAGTAATTTGCGAAGTGTTTCGGCAATTATCTGTACTTAATACTGACGCATAAATAATCTGTGAGCCCGGTAAAGTATTGGTAAAAGTTTGACCTAATGGATTAGCTCCTGAAAGTGCATCAGTAAGATTTACATGAAAAGTAATGGTGACGTCAGAGCCTGAATTTACTATTGGAATAGCTGGCAGTAAAGAAAATGAAACAAATCCATCCACATCATCATCACATTTTTCCAACGATGCATTATTGGCAGTTGGGAGGTCAAAAATGGTAAAGGTGACTAGTGTTCTCGAAGAACTAACACAAGTAATGTCAGAAACTAAATAGGACTCAACATAATAGGTATATGTACCAGGGTTAGTTTCGGTAGAAGTGTATTGTAAAGTATTTCCCGCCAATAAAGTTCCTCCAGTTGGAAAGTCAAACCAATTGGCGGATAATAATGGATCAACCGATACCGATAAAACGGGGTTAATACCTCCAAAACAAATACTTAAATCCGTAGGATTGGCTGGAGGCTCTACTTGAGGGCAGTCACAATTTGGCGGCAAAACTTCTAACATATTGGTGCAACCAGTAACTAAATCCGTAACTGTGATTGTGACATTATTATTAATAGGTACTCCAACAATGGACACGGTATTATTACCATTGTCTACCACAGTACCCAGTGTAGAGGTCACTATAACGTTGGTGGAATTCACTAATACATCATACATTGTCTTATCACTACTACAATCTCGTTGTAATACATTTACCGCTGGCTTTGGTCGAGCAAGTATATTAATATAAGTGTATGCATCAATACAAGGGGCGATACCAAGAACCCTATATTCAAAGCGATAACTACCCGCTGTCGTAATATTTACACTGTTTGGATTCGATACGTTGACAGTAGGTCCACTATTTCTTCTCCAAATACCTCCTGCATCATAAGGTGCTGTAAGGTAGTCAAATAAATTAATAATTGTCCCCGTACAAATCGTGTCGTTTCGACCAATTCCAGATTTGGGTGATGTGATGATATTAATGGTAAAAGTCTTAAAATCAATACAACCAAATTCATTGGTGGCTACGACATAAATGACCGTAGGAACAGTTGGAAAAATATTAAACTCTACGATTTCATTGCCTGGTTCAAAAGGCATATCCCAATAATAAGTGAAAACCGTATTATTCCCATTAAAATCCTGAGGATTTATATCATTTATATTAAATCCTTGACCTTCACAAGCATCAGCCTGATCAGGGTCAAGCACTAAAACTGGGTTTGGTGGAGAAGTTATATTCCTCACATGTTCTAAAATCATACCATTGCATGGATGTGTAAATCGCCAAGTATAAGTAGTGACGTTACCATTCACTTGTACAGTAGGAGTTATTTGTCCAAAAATATTACAAATCCCCGACGCTCCATTGCCATAACTAAGAGAGAAAGGCGGGGGAACATTTTCATCACACGCTAAGGTGATATCCGGTTGGGGATTAAAAAATATAGGCTCATCTGCCTGCAAAACCGTAATCTGTCTCTGATAAGATATTGTTCTGTTACACTGATCAGTGTAAGTCCAATTGTTAAACATAGTACCACCACATTGGTTATAATTTCCAGACTCTACAGATAAAACCTGACCTGCAATAGAACATGTGCCATTCGCCGAATTCGAATAATTGAGGAAAATTGAACTTGGTATATTACCACAACTCACGGTAATATTTGGCGGTGGATTTGTAAAAACAGGTGGGTTAGAAGGCAGTACTGTTATGGTTTGAGAATGACTTATACTCCTTCCACATGCATCTGTGAAAGTCCACATTTTATTGATATTTCCTCCACAGGCTGAATAATTTGGAAAAACCGAACTTTGAATGGTTCCATTAATACTACAAAAACCAGCTTCATTATTAGAATAAGAAAGGTTACTTGGCGTTATGGAAGCATCAGCACAATTAACTGTAATATTAGCAGGTGGATTGATCCATTGAGCTGCTTGAGATGGTAAAACTGTAATCGTTTGAATATGAGATAAAGCAACACCACATAAGGTTGTTACTTGCCATGTGTATTGTATGGTCCCTCCACAAGGATTATAGGAACCAGATTGTACTGCATTTACAGTTCCAGCTATTGGGCAAATATCGTTATTCGTATAACTCAATGCAGGAGGTGAACCTGGAACGTTAGCACAAGTTACGGTTATATTAGGTGGTAATGTCGTAAAACTTGGGGGTGCCGCAGGTAAAACTGTTATATTTTGTGTATGTGTAATGTCATTTCCACAAGGGTCGGTATACCGCCACATTATGGATAAAGTACCACCACACTCATTAGCCGAACCTGTGATGGCGCCAAGAGCAAATCCTTGTACACCACAACCTCCTGCGCCACCATTATTATATTCGAGATTAGGAGCAATAGTAGGTATTTGGTTACATGCAACCGTGATATTTGGTGGCGGGTTTATAAATACTGGTACTGGAGCAGGGTTAACGGTTATTGTCTGAACATGATTAATGGTATTCATACACTGATCTGTAAATGTCCAGGTATACGTTATAACCCCTCCACATTGATTGGCCGTACCAGAAGACGTACCAGGTACACTACCACTTAAACTACATGCACCTGTGTTTGCATTTTGAAACGTCAAATCAGCAGGCCCAGATGGAACTGCATCACAATTAACTGTAATATTGGCTGGTGGGTTATTAAATACAGGCGGTGTAATTGGAGTTACAGTCACATCTTGCGAATGGTTGATTGTATTATTACACTGATCTGTAAATGTCCAAGTATACGTTGAGGTACTTCCGCAAATATTGGGAGGATTTCCCTGAAGCGTCGGTGTAGCTACGCCTGTAGTCAAACAAGTAGCCATACCATTATTGGTATAGTTTAGTGACAACGCTGTATAAGATGCTGCATCATTACAAGGTATCGTAATTCCAGCTGGTGGATTTATGAATACCGGAGGATCTATTGGCGTAACCGTAAAGTCTTGTGTATGCGAAATTTGATTATTACACTGATCTGTAAATTCCCACATATATGTTCTTGTACCACCACAAACCGTGGCATTTCCACTTTGCGTTGGTATAGCGGTACCTGAGTTCAAACAAGTCAACATACCATTATTGGTATAAGACAAAGGTGGCGCAGCAGGTAATGTAGCTAATTCATGACAAGCTATGGTTTGATTGGCCGGTGGATTGACAAAAGCAGGTGGATCGATAGGTGTTACTGTAATATCTTGTGTGTGGGTAATGTTGTTACTACACTGATCTGTAAATTCCCATGTATACGTCAATGTACCTCCACATACCGTAGCACTTCCACTTGGTGTAGGCGTGGCAGATCCAGACGTCAAACATGTCGCCATACCATTATTTGTATAATTTAAATTAAGTGGTGCTGGTAAGGTGGCTAATTCATGACAAGCTATGGTTTGATTGGCCGGAGGACTGACAAAAGCAGGTGGATCGATAGGTGTTACTGTTATATCTTGTGTGTGGGTAATGCTGTTACTACACTGATCTGTAAATTCCCATGTATACGTCAATGTACCTCCACATACCGTGGCACTTCCACTTGGTGTTGGCGTGGCAGATCCAGATGTCAAACAAGTCAACATACCATTATTAGTGTAATTTAAGCCTGGTGCCGCTGGTAAGGTGGCTAATTCATGACAGGCTATGGTTTGGTTGGCTGGAGGATTGACAAAAGCAGGTGGATCGATAGGTGTTACTGTAATATCTTGTGTATGGGTAATGCTGTTACTACACTGATCTGTAAATTCCCATGTATACGTCAATGTACCTCCACATACCGTGGCACTTCCACTTGGTGTAGGCATAGAGACACCTGAAGTAAGGCAAGAAGCTGTACCTCCATTTGAATAAGACAAATTGGGTGCTGGCGGAAGTGTAGCCAATTCATGACACCCTATAGTTTGATTGGCTGGAGGGCTTATAAAAGCGGGTGGGTCAATGGGCGTTACTGTAATCGTTTGTGCGTGGGTAATGCTATTACTACATTGATCTGTAAAATTCCATGTATAAGTTAAAGTGCCTCCGCAAACATCCGCAAAACCAGTCACGACAGCAGGTACGTTTCCATCTGTCAAACAATTGCCCAAACCATTGTTGGAATAAGATAAATTCGGAGCAGGTGGCAAGGTTGCCAATTGAGCACAAGATATGGTAGTGTTTGCTGGAGGATTGATAAATGTTGGAGGAGCCATTGGTGTGACGGCAATAATTTGAACATGATTGATTGGATTACTACATTGATCTAAATGGCTCCAAGTATAGGTAATATTTCCTCCACAAACGGTAGCTTGATTATCAACGACTGGAATAGAAGCTCCAGAAAAAAGGCAATTTCCTAAACCGCCATTCGTGTAACTTAAATTTGAAGGCATTTGTGTAGCCAAAGCATCACAACTTATAGTTGTATTTGCCGGAGGATTAACATATGCAGGTGCCGCTGCAGGAACAACGGTTACATTTTGAGCAACCGTGATTTGTCTCATACATGGGTCAGTATATTGCCAAGTAACCGTCCGTACACCTCCGCAGATTGTAGCATTTCCTGAAACTACCGGCATACTAACACCATTAATCAAACAGGCGCCCATATCATTGTTGGTGACGTTTAAGTTTGTTGGTGTAAATGTAGCCAATGCATCGCACTGAATGGTGATATCGGCAGGTGGGTTTACGAAAGTCGGTAAGGCCGATGGCGTCACTGTTATCACTTGTTGGTGTTCCAATATTCTGTTACAAACATCCGTCAGCGTCCAAGTATTGGTGAGTGTTCCCCCTAAACAAACAGTAGCCGTACCTGTTGTGACAGGAGGCCGAATACCTTGAATTTGGCATTGTCCAAGTTTATTGTTTGTATAGTTTAGCGAGGGATGACTCAGTCCAGCTAGCGCCGAACAAGGAATGGTGAGGTCGGCTGGCGGATTGTCATATTGTGCCACAGGAATGGGATCAATAGTGATTTGTTGCACATGAGAATGTTCCACCCCACAACCATCGGTTGCAATCCAAGTCCTAGTTATGGTACCACCTGCACAAGGAGTATAACTTCCTTGCGTTTGAGTGCCAGGAGATGAACCATTGCCACTACATATACTTGTCCAATCTAAAGGCATTAGAGGAGGCGCATCATCAATACAATCCACACTTATATCCGGGGGCGCATCTATAAAGTTTATCGACCCTTCTTCTGCAAAAGAAAAAGGGGCTGAAGCTATATCACAACACGATACAGTACAATTTACATTGCTATATGGTTGGCCGATCATTAAATTGGGAACAGGTGTATATTGACTTGAATAATTAAGACTGTACAAAGTAAACTCACCGCACCCCGGAAAAGAATAGGTACCCATATCTCCATCAATCACGGCAACTATGATGCCCGCTGAATTGACCACAACCAGCTTTTGCATAAAATAGGGATCATCTTCATGTCCGGAGGTTGAGAGGTTTACTACACCACCGGGGCATACCGGTGTTGGCATAGCAACAGGTGTACCGGATTCTGAAGTAACTATTGTAATAGTATGACAATCTGTCCGGGTGCTTTCTGCCAATGGACGACACGGTGAATGCCATGCAGTTACACAAATTTCATAAGTTCCTTCCATCAAAAACGTATGATCTAAATCAATGGGCATTGATCTGGTCTGATCTACCAGGACACCATCAACAAACCAGGCATAAGTGTTTGCTCCAAGAGCAGATCCCACAGTAAAATTTATAGTTTCTCCGACACAAGCTTTATCAGGACCTTCAACCGGTTCTTCAAATTCACCGAATTCAGGAAAACTACAAGCGTTGTTAACTGTAATTTCAACGTCACAAGCGGAGCCACAACAACCATCCACCAAAAAATAATAAATTTTACCAATCGTAAGCCCGGTCATATCTACTGTTCGACTGGAATTGTTTATACAACCGGATGTGGCAGTTTCGCAGCCAACCGAGTACGTGTATGGTGAAGGAGATTGGCTGTTTTGTTGCCAGGATGGTCCAAAACAAATAGGAGGAGGGCAACCAAAACATTCAGAAAATACAGCAGCTTGAAGACCATATTGACAACATCCAGTACAACCCGGACCATCCACACAATTTGTATATGACACTGTCAAACTCAAATCTTCACACCAGGCAGGAAATCTAAACCACGTTGGATTGTGAGAAGTAGAAGCAACAGGTGACCCGTTGTCAACGCACATAAAATTAGGATAAGGGCCATCTGTATTATGCGGATATGTTGTCATAGAATAAGTATACCCATCCAATTGGTCTATTTCACATAAAAGCGGCGAAGTATAACATTTACACGTATTCTCATTTCCTGTTAGACAAGGGGTCGGTGGTTGTCCACTACTATCCTGCGTATAAAGAAACATCAAACTAAAACACAGAACAATTTTTGAAAACCCTATATATTTTGATAATAGTTTTTGTAAAAAAGTAAAATAAAATGAAGTTGGTTCTATCATCTTTTAACGGTTATGGTATATAAAAAATCTCAGTCGGTGTAAAAATAATAAATTTTTGTATTGTCAACTTATGTTTAACTGATAATATGAAATTTATTTTTTGTTATTGTTTTAACATTAAAATCTGTAAATAGCACTAAACAAGTAATTATATTCTGAATGGCATTTTAAAACAAGACCGTTGTAAAATTATATTTCGATTTTATAATAAAAAGTTAAAATCGTAGCAAAATCATTCCTGGTGAAAACATAACTATTTGGCCAGAAATACAACAATAAAAAGGAAACAATGGGTATACTTTTTCATGGCAACTAGTTTTATATTCTATTGCTGCACTATACGTTATCAATCATATTATAATTATTTATATGTAATTATCCTTATTTTTTGTATTTTTTTTCCTCTATTTATAACCCCATCTTTGCATTGTAAATAATATAAATTTACACACCTGATTAAAGAATCGGGCGACAATTAACAAATATGTTCATGGGATTAAACAGTGAGTTACGCCCCCTTAAAACAAGGTACAGTTTAACTCACTGTTTTTAAGAAAAAATTGAGTTTTGGTTATAATAAACCGGCGTTCAGAGTGAGATCCTGCACGCCTTGAGATTTGGATATGTTCATGGGATAATAATTCTAAGAAAGATGGTGGCTGGGGGGTCACCATTTTTTTTTGCTCATTATTCAGATGTATCCTTAGATTATTACAAATATTTTATCAAAACAGTAAATAAAAAAATGCACCGACAATCCATTTTGTCCGGTGCATTTTACTTGTAAGTATAACTATATCGAGGTTTACATTACGTCAAATAAAATTTATCCAAAGCTACAATTTATCAATATTGAAAAATAACTTTCGTTTATACCTTTACTTTAAAGCGCCAAAATCAATAAACTCTTCAGTCACAAGCACCTCTTTTAAATGAGAATGATCCATGCCCGGTTGGTTGATGTACAATTTTAGGCCTTTGGTCAATCTTGCATGTTCGGGTATTTTATTGCGAGAAGCAAGACTAGAAACTTTTATACCATATTTTTGAGCCACATCAAATAAGCTTTCTGATTCTTTTACAATGTGCCAAGTGTATCCTTCATTAAACCTTTTTTTAGGTTCCAAGTAAACAATTTCTCCTTCTTCCAATGGCGTATCCAGGTAATATTTACTTTCATTGTAAATGACTACATCGTGTTTATTGGTTCGATGTCGTTTTGAAATAGTTTCTATTGTCTCACCTTCAGTAGCCAAAACACAGGACAATCCGTTCACCACTCGTCTTCCAGATTTAGTCTTTTTTATTTCTTTATCTATACTGTTATTTGATTCAAGATCATAATTTTGGCGAGTTATTGTCTCCTCTGTGGCAAATAAAGTTGTTTCACTTTTTTGCTTATCTGCATAAATATCTACTGGTAATTGGTTTTTATCAATGAGTATATCATATTGGTACAGCTGATAGGATTCTATAAGGCTAATCAATTTATCAGCATACTTTTTATCCGTGGCATAACCCGAAAATTGAAGTCCTTTAGCCCAGGAAACATAATCGGTGGATGGGTATTCAAAAAGAAATCCATATCTAGCTTTTTTGGCGGGATTGGTCAAAAACTCACTGTGTGCAATGTACGATTCTTGAGCAGACAGAAAACTTCTAAAACAACTTTCTATAAGCCGTCCAGATGCATCTACATCATCGTCCACTTTAAAATACATTTTTCCTTCCCAATTTCCACCACATTTTATACCAAAGTGGTTATTTGCTACCAATGCCAAATCACTTTGTCCCCAACTTGATTCAAGTAATCCTTGCGCAAGTTTTATACTGGCGGGAACACCCGTGCGCTTCATTTCTGTAGTGGCAATATCTTTAAATTGGCTAATATATTGTTCAACCATTTTTCGATTTGCCCAAGAAGAAAAAGATAAACATGTTAGCATAATAAAACAAGAAAAAATGATCCGTAGATTCATATTAAAATATTTTATAATGTGTTACAGCAAATTGTATGCCTTTTTTTACAATAAAAACGTAGATTTACTAAAATAGCATACTTTCTACTTTAAACTTTACGTAAAATTTAACACACTTAATAATTTTATCATTATCTTATTTGATTATATATCAATACATTATAGTATAAAAAACTTATTGTCTTTATAACAAAAAGAAAATGTGCCTCTAAGCCCAAGGATTTTTGGTCGATAAATTTTTATTTCAATTTTTTTTTTTTACTATTGTGACCATTTTAAAGATAAAAATTAAAAAAAACATGAATTTAGAAGATTTATTACAAGGCCCCATGAAAAATATTTTAGTGGATCAATTGACCAGTACATTAGGGGTAAACGAACCAGCAAAAACATCATCTGCTGTGGATTCAACGATAAGTGTACTGTTAAATGCGGTGGCTAAAAATGTAGCCAAACCCGAAGGAGCCAACGCTTTTATAAATGCATTAAACAGAGATCACGACGGTTCTGTTGTCGATAATCTGACTGACTTTTTGGGGGGACAATTTCAACCAGAAAATTCATCTATGACCAATGGTGCTGGAATCTTAAAACATCTTTTAGGTGGTAAACAAGAAAGTGCAGCACAAACTATTGGCCAACAAAGTGGAATGGATGCAGGTACAGTAATGAAACTTATGTCAACGCTAGCACCTATCCTCATGGGTGTCTTAGGAAAAGCTAACCAACAAAGTGCTGGCCAACCAAGTGGTGGTGGTTTAATAGACATGGTATTGAATTCTACCAAAAAAGTAAATCAACAAACCAATCAAGGTGGGTTATTAACGCAGATTTTTGATAAGGACGGAGACGGTAGCATTATGGATGATGTAGCTGGAATGGGATTTAAAGCCCTCTTAGGTCGATTATTTAAAAGATAAGCTACCCATGCGTCCAAAATCAGCCATGATTAACCTCATTTTCTTAAGGTTTTCCCTAAGAAAATGAGGTTAAAAACGTCGATATTACGAACAGCTTATGTAATCGTTCACCATTTTTCAGAAGAATAAATTTGCTCTTTGACCATGATTCTACAGTTTCATATACACTATAAAACCGTATCTGGCCATCTCTTGGCACTTCAGTATCAAGCCAATACGGAAAAACAGCAAATAGTTCAAATGCAATCTTATGATGGCGAAAACTGGTTTTTATCCATTGAATTTGAAGATTTACACAGAGTAGAATACCGCTACGTTCTACAAAATTTAAACAATACCTTTACGTCTGAATGGGGTGAAAATAGAATCCTTTTTTTTCCTGAAAAAGGAAATCGCTATTTTTATATCAATGATTTTTGGAGAAATCGCGACAAACATCAAAATGCCTTTTTGTCTTCTGCTTTTACTGAAGCTATTTTTTCAAGAAAACAATCCAAATACAAACCAAAATCCGTCAAACTATCGACAAACAATCTTGAATTTCATGTACCTGTTTCCTTGCCTGAGCACCTTCAGGTTGGGTTGATTGGCAACTTAGATCAACTTGGAAAATGGTTAAAACCTGTTCCGATGGAAGTAACATCCTATCCCATTTGGAGCGTAAGTATTCCCATTGATGATTTTGATATTCATTTGCAATACAAATACGTCATCATGGATAAAAATACAAAGGAAATTACTGATTGGGAAATTGGTGATAATAGAATTTTTCGTAGGTTTTTACCAGAAATAGAACGTTATACGTGTATTATCCACGACCAGCAATATCGTAGCGGACAACCATGGAAGGGAGCTGGAGTCGCTATCCCTGTTTTTTCTCTTAGATCGAAAAAAGGTTTTGGTATTGGCGAATTTTCGGACTTATTATCACTTACGGATTGGAGTCATTCTGTTGCGCTCAAAGTGATACAAATCCTACCTGTAAACGATACGATTGCCAATAAAACTTGGCAAGACAGTTACCCTTATGCGGCCATTTCGGTTTTTGCCCTTCATCCTCTATATGTGAATGTGCAGAAAATGGGTACATTCAAAGACAGTTTAATTCAAAAACAATGGGACAAGGAATTAAAGGAGATAAATAAAACAGATACTGTAGATTTTGAAAAAGTATTGGAAAAAAAATGGTTTTACTTTCAAATATTATTCCAACAAGATAAAGAAACGCTTGCTAAGAATAAAACCTATCAGCTTTTTAAACAAGAAAATTCAACTTGGCTTACATCATACGCTTCATTTTGTGTTTTACGAGATCAATATAATACTTGCATTTTTTCTGAATGGAAAACACATAAAACCTTTCAAGTCGAATCTATCAATCAAACCCTAAAATCAGATGATTCGTTTAATGAGAAAGTAGAATTTTATACATATATCCAGTTTCATGCACATCTACAATTGAAGGAAGCTAGAGACTATGCTAGGTCTAAAGGAATTGCGCTAAAAGGAGATTTACCCATAGGTATTTATCGCCATAGCTGCGATGCTTGGGTTGCCCCTCATCTGTACAATATGGACGAACAAGCAGGTGCGCCGCCGGATGATTTTTCTGAAATGGGCCAAAATTGGGGATTTCCTACCTACAACTGGCTTGAAATGGCAAAGGATGATTTTGCATGGTGGAAAGCCCGTTTTCAAAAACTAAATGAATACTTTGATGCCTTAAGGATCGATCACATTTTAGGTTTTTTTAGAATTTGGCAAATTCCTATTCAACAAGTATCCGGCACTTTAGGACTTTTTAATCCTAGACTACCCTACTCAAAAGATGAGTTAATCAACTTCGGACTTACAGGGTCCATAGAACGGTATATATTACCTTTTTTGACTGAAGAATATTTGCTTCACCATTTTAATGAAGATCCTTCAGCTATACCTACTTTTTTTGATAAAAAAGAAGAGGGTTTGTATGTTTTCCGAAATGAATTTAAAGACCAGGTTTCCATTCAAAACTATATAAAAAAACATAATAAATGGAAAATATACGAAGATGTGTTGTATAAACTTTTTACCGAAGTCATTTTCATCAAAGAAACTTCCGGAGGCCAAGATTATTATAATCCCAGGATAACCGTTCACACGACCTATTCCTTTAAATGTTTGGATGAATCACAACAAAAAATAGTGCAGGAATTATACCGCCAATATTATTTCCAAAGACATGATACTTTTTGGAAAGATCAAGCTTTGTGGAAATTGCCTGCGCTTTTGGATGCGTCTAATATGTTGATTTGTGGCGAAGATCTTGGTATGATTCCACATGCCGTACCCGGTGTCATGAAGTCACTTAATATCATGTCCCTAGAAATTCAACGTATGCCAAAAGGAGAAAGCAAATTTGGCAACGTACAAGAATACCCTTACTTTTCAGTTTCCAGTCCTTCTTGTCATGATATGTCAACCATCAGGGGTTGGTGGGAAAAAGACCATGAAGTGGCCAAAGAATTTTACTATAATTATATGTTTGCCTATGGATACACACCGATGAAGTGTGAGCCAAGGATTGTACAATTTATTGTAGAAGACCATTTGTCCGGGCCTAGCATGTTGACTATCTTTCCGCTCCAAGATTTGGTCGGGATGGATGCCGATTTAAGAAGACTTGACTCGGAAGCCGAGCAAATAAATGAACCAAGTAATCCTAAACACTATTGGCGTTTTAGATTCCACATGGAATTGGAAAATTTACTGGGGCAACAAAAGTTTAACGAGAAATTACGGGCATTTATCACCAAACATAGACCCTAATTGGAATGGCAAGAGTCAATAACGTTAAGTCAATTCTTCACTTTTTTTACCAATTGAATGGTTTGAATCTAGATAAACCTTTTGAACAGGAAGGCGGAGAATATAAAAAAAGGTTTGGTTTTTTGTACAAATCGAATAAATCCAAAAAAGCCGATTTTTGGAAAAAATTTTGGTTTAAAAAGCAACGTAAACATCCTGAACAACCTTTACACGTCCTCTTCTATATACATGGATATCTGGCTGAAAACCCTTGGTTTGCCTCTTTGAGTGGATATAGTATGCAACGCGATATTTTTGAGCATAAACAACACGGTGTAAATCTTGTCTTTTCACTACAATGGGATTCCGGCTATTTATATGACGACAACCGAGTACTTGCCTACGAAAAAGGAAAACAGTTTGGGAACTGGATATTAGGAGTTATTGGTGAGCTTCAACAAAACCAAAATGATGTAAAAATTTCTTTTTTGAATCATTCGATGGGCAATATTATATTTTCTGGTGTATATAACTCCTTTAAAAATGCCGATAATCCAATTAAAATAAACCAGTTATTTTTATGTGCTGCCGACTTGTCAACAGATGTTTTTGAGCAAGAATTATTGGATATTCACCAACATTGTAGAGACGTTCATGTATTATTTCATACAAAGGATAAAACATTAAGGGTAGCTAATGCTTTTAGTCCTTTTCCAAGGCTGGGCATTTTTGGCCTTTCCTCCAAATCTACTGCTTCAAATGTTCACCTTCTCGATGTGACTGAAATCGCAGAAGATGATAATGCATTGGGGTCTCGATTTTCGCACCATCGGTATTTTTATGGTAGTAAGAACGTGCGAACATATATCAATAAATATTTAGGAAATTAAGGTTTCAAATCATCTCACTTTTATCAGAATTACTTGATAAAATGATGGTGGTAATCCTTAATGCTCGCTTGAATCACCTCGTGTGCCGTTGCCCTATTATACACTTCTTCTATCACACAAGTTGGCGGTTTGTCTGGCATTTGTTTGTAGGTTAGAAAATAATGTTTAAGTCGGTTAATAATCGTATTTGGTACATCACTAATATCCTTCCAAATGTTGTAAACATCGTCATTTTTAAGAACGGCTATTATTTTATCATCCGCTTCATCATTATCAACCAAACGAAACCCACCTATTGGAATGGCTCTTACGATGATATCACCATGGGTAATTTCTCTTTCGGTCAAAACCAAAATATCAAGAGGGTCGCCATCACCTACGACGTTTTTATTTCCTGTTGCCACCATATTACAGGCAGCTACGGATTCTGCACAATATGTTTGCGGTATAAAGCCATAAAGTGCAGGAACGATATTACTAAACTTTTGGGGTCTATCTACCATCAGGTAACCTGAATGTTTGTCGATTTCGTATTTAACGGTATCGCTGGGAATGATTTCGATAAAAGCAGTGACCAATTCTGGGACATCCTTTCCAATGTCAACGCCATGCCATGGGTGTAATTTGTACGGTAAAGTCATTATAAATTTTAAGTCTCAAAGATACATGAATTACTACACTGTCTTTTGAAAAAGATAAATTTTATACTAGAACAATAAAACTTCCTACTTGAAAAATCTAGTCAACTAATATTTTTCATTTTATCCTTAGTGATATAAAATTGAGCATTCTTATAAACTCCGAAACCCAGCAAATTTTAAGCAATCCTTGAGAATTTTACCAAGCTTCAAAAAAAAGAAAATATATTCGGACATTATTGTCTTTTATTAAAAAATAATTACATATGTTTGCACCATCATCTATTATATATTTTAATAATGTGTTTAATCATTCATTTTTGATTCTATAAATAACTTTGATGGAAAGATTTGTCATAAAAAGAGATGGGACCTTTCAGCTTTTAGAAAATTACAAAATACAAATGGCTTTGGAAAAAGGCTTCCAAAGTGTCCATGAGCCAATAGATGAAAGGGTCGTACATCGTGTATTTATCCTTTTAGAAGCAAAAATCACATGGAGTGTTGAAGAAATTCAGGATAGCATTGAAAAATGCCTTTTTGATGCTGGCTATTTTAGAGTACTCAAATCGTTTATGTTATACAGGCATACGAGAACTTTACAACGAGACCATGTAGCGGATATTCCCTATAATACAACTATGGTTGATTCGACCAATACCATAGAAGAATATATTTACCGCAAAGATTGGCGCATCAATGCCAATGCCAATACTTCGTATTCCAATGCTGGATTGGTCAATAATGCTGCTGGAAAAATTATAGCCAATTTCTGGTTAGATCAAATATATTCCAAGGAGGAAGGTAATGCCCACCGCAACGGAGATTTACACATTCATGATTTGGATTGCCTGACTGGATATTGTGCCGGATGGAGCTTAAGAATACTGCTGAACGAAGGCTTTAACGGCGTCAGAGGAAGAGTGGAAAGTAGACCGCCCAATCACTTCCGAGAGGCACTAGGACAAATGGCAAATTTTCTAGGTATCCTGCAAAGTGAATGGGCAGGTGCACAAGCTTTTAGTTCTTTTGACACCTACCTAGCGCCTTACGTTTTTAAAGATCAACTATCATATGATGATGTATTGAAAGCAGTGAGAGGTTTTGTGTACAACCTCAACGTTCCCGCAAGATGGGGTCAGTCCCCTTTCACTAATATAACCTTGGATTGGAATGTTCCCGATGACTTAAAACTGCAATTTCCTTCAAAAAATGATGTACACTTATTTCGTGGAGTACAACATCCAACCTTACTTCAAAAAGCTATGGAAAGAGGTGTTCAAGCGCTCGAGGAGTTGACCTACATCCATTTTCAAGAAGAAATGAATATGATAAACAAGGCGTATTACACGGTCATGACGGAAGGAGATTCATGTGGGCAACCCTTTACTTTTCCCATTCCCACCGTAAATATCACAGAAGATTTTGATTGGTATGGACCTAACACCGATATTTTATTTGAAAACACCGCAAAAATAGGTTCGTCTTATTTTCAAAACTTTATAGGCAGCCAATATAAACTCAACGAAAAAGGTGAAAAAATTGAAAACCCTGATGCCTACAAACCCAACGCTGTCCGCTCTATGTGTTGTCGCTTACAGCTCGACTTACGTGAATTATTAAAAAGAGGTAATGGTTTGTTTGGTAGTGCCGAAATGACAGGCAGTATTGGTGTTGTTACGATTAATATGGCAAGACTTGGGTACTTGTTTAAAAAAGACAAGGCTTCCTTATATGACCAATTAGATAAATGGATTGCAATTGCAGCTTCTACCCTAGAGAAAAAAAGAGTATTTATCCAAGATATGTTTGACCGGGGATTATATCCTTACACCAAAAGGTATCTCAAACATTTCAGAAATCACTTTTCGACGATTGGTGTAAATGGCATGAACGAAATGGTGCTGAATTTTACGGAAGGAGAACACGATATTAGTTCCTCGTTTGGTCACAGTTTTAGTCTTGAAATATTGGATCATATTCGGCTTAAAATGGTAGCTCTTCAAGAAAAAACAGGCAATTTATACAATCTAGAAGCTACACCTGCTGAAGGCACAACTTACCGGTTTGCCAAAGAAGATAAAAAACGATACCATGATATCATACAGTCAGGGGAAGGTGATGAAATCTATTATACCAACAGTTCACAATTGCCCGTACAATACACAGAAGACCCTTTTGAAGCATTGCTCTTACAAGATACCTTACAATGCAAATATACAGGTGGGACGGTGCTTCATTTGTACATGAGTGAAAAAATAAAATCGGCTGAATCATGCCGAAACTTCCTCCATAAGGTGATGACCAATTTCAGACTACCTTACGTCACGGTAACGCCTGTTTTTAGTGTTTGTCCCGTACATGGATATTTGAATGGAGAACATGAATATTGCCCAAAATGTGACGATGAAATATTATTAAACAAAGAAAACCATAAAAATGAAATCAATCGATACGACAGTCAATACGCTTGAACAAGTCAATGAAAAACGTACAAAATGCCTTGTATATACCCGAGTCATGGGATACCACAGGCCTGTAGAAAGTTTTAACATAGGTAAAAAAGGTGAACACAAACAAAGAAAATATTTTAAAGAAACACCTCAGTAAAAAGTGTATTTATAACATTACACCTTTTACACTGCTGGATTTTACGGACAAAACTGCTTGTATTTTGTGGTTTGTTGGGTGTAATATGCGGTGTACCTATTGCTACAATCCTGAAATAGTGCTTGGGAAAGGAAAATTGTCTTTTGATGATATTTTGCCCTTTTTACAAAGTAGGATTGGGTTATTGGACGGTGTTGTTTTTAGTGGAGGAGAATGCCTATTACAAACCAATATTTTGGACATAATTTGGCAGGTAAAAGAACTGGGATTTAGCGTAAAAATTGATACCAACGGAAGCAAACCCGAAATCTTACAAACGCTGATCGAAGAAAAACTAGTCGATTTTGTGTCGTTAGATTATAAAGCTCCCGAACATAAATTTGAGGAAATCACCAAATCTTCCTTGTACAATACTTTTATAAAAAGTTTTCAAATACTACAAAAGGCCCAAATTCCTTTTGAAGTCCGAACAACTATCCACAGCCAATTATTAGATACAAAAGATATTTTGTCGATGCAAATACAGTTGGAGGCTCTTGGATACCAGGGTGTCTTTTATGTACAAAAATTTCAGAATGACGTGAAAACTTTGGGAAATCTTGCGCCTTCAAAACCTTACTTTAAAGAATTAGAAACTAGTCCAGGTATTTGCCTTCGATAAGCTTTAGTGTTGTAAACCTCTTTACAATCTTAAAGTCAAAGACATTAATTCTAATTGGTATTTAACGAAACTTTTGAAAATTTAAAAATTAGGTTTATTTTGGTGTTTCATCCACATAAGAACCAATATTCCATGTGGTTGAAATCAAGTTTTGCTCTAAAATAAAACCTATCGATGAAAGACCAATATTACATTTCTATCCTGTGTAGTATGTTTGATGTTTTTTCCGAAGAAGAAGCGTCAGCATTGCTCTCCAAGTGCAGCATAAAAGATTTGGAGGCTGGGCAATACCTCATCCAACAAGGTGATATTGAAAACCACATGTATATTGTTTTAAATGGTATGTTTCGTACTGTCGTCGAAAGCGAACAAGGTACACAAGTTTTAGGAGATGTAAGTGTCGGCGAACCAGTAGGGGAATTGGCTATATTCACCAAAGCACCGCGAAGTGCATCTGTAATTGCATTAAGACATTCGACGGTACTTACACTCGATGAAGCTGATTACATTCATTTATCAAAAAAATATCCAACATTCTCTATTAGCCTCACCCGATACATTATTCTACGTTTGACCCAAAATGCGAAACAGGGCAAAGCTGGAGGTGCTCCTAAAAATATAGCCGTGATCCAACTGCACCCCGAAGATGACCTACAAATTTTCATGAAATTGTTCCAGCAGGAATTTGTAAAAATGAATGCAGCCATCCATATTTATGATGCCGAAAGTTTAAAAAATACAAACAAGAAGGTACTTTTTGACAAAATGGATACTCATAATGGCTTAAATTTTTTAATGTGCGATTCAGAAAATCTGGAGTGGACTAACCTCTGTTTGGTTTATTGCGACCTCGTCATTTTAACATCCTATTTTGGTCAAAAGAGCGATATCATTTCCCTTGAACAAACACTGAAACTTCATGAAAAAAACGTTCTGAATAAAAAAAACTACCTTCTTTTACTTCACGACGAAAATGGTCCAGAACCTGAACATACAAACCGATGGTATGAAGGACGTGAACTTGCACTCCACCTTCATATCAGGAAAAATAATGAAAAAGATGCTCGAAGATTTGGCAGAATTATTCTACACAAAGGAATAGGATTAGTGTTAGGTGGAGGTGGTGCAAAGGGAATTGCCCACGCAGGAGCAACGGAAGCTTTAGTGGAAGATGGCCTAGAATTTGACTTTATAGGTGGTACAAGTGCGGGTGCATTATTGGCTGTAGGGATTGCACATTCTGATTTTAATTTTACTAAATTGGCCAAATACTGTGAGTCCGGAGCTCTGCACAAAGTTACGACCAACGACTACACTTTTCCTATGTTATCTTTGATGAGTGGGCGAAAAATCCGAAGATATTTGAACGATATTTTGCAAGAGAAATTGCTGGAAGATTTGTGGATTAATACTTTTTGTATCACAACAAATTTTTCAACTTCACAAATGAATATTATAGAAAAAGGCCTTGCAAAAAAATGTATTGAAGCCAGTACGGCCATACCTGGATTGCTTCCTCCCGTTATATTTGATCAACAATTGCATATCGATGGAGGTCTATTGGATAATTTGCCTATTGAGCCAATGTTTCAAAAACCCGTTAAACACGTGGTAGCTATTTCACTTTCCGAACAAGAAAATATCGTCATAAATGAAACCACTACCCCATCGGTAAGAAAACTCATTTGGTCTAAATACTTTAAAAAAACTAAGACTACTATGCCTGGAATTCCAACTTTGCTCATTAATTCATTGACAATCAGTAGTAACCAAAAACAAAAAAATAAAAAAGGACAAGCTTCCACGTACCTAGTTTTACAATTAAAAGGTTTTGGTTTCTTGGATTGGAGCAAGTGGCGGTCACTAATTAAAACAGGATATAAACAAACAAAAGACTACTTATCTACGCTTCCAAAAGAAGATAAGTTTTGGTAATTTTGAGTAATTGTTTAGTTAAGCAATTGGGATATTTGTAAGAATTTAATTTACTTTCAGGCTTTTATCCTTATCTTTCCAAAAATATTTAGGTATTTTTGAATTTATTTTATCGTTAACCTATCTAATTTCAACAAAATGAAAAACCATATTCAAAATGTATTTACAGGCTTTTTAGCAGCTATTTTTACGATAGTTTGTTTTTTAGTTTTCAGTTTTTTTACAGAAAAAAAAGAAGTATCACCCAATAGTGTTGTGCCTATAAGTAGCGCCATTTCTTGGAATGAAGCCGTTGCTTTAAAAAATAAATTTAAAACTCTTCAGCCATTGATGATGGAGGTGAGCGGCAATAGTGGCTCAGAACAAATACCCTTGGAAGGGTTTAAAATTCAAGCCAGTCAATTACTAGAAATCATTAATAACAATAAGTCAGGTGGTGGCAATCCGGCAGATTTTGTCATGTTTTACTTAGGCGCTCAAGATCCTACTTCAGGGATGACTTTGCCTTCTTACCACATGATAGCCGTAGGAATGCAAGGAGATAATTTGTTAATTCCCACTAGTGAATCAGACAAAAAAGATGCTAGTAAGTCATCAATTTTTGATAAGGCAGACCCATGTCCCCCATTCTGTCCAAACTAATACATGTTTTTTGATCTTTACCACAGTTTTTACTACAGCGTACTGATTGCTTGTTCCGTATTCAGTTTGTTTTATATTCCCAAAGTAAGTAAACCGTTTAAGTGGTTGGGACTATTGATTATTGTTACCCTTTTAAGTGAATTGATAGCCAAATATTTTGCTTATAAATTTCTTTTGTCCAATAGCGCAATATATCATTTTTTTACGCCCTTCGAATATTTTATTTACATCCAGGTATTTTCAAATTTTCATACCAATAAAAGATGGAAAAAGGTATTGTCGTTATCGATGATTTTAATTGTTGTTGCTGAAATATTGAATACTAAATACTTGCAGCCGTTGCACCATACGAATACCAATATTATGATCGTAGAGAGTGTATTATTGGTGTTTATTTCTCTTATATTATTTTTGAAAATTAAAAATTCGATGATATATGAAAACCTGGCAAGTGAAGGTATTTTTTGGTTTAATTCGGCGGTATTGATGTACTATTCTTTCAATATTCTAGTGTGGGGTTTTCATAGTTTCAAAGTGTATAATTTTACCAATCCGCCAGTGATTATTTATTCCATAAATTTAATTTTTAGTGGATTATTGTATATTGTGTACTCTTTGTCTATGTATTTAGATGAAAAAACTTCCAGAATAAATCCTTAATCGGCCAAAATGGAAAATGCACCGTTCAATTCTTCCGATGTTATCATATTTGTAGGTTCCGGCTTATTAGTGATATGTCTGATGTTTGGCTTTATTTTATACTTATTAATGTCTTATAGACAAAAAAGAAAAGATTATTTGATGCTCGACGTCCAAAAACAAGAAATCGACCGGCAAAAAATAATGCTTGAAAAAACGCTCTTAGAATTACAGTCGACCCAAGCCCAACTGATTCAATCCGAAAAAATGGCTTCACTTGGAGAATTGGTAGCCGGTATTTCACACGAGATCCAAAACCCACTAAACTTTGTCAATAATTTTTCGGAACTTAACCAAGACCTTATCGGCGAATTAAAAGAAGAGCTCGAAAAAGGCAATATAGAAGAGGTTGTTGCTATAGCTGATGATATATCGATCAACGAACAACGCATCAGAGAACATGGTAAAAGAGCGGAAACAATCATTAAAAGTATGTTAGAGCATAGTAGATCTAGCAATGGCCAAAAGGAATCCGTTTCACTCAATAATCTATGTGATGAATATCTTCGGATTACTTATCAGGAATGTAAGGTCAAATTTCAATTATTTGATGCATCTTATGAAGGGCATTATGATGAAAATGTAGGAATGGTTGACATTTTTACCCAAGACATCGGAAGGGTTATTCTCAACTTGATGAACAATGCATTTTATTCTGTTCACATTAAAAAACAGCAATCATTAATGACGGTTGAAATCGACGAAAATGTCTTTATTCCAAGGGTAGTAGTAACGACAAAAAAAACAGAAAAAAGTATTCAAATTTCGATTAAAGACAATGGTATGGGTATACCGTCCAACGTTTTAGAAAAAATATTTCAACCCTTTTTTACCACAAAACCCGCTGGTCAAGGCACAGGTTTAGGGTTATCCTTGAGTTTCGATATAGTCAAGGCACATGGTGGTGATATCAAAGTGATTACAAAAGAAAATGAAGGCGCTGAGTTTATTGTAAGCTTACCAAGATAAGGTTGAAAACTAAAGATGAATGAAAAAATCCGAACCCTAAGTTTGTTTAATTATATGATATCAATAACTTAAATCACATAGCAAAATGAAAAATTACATCCTTCTCTTATGCATATTTACTTATTCTTGTTCTTCAAATGGGCAAAAAATGGCTCCAATACCTTGTGGAAAAGTTCACGAAGGAAATTTTAGTAAAATCGATAAGATTTTTGGCATTTACGAGATTAATCGTTCTGCAAAAAATGAAACTCAATTTGTTCAAGTTGAACATGTGGTCAAAAGTAAGCTCAAAATAGAATTTTTGGGCATTTGGACAGATGATTGTACCTGTGAATTAAGGTTTTCAAAAGTCCTAGAAAATGGAATTGGTCATGATTTTGAAACCATGCTTAAAGATGTCATTCGAACAGAAAAAATAGTCGAAATCAACAGAGATAGTACTCAAGTCATTACAGAGTATAAAATTAAAACCACGTCAAACCAACATGAGGAAACGGATGAAGAAATCATTTTTTGTAAGCAAGAAGAATAATTTTTATATTTATCATAAAATTAGTGTTAACATCAATATTTGTTGCTAGAAATAAAAATATGAAAACATTAAAAGTTACGATTATTTACTTCATTTTTCTCCTACCATTCACCAATTCAGTTTGGTCACAAAATGTTTTGGAAAAAATTGAACTAGAAGAAGGAAGTCATGCAAGTACGCTCAACTTTTTTGGCCATGAAATCATTTTAGGAGATTACACTTCAGATAGACCAAGAATTACCATTATTGATAAATCGTTTGATACTTCAAAAACGCTTGAAATTCCATCACAGAACCTTAGTTGGCCGATACATATTGATACATCACACAGTGGATATTATATTACGCTAAGTAATGGATCTCTGGTCAAATATCCTTTTATCAACCCATCGTTTGAAGTAGTTGAAAACTTTACAAACTCTTTAGGAACCAGACACAATCTAAATATTGCGTCAATAAAAGACCAAAGGTATTTTGCAGCGGGAACTTCTTCAAAGGGAGGGTTTAATAGTCCTACTATCAACTACCATATGATCTATTATTTTGATTTGACAACTCATCAAAAAATATCCAAACAAGTTTATTATGAAACAAGTCAGGTAAAATTTTTGGAAATAGATGAAGCAGCATTGTCTTTTTGGCATCCAGTGGATTCTACGTTAAATGTTTATACATATAATGTCGATTTGATTGAACAGGAGCAAACTAAAATATCGGTTCAAGGAGAAATTAGATCCATGAAAAAGGATGAACAAAATCGGTTATTCATCTTAACAAATTACATTGACAAGAGTACGATTTGGGAAATTGTAAATAAACAATATTTGAAACCAGTTTTAAACATTAGTGGAAACTACGACGAGTTTATCATTCAAAAAAATGGGAAATTTATTTTGGGAGATTTGTATTATACAGATTTTCCATTTAATCCTGACTCAAGATTTTCGATATCAAAAGTCGACAGTCAAGGCAATATTTTATGGAAATATGAAGATGATTTTTCATATTCAGCACATTTCAAAAGTATCATCCAATTTGATTCTACTTCAATACTTGTATCTGGAGATGCGGGCATTTCGGACGTTACCAGTTCGACCAATGCCTACGCCATTATACTTGGTGATTTTCCTATTTTTACAAAGGAAAATCTAAAAGAAACTGGATTAACCTTTTATCCAAATCCAGCTTGCGAAAGCATTTTTTTAAATGCCGAGTTTAAGGAAGATAAAGTAGAACTTTTTCAAATAAATGGAAGTCGATATGAACTAATGGTTGAAAATGGCCAAGTGGATATAAGTTTCCTGGACAAAGGAATTTACTTTTTGGGTCTTAAGGGAATCCATGTTTTTGGCTTTCCCCTTATCAAAATTTGTCCTTAGTTTTTGTTTTTAGAATGTTTTTTCCACAGACGATAAGGGTAAAAATATTAAAAATAGAACCTTGTATAGAAATAAATTCCTTTGATTGGAATCTAAAGAATAATAAGATTTTCCTACGAATTAAAACATTTAGACATTGAAAGTGGCTGTACCCAACCAGTGAAAAGTACATTTGTACAAATCCTTTGTGTACCATGATTATTTTTCATCACATGGTAACAGACTATATATTTTATACTGATAGTGTCGAAGGATTAAAAAGAAACCAGAAAAAAATAAAAATGGTATCATCTTGGAAAGTAATTGTAGTCTTTGGTACATTTTCTCACATTAAAATATGTCCAAAGTTACGCAAGGATACATCATTATTTGAATATCTTTGAATTGAAAAGTTTATAAACTAGGGAGATATAG
>JBATMZ010000177.1:0-1534 GCA_049290115.1 Saprospiraceae bacterium | reverse complement strand
CCTGTAAGTAAAAAGTTCCGAAAATACCTATTGGACGCAGAAACGACCTTTCCTGCATCACCAAGCGTACCGGGGCAAGCCGAGAGCCGGAAGGCTTACGCAGAGCTTCTGGCCGCGTTCGAGGGTAGCGATTGGTGGGACGACTATCTCGAACTGAGTCGGCGCGGGTGGGACTGGCGCAAGGCGGTTTACATTGCCTGGTCTGCCGCCCCCTACGCCAGCCGCAATCCGCCCACCAAGGGGCGATTGGCAACGGAAATCTTGGGGTTGGCGAGCGAACGTGTTTTCAGTACATGGGAAAAAAAGCACCCGGAGATCAACGACGAAATTGCCAGGATGCAGGCGGCGCCATTGCTGCGCCATCGGCGCGATATCTTCAACGCTTTGGCCACAAGCGCCAGCGACCCCGATCCCCGAAATCACCAAGACCGCAAACTGGCGCTCGAAATGATGGGCGACTACAAGCAGAAATCACAGACCGAGATCTCCGGCCCGCAGGGTGGCGAGTTGCCCGTGCTGGTCATCGCACCGGGGCTGCTGGAACAACTGAAACAATGACGTACATTGCCGAGGTCGCCACCGCACCCGCCTTCTACGGCGGCGCCGCTGCGTTCTGGGCACACCGCGGGCAAGAGGCGATCTTGTCCGGCCCCTACGAAAGCGGCAAGACGATGGCGGCGCTCTACAAGTTGCACGCGCTCTTATGCCTCTACCCGCACAGCCAGGCGTTGATGGTGCGCAAGACTTACAAGAGCGTCAAGGGCAGCGCCGTCGTCACCTACGAGAAGAAGGTGCTGACCGTCCCTCCCGACCACCCCGGCAGCCCAATCAGCAAGTACGGCGGGGAATCGCCCGAACATTACACCTACCCGAACGGCTCGCGCCTGACGGTGGGCGGGATGGACAACGCCGATAAATTCCTGTCGGCAGAGTTTGACTTCATCTACGTCAACCAAGCCGAAGAATTGCAGCTTGATGACTGGGAGAAGCTCATGGGCCGCGCGACCGGCCGCGCCGGCAATGCGCCCTTCACGCAGATCATGGGCGATTGCAATCCCGGCCCGCCGCAGCACTGGATCAAGCAACGCGCGTCCCTGCGCCTGTTTGAGAGTCGCCACGAAGACAACCCGGCGCTCTTCGACCCGCTTGCGCATGACTGGACGGCGCAGGGGCGCAAGTCGCTGGCCATCCTCGACAGCCTGACCGGTGTGCGCTACAAGCGCGGGCGGCTGGGGTTGTGGGTTGCGGCAGAAGGGCAGGTCTACGAGTACGATCCCGCCGTCCATCAAATTCAGCACATGCCCGCCGGCTGGGAGTCCTGGCCGCGCTATCGGGCGATTGACTTCGGCTACACCAACCCATTCGTCTGCCAATGGTGGGCGGAAGACCCGGACGGGGCGCTGATCATGTACCGCGAACTCTACATGACGGGGCGCACGGTCAGGCGGCACTCGGAGCAAATCAAGGCATTGTCCGAGGGTGAAAACATCCTGGCCACCATCTGCGACCACGACGCCGAAGACCGCGCAACGCT
>JBATMZ010000176.1:0-3040 GCA_049290115.1 Saprospiraceae bacterium | reverse complement strand
GCTCCTTCAAGGTCTTTGTCGCCAATGTCCTTTGCTTCAATAAAACCTACTGGTATTTCTTTTTTGGTCAGGATATAGTCGGGCGCTCCACATGATTGTCTTTTGGGTTCGTTGGTTGCCCTGATTTCAGGCACTAAAGTTTCTAATAGTTGCTGCAAGTCTCCACGAAATGTATGCTCAGTAGCATTACCAAGTTTATATCGTTTATTTATGTTGTCTATGTATTGGTCTAAAGTCATATTTGTTTTGGTGTCGAGAATTGTAGGGCAAATATAGGAAATTTGGGAGAGTGGAGGAAACGGTATAAAACCTCAGAAAAAAATAGATAACTGTCCCAAAAAGAATTGAGCCTAAGATAACAAAAAATAGAATTATAATTTTTGATAACTTTTTGATTAGTATATTTTATTCAATTGATTTAATGTAAAATAATATTTCTTGTATCTACAATTTGACCAAAATCATTGATGATTCTAATAAAATAAGTGCCTTTTCCATTCCATGCGTTTAAATCAATATATTAAAGGTTTTGTTTTACAGGTGTAAAAAATAGTTTGACTAAGTCAAGTTGGAATAATCTTTGCTGGTCGAGTCATATTATAAAATATAATGTAAATATATTAACTTATTGTGATACTTTTGTAGTATTTTTACCTTATAAATTTAATTAGTAATGAGAGAATTTAAAATCTTTTTTCTCATCATTTTGGTGATGGGTTCTTTGAAGTTATCTGGACAGGCCATTTTCCTTGAGAAAGGAGAATCAGGAACAAACATTGGTGTAGGTTATTTTGGGATTGGTACACAAAGTTCCGTATATGGTGGTATAGGATATAGCCCAAACGGCGTTTTAAACTTTGGTGTGAATATTGGAAAATCATCATTTGATAATATTGATGATTATGGTGAGTTTTACATATTACCATATTTAGAATATTATTTTATTAAAGAAGATAGTGAAATTCCAATTTCAGTTGGTGCTGGTATTGGATACCAAAGAACAACAGATACTGGTGGATTATTTGATGACTTAGGAATTGATTTAACAGCCAATTCATTTTCTGGTAGCGTAATAATTGTAAAGAATGTGAATGCAGTAGAAAAAATTAGATTATTACCTTTTCTTGAGGCTCAATATGGATCAAGTAAGGCTACTCTTTCTGACGGTGTTGATAAAGAGACCTTTACAGATGATTCATTTATAGTTTCACTTGGTGTAATAGGAGCTATAAAGGTGCAAAATAATTATTTTAATATTGCGCCTAAGATAGTTTTTAATAAAAGTAATACTGGATTTTCTATATTCTTAAGTTATAATATTAATAAATAGCAGGGGATTGAAAATATGTGATACCACATTCAATAATGAACAGGCAACTCAAAAAAAATTTACTATGGCGAACTTGAGCGAAAGTGATTTTGCAAGAATGGACTTTAGCTTCAGAACCAAAAAGAGCCATAACGGATGGCTTGCTTTTATGTATCCTTGTTTTTTATTATCGAGAGACTTATTAAATAAGGATGGTGCAAGTTTTATAAGCATTGATGACAATGAACAAGCAAACTTGAAATTGCTTTGTAATGATGTCTTTGGAGAAGAGAATTTTCAAACTGTTTTAAGTATCCAAGTAAGGTATGCTGATAAAAGTTTAACCGAAGAAAAACCTTTTATTCCTTAATTGAAAATGTATTAGTATATTCTAAAACAAACTTATTTGTTCAGACTCGTCCGAAAGAGCATTACTCTTCAGTTAAATTTATTTTTGAAATTCAGTAAATGGGTGAAGGTGAAGAATTTACTGTCGGAAATCAATTAGTTAAAGTATTTAAAAAGGGTCAATGGAAGTTAAAAAAGTACGAAAATGGAGAAAGCCATAAACTAAAAGAAACTTGGATAACCGGGAGTATTTATAGCACAATGAGTTATGGAAAGATTTTTCAAAGAGTAATTGAACCCCTCATATCAGAGGAAGGACTAGGTTGTTTGGATAAGGTTATCAGAAGAGGAGAAGATGGTTTAGGCTACAGATATTACATTGGTCCGCAAAAAGCCAAAGCGACAAAAGTTAAAATATATTCAGGGATGCCATTAGATAGAGTTGAGGAAATGAAATCTGAGCAGGGGGCAATTCGCTATACACAAATTCCAGATGAAGTGGTATAAGATAGCATTTACAAAATCGGTAACCATTTTTACATAACAAACAGCAAGAAAATTACAAGTGATGATTATGCAAAAGCTATAAAAATCGGGAAAGTATTTATTGACGGATGGTCAGCCAGTCTTAACGGAACATTGCAGAATTATAAAGAAGATGTGAAGATTATGTTTTAAATAATGACATCGAACACGACAAACATAAACGCCAACTCTTTTGCAAGCACATTTTCTATTTTGCCATCGGTGTCGTCCGATTTTCCATATTGGTTTCTTAACTCTAATAGCTATCAAATCATTCTCATGAAAGTGGCTCACTTTGTTCCGGAATGGGTGGCTAAATTTACTCCAGAATAAAAACACTATATATTAATATGATGTAGTTTTATCAAAATAGGTCAAATGGCTACTGCTCTTTTTAAAAAAAATGAAGATTATCCTTTTATCAAACCTCCGTTTCTTTGATCTAACCCGATGTTACACTATTTTCAAACAAGCTTCTCCGATAAAAAGTGGGCAACATCATTACGATGAAACCTATTAAAAAGTGTATAAGGTGGTTTCATCGTCTCGGAAATTTGGGTTTTTACTTTATAAACAGGTATCCTCGTCATGGAAATTTGAGTTCTTTACTTTATAAACAGGTATCCTCGTCGTGGAAATATGGGTTCTTTACTTTATAAACAGGAATTATCAAGTAGCGGAAGTCGTTATGCGTACAAAAACATGGCTTCATCGTTTGGAAATATGGGTTCTTTACTTTATAAACAGGTATCCTCGTCATGGAAATATGGGTTTTTTACTTTATAAACAGGAATTATCAAGTAGCGGAAGTCGTTCTTCGTTCAAAAACATGGTTACATCGTTTGGAAATGGCCGACT
>JBATMZ010000175.1:0-1830 GCA_049290115.1 Saprospiraceae bacterium | reverse complement strand
AATAGCGTGACGAGTGATGCACTATCAATAGAGGTATATGTACGATAATGAAAACTGACTTTGATGCCAATCAACTACAGACAACACTTGCAAAAATCCTCCATCGTTATCATGTGGTGCTGTTTGCGCTCTTTGCTATCGGAGGACTTTCAGCCGCAACATTCTTACTAAACGAAACGATATCGAGTAGTTCAGTCACTGACACGACACTAACCACACCCTCATCTCCCACTCTCGACACCCAAACTATCAAAAAGGTAAAGTCACTTAATAGCGGCAGCACACCTCTTGTGTTGCCCTCCGGGCGGACAAACCCGTTTAACTAGCTGGTATACTATAGACATGATACTGCTAGGCTCATCACTTCTCAACTCACCAGTTATGAGCCTCCAGACAGGTGGCGAGATTGCACGTACTGGTGAGCCGATTATCGACCCCGCAACACTTTCTATTCTTTGCTACGCTGTCACGGGCCATCTGCTCAAAAACCAGCAGACAAACATCTTACGTATTGTCGATATCCGCGAGTTAAGTGATCTTGGAATGATTGTTGACTCAATCGACGAAATCGTGCCGCTATCCGACGTGATTAAACTACAAGAGCTTGTCGATCTCAACTTCTCTCTGGTCGGCATGAAGGTAACTGACCAGCGCAAAAAATCACTCGGCAAAGTCGTTGACTATACGATCGACACAGGTAGCTTCATCGTCCAGCAACTTACCGTTCGCCGACCGCTACTGAAGAGCTTCAACGATACAGAGCTCGTTATCCACCGCTCACAGATTATCGAAATCAGCCGAACTTCAATCGTCGTCCACTCAGAAGCAAAAATCCCCGAACCAGAGCTCCACGAAGTCGTCGGTAGCTACGTCAATCCATTTCGCAAACCCCGCAAACACGCCCCAGAAGCAACACATCGTGACACACCATAAGAACAACCAAACAACTCTTATTTCTTATTCTCTTGATACTTGATACTAGATACCTGATGCTTGATGCTTGATGCTCAATTCTCAATTCTCAATTCTCAATTCTCAATTCTCAATTCTTTTTAATTATCTTTTTTCTCCTCCTCTTTTCAAAAAACTAACACTTTTGAGACGGCCGCATTGTTTTTGTTAGTTTATAGGAAATAATAGGAGAGGGATTGAAAGAGTGGAAAAGTAAAAAAGTAAAGGTGGTGTGCAGATCAGTCGTCGTGCGCTAGAGAGTCACCCCTCAGCAAGTGCAGCTTTTATGTCATCATAGCGAAAACCTTGTCGAGCTAGATAGTGCATTAGCTTTTGGTCGTCCGCATACTTACTGCGCTTTTTGGCAATGATTTTCGTTAGCTCATTTTCATCAGTGCGAGCTGATTCCCCTAGCACTTCTTCGATCATATTACTTGCTATTCCCTTGGCTTGTAGCTCAGCGGCTAGCTTACGCAGGGAAGTGCCTTTGGTAATATTTCGACTCTCTACCCACCAGCGAGCAAAATTTTCATCATTGACATAGTTTTTTTGTTGTAATTTTTCTAACACTCGGTTTGTAAGGGCAGGGGAGTAGCCGTGCTTTTCCCTGACCTTACCTTGCCTATCTAGATATTTTCTTGTCAAAGTCTTTCGGTAGAGATAGTCGCGAACTTCGCGAACGCTATGTGGTCTCATGAGACAATACTCAAGTGCCCTCCCGTAGAGTGTTCCAAATTCACTCTCGGTCTCAATAACCGCAAGCTCTTCTTGGGTATAGTCTCTGCCAACTTTCACCCCCAATTCGCCTACCTGAGAAACATCGAGGCTAAATCGATAGTTTCCATCGACCGATACATTTACTCGATCAGGGTTTTTAAC